>JAGFXO010000011.1 GCA_017861285.1 Geobacteraceae bacterium | reverse complement strand
GCCCGCTCGCGCGCCTACCGCTGGGGAGAGGACGGCATCGCCGGCATTTCCGATGACAAGCAGCGCCTCTGCTTCGCGCTGGCCCTGTGGAACGGCAAGGACCCCATCCTGAAGGAGCGTCTCTTCGGCCTTACCAACAGCGAAGGGAACCATGGCGAGGACGTGAAGGAGTACTACTTCTACCTGGACAGCACGCCGACCCACTCGTACATGAAGTACCTCTACAAGTACCCCCATGCGGCCTTCCCTTATGCCGACCTGGTTGAGACGAACGGGCGGCGGACACGGGACGAGATGGAGTACGAGCTCCTCGACACTGGTGTCTTCAATGACGACCGCTATTTCGACGTCTTCGTGGAGTACGCCAAGGACGATGCCGAGGATATCCTCGTGCGGATCACGGCGATCAACCGGGGACCGGAGGCGGCCGAGCTGCATCTCCTGCCGACGCTCTGGTTCCGGAACGACTGGTCGTTGTGGATTGCCGAATCCAACAGAGCTCCTGGGAAACCTAACATAAAACAGATCAAGGGACCGGCTGGCGCTAGCGAGGTCGCGGCGGCTCATCCGCTGCTGGGTGAATACATCCTTTCCTGCGAAGGTGATGTGCCGCTGCTCTTCACCGAGAACGAAACAAACCACGAGCGGCTTTTCGGGCAAAAGAACGAGAGCCCCTACGTCAAGGACGGCATCAACGACTGCGTGGTGCTGGGTCAGCAGGATGCGGTGAGTCCCGGCAAACAGGGGACCAAGGTCGCGGCGCACTACCAGGCCACTGTCGGCGCCGGACAGACCGCAGTGATTCGCCTGCGGCTCTCCAAAAGTTCTCAGGAACGGAAGGGCAAACCCTTTGGAAAGGATTTCGATGAAGTCTTTGCCGACAGGCTTCGTGAAGCCGATGAGTTTTACCGGTCGGTGACACCGCCATCAGTGAGTGAAGACGCGGCCAACGTCATGCGCCAGGCCATCGCCGGCATGCTCTGGAGCAAACAGTTCTTCTTCTTCGACGGTGACAACTGGTTGGACGAGCACCACTCCAACCCCCTCCATACCGGATATCGAAACGCCCGGAACTCGGAGTGGTTTCACATGCTGAACGAAGACATCATCTCCATGCCCGACAAGTGGGAGTACCCCTGGTATGCTGCCTGGGACCTGGCCTTCCACACGCTGCCGCTCTCCATCGCCGATCCCGACTTCGCCAAGGAGCAGATGAAATTGATGCTCAAGGGAGTCTACCTGCACCCCAGCGGCCAGATGCCCGCCTACGAGTGGAACTTCAGTGACGTGAACCCCCCGGTCCACGCCTTCGCGACGATCTTCCTGCACCGCACCGAGCAGGCCCTGCGCGGCGAGACGGATGTCGATTTCCTCAAGTCGGCGTTCAACAAGCTGCTCCTGAACTTCACCTGGTGGGTGAACCGCAAGGACCGGTTCGGCAAGAACGTCTTCGAAGGGGGCTTTCTCGGCCTCGACAACATCGGTGTCTTCGACCGCAGCGCCCCGCTGCCCACCGGCGGCCACCTGGAGCAGGCGGACGGCACGGCGTGGGTGGCCCTCTTCAGCCAGAACATGCTGGAGCTCGCAGCGGAGCTCGTCGTCCATGACCCCTCCTACGAGGACATGGTCGTGAAGTTCATGGAGCACTTCTACTATATCGCCAGGGCCATGAACCGGCCCGGATCGGACGGCATGTGGGATGAGGAGGACGGTTTCTACTACGACATCTTGCAACTCCCCGACGGCAGCGCCACACGGCTCAAGGTGCGATCCATGGTGGGGCTCCTCCCCCTGTGCGCCACCACGGTAATCGATGCGTGGCAGCGGGAGCGCGTCCCGGGGGCGTTTGCTCAGATGAAAGAACGGCTGCGCCGGATACCAGAACTCCTGGAGTCCATCCACCCGACCGGGCCGGGGCACTTCGGCGTGGCCGAGAGGGGAATCATGGCCTTTATCAACCCAGAGCGGCTCCGCCGGATCCTTACGAAGATGCTCGATGAGAACGAGTTCCTTGGCCCCTACGGCATCCGCTCGCTCTCCAAATTCCACGAGCAGAACCCCTACGTCTTGCACGTAGACGGCCAGGAGTACCGGGTAGACTACCTACCGGCCGAGTCGAACACCGGCATGTTCGGCGGCAACTCCAACTGGCGGGGGCCGGTCTGGATGCCGGTGAACGCCCTCATCATCCGGGCGCTACTGAACTTCTACCTCTACTACGGCGACAGCTTCAAAATCGAATGCCCCACGGGGTCTGGGAGGATGATGAACCTCTTCGAGGTGAGCAAGGAGATAGCCGACCGGCTGACCAACACCTTTCTCCGCGATGAGAACGGCCGACGACCTGTCTACGGCGGCACGGAGAAATTCCAGAGCGATCCGTACTGGCGCGATCACATCCTCTTCTACGAATACTTCCACGGCGACAACGGCGCCGGGCTCGGCGCCAGCCATCAGACCGGCTGGACCGGGCTCGTGGCCAAGTTCATTCAGCTGTTCGGCCTCCTGGATCCCAAGCGTGCCCTGGATTTTGGCAAAAAGGCAGCGTTCGAGAAGGGCGCCAAGGGCGCACGGGAGGAATAAGATGATAACATGGCCCAAATATCCTGTCATTTACTTGATCAATACCTGGGTCTGGCTTCAGGAACTCGGGAAGAACAAGAAGAGCCCGGTGACCCTGGCCACCGTTCCGAAGAAAGAATGGGACGCCATAGCCGACCTGAACGTTGACGCTGTCTGGTTCATGGGGGTCTGGGAGCGGAGTCCCGCAGGGATCGCCGTTGCCATGGGGAACCAGGGCCTTCTTGACGACTTCCGCCGGTCACTCCCCGACTTCACCGCGGCGGACAATGTGGGCTCGCCTTACTGCGTCCGCAGGTACGAGGTGGATAAACACCTGGGGGGAAGGGAAGGTCTCGCCAAGGCCCGCAAGGAACTGGCGAAACGGGGCATGGGGCTCATGCTCGATTTCGTCCCGAACCATGTGGCACCGGACCATCCGTGGGTTTCCAAACATCCTGACTACTTCATCCGGGGTGATTACGGTGATTCGGTGCGCGATCCGGGGGCGTACATCACGGCCGGGGGAGGCGTGTTTGCCTGCGGCAGGGACCCGTTCTTCCCGGCCTGGCCCGATGTCCTGCAGCTTAATGCTTTCAATGAGGGACTCCGCACAGCGATCATCGACACTGTCACCGAAATCGCCGGGCAGTGCGACGGGGTGCGCTGCGACATGGCGATGCTCGTCATGAACGACATTTTCCAGCGGACCTGGGGCGAGCGGGCCGGGGAGAGCCCGAAAGAGGAATACTGGCCGAAGTTGATCAATACCGTGCGCGCTGCCCATCCCGGCTTCCTCTTCATGGCCGAAGCCTACTGGGACCTGGAGTGGGCGCTGCAGCAGCAGGGATTCGACTTCTGCTACGACAAGAAACTCTATGACCGGCTGGAACATGACTCTGCCGAGAGCATCCGGCTCCACCTTTGCGCCGACTTTCCATACCAGGAGCGGCTGGTCAGGTTCATCGAGAACCATGATGAACCGCGCGCTGCTGCTGCCTTCACCCCGGAGCAGGAACGGGCCGCCGCCGTTACAACAATGACGCTGCCGGGTGCCTTGCTGCTCCACGAGGGGCAGTTCGAGGGGCGCACGGTGAGGCTCCCCGTTTTCCTCGGCCGCCGTCCCGACGAGCCGCCTGACAAGGGTCTGCAGGCATTCTACCACGACCTTCTGGGCATCATTGCGAAGGAAGGTTTGAGAAGTGGCGAGTGGCGCCTTTGTGAGCGGGTGGGATGGCCGGACAACCAGAGCTACCTTAATCTCGTTGCCTGGTGCTGGCATAACGGAGACAAACGCCACCTGGTGGTTGTCAACCTCTCCGACCAGGATTCACAGGGACAGGTCCGGCTCCCCTGGAACAAACTGGCCGGGTATTCCTGGACACTTCTCGATCTTCTTTCCGGGGAGGTTTACGAGAGAGACGGCCGTGAACTCCAGGAATCAGGTCTTTTCGTCGCACTCGGGCCGTGGCAGTTCCATTTGTTTGCGCTCAGTCGTAAGGGGCATGAGTAACTGCTTTCATAGGGTTTACTCAATCGGGGAAGCGGGACCAGATTTAACTGTAGACTTTTAAAAAAAGCATTTGCACGCGGATAAAATCTGATGAACGCGGATTAAACAAGAATCTATGAATCCCAAAGATTCACCCAAAAGCTGATTTTTGCCTTTTGTGTCAGCTTCTTGTTTTATCTGCGTTAATCCTGCTTTTTCAGCGTTGATCAGCGTTCGATTACGGTTTTATAAGGCTAAATTGAAGGGACAGGGGAGTAGCGTCAATGAAAATTCTCGCAGGGGACGCAGGTGGAACCAAGACCCGGCTGGCACTCTATGAACAGACACATGGCCGGGAACGGGGGTCTTTAGAGTGCCGGGCTGTCTCGGATTTCGACAGCAGGTGCGAGCCTTCCCTTGAAGGGATCCTGCGACGATTTTTGCAGCAGCACCTGTCGCACGGCCGGATCAAGGCTGCCTGTATCGGCATGCCGGGTCCCGTCGTATATGGAACCATCCGGGCCACGAACCTGCCGTGGCAGATTGAAGAAAAGTCCTTAGCCGGGAATCTGGGGATACCGAGTTTCAGGCTGGTGAACGACCATGTGGCAACTGCCGCTGCCATACCACTCCTGGGGCCGGAAGATATCGCGGAACTACATCCCGGCTTAGAGGACCGCGAAAGCAGGGTCTTCGCCCTGCTTGCACCGGGTACGGGCCTGGGTCAGGCATACCTGTGCCTGGACGAGCATGGACGCCATCATTACTTCCCTTCCGAGGGAGGCCACGTGGAATTCGCTCCAAAAGATGAACTCGAATTCGATCTGCTCAAATACCTCCTCGACAGGTTCAGGTCCCGGGTGAGTATCGAACGCGTCCTGAGCGGCCCGGGGCTGGTCAACATCTATTCCTTCCTGCGTGACAGGTCCTACTGTGAGGAACCGGCGCAATTGCGGGAAGAGATCGAAGCCGCCCACCATCCGGCAGCCGTCATTACCGGGCATGGGCTGGCAGGACGGTTCCCGATCTGTGTCCGGACCCTGGACATCTTTGCCGGGTTGCTCGGGTCCCGGGCCGGCGATGTCGTGCTTACGTACCTGAGCACCGGCGGACTGTATCTGGGCGGAGGAATCCCGCCGAAGCTGATCGGGAAGCTCCGTGAGGGAGTCGTGGTGGATGCCTATCTAAGGAAAGGCCGCCTGTCGCCGCTGGTGGAGTCGACTCCGCTCCGGGTGATCATGAACGAACACGCCGCCCTTCTGGGCGCAGCTTCCATCGCAGCCGGTCTGAGGTGAAAATATTTCATGAGGCGATAACAAGCCTCAATCTAGGAGAATCTATGAAAGCACTGTTCCTGATTTGCATCTCGGCGCTCACTCTCTCAGGCTGCGCCATCGGCCCGACAACGGTGGCGCGGGACAGGTTCGACTATACCGCGGCAATCTCGGACTCATGGAAACAGCAAATGCTCTTCAACATGGTTAAGATTCGCTATGGCGATGCCCCGGTTTTCCTTGACGTCGCATCAGTAATAAACCAGTACTCGATTGAAAGCGCGATTGATCTGCGGTTTAACTGGGCCAGCCCTATTGTGGGCAGCTCCACAAATTCCCAGTCGGCGGGAGCAGTCGCCCGCTACATAGACCGGCCCACCATCACCTATTCGCCGGTTATGGGTGAGAAATTTGCACGCAGTCTCATGGCCCCGGTTCCGCCAACGGGCGTCCTCAGCCTTATCCAGGCGGGATACCCCGTGGACCTGGTCCTGCGACTCTGCGTTCACTCCATCAACGGTGTACGGAACCGGTTTGGCGGCTCAGCACGCGCCCGCTCCGCCGATCCCGAGTTCTACCCCCTGCTGGAACGGATGCGCAGGTTACAGGATTCGGGCGCAGTCGGGCTGAGGGTCGAGAAAAAGACCGAAAAGGAGGGGACTCTCCTCGCCTTTCGGGGGAAGGTAAGCGAGGAGGTTAACGAAGACACAAAGTGGGTGCGTAAAACCCTCGGGTTGAACCCCGACGGGCAGAATTTCAATATCGTTTACGGCTCCATTGCCAAAGACGACCAGGAGATCGCCATATTGAGCCGGTCAGTCCTTGAGATCCTGGTGGATCTCGCATCCCTCATCGAGGTGCCTCGGGAGCATGTGGATGGGCGCATCGTGAATCCGACAATGGCCGAGCAGGCACCCGACGGCACGGTTCCGGTGACGCTCCTGCGCATCCACAGCAGTCGCGGCAGACCGGAGAATGCCTTTATCGCGGTTCCCTACCAGGATTACTGGTTTTACATTGATAACCGGGACTATCCCTCGAAACGGATTTTCTCGTTTATGATGTTCATCTTTGCCCTGACCGAGACCGGAGGCAAAGAGGGCGCACCGATCGTAACCATCCCCGCCGGATAAGTTGGAGAACCATTTCCGGGTGGTTTGGCACATCATCTGTCCTACATGAGACGAGGAAGAAATACGCCGCCTGCTTAGGGGAGGGCCTACTACCACCTGGCCGATAGGCCAGGACTGGATTATTGGAAAGTGAGACGAAATATCGCCTTTCGTTCGCGTACGAAATATCGACTTGTAATCAGTAAACGGGTTGATAGAATTTTACATTAGAGATACATGGTCATTGAAAGCGGTGACGCGGGGGTATTCCCTGTTCGGGAAGCCCTTCCCAAAGGAATCGGATGCCAAAGTCAACTGAGCAGCAAAAAAGTGATCAAATCCTGGAGAAAGTTACAAATTGTCCAGGAATTTACCTTGAAAAAATCTTGCCTGCAAAACGGGATGATCTGAGCAATATTCTCGACTTTGACCAGTTGATCTCCGATATCATGATTCAATTCGTGAAAATTCCGGTGGAACGGATCGACTCGGAAATCAGGGTAGCGATCAGAAGTGTCGCCGAATTTCTCTGCTTTGACCGAGGCGCCGTTTACCAGGTTTCTCCCGGTACTGCAGGGATGGTCTGTACGCATCAATGGGTGCCGCAGGGGGGCCGGCCGGTATCGGTCTCACCCGTGTTTCCATCTGCGCCCTGGGTTCTCGATCAAATTCTCCACGGCAGGGACGTCATACTTCCCAGCATGGAAGACTTGCCGTTGAACACGGCGGCGGATAAGAAGTTTTTCAAGACTGCTGGAACGCAATCACATGTTTCGCTGGCGATGGAAATTGACGGGAAAATGTTGGGGGCCATGACGCTGGAATGCGTGCATCGGGAAAAGAACTGGTCCGACGAGGTCATCCGTAGACTCAAGCTGGTGGCCGATGTTTTCGCTGGGGCCTTGGAGCGCAAAAGAAGACGGCAGGAAGAAATTGAGACATCCCGGTTCGAGGCGCTTCTGACCGATCTTTCGGCGCGATTTGTGAAGCTGGGTCCGGGCGAAATCGATCAGGAGATCGAACGTTCACTGGAACTGGTAGGAAAGTTTTTCAAAGGAGATCGCTGCGGTATTCTGGATGTTCAATCCGACAGAAAAATCTGCCGGCTCACTCATGCCTGGTTTGCCGACGGGGTTGAACGTGTCTCGAAGGACATTAACCTCGCAACCCACTTCCCCTGGTCCTATAAAAAACATGTTGAAAATGGGCAGGAAGTCATTTTTTCGAAATTGACGGATCTTCCTCCGGAAGCCGGGAAGGATCGCCAATCCTGGGCCTCGATGGGTGTCCGGTCGGCTCTGGCGTTCCCGCTTTTCATGGGGAACGAGGTATGCCATATCTTTTCTATTCAGAACCTTCATAAAGAGCGTAACTGGGACGAGCAATATCTCTCGCGGCTGGTTCTGTTGGGGGAGATTCTCATCAACACTCTGGAGCGAAGAAAAGCTAACGAGAGGCTCCAGGAGCAGGAAAAGCGCTTGAGGCTTGCGACGGATTGCGCGAATCTGGGCCTCTGGATTCTGGATACGGACACGAATGAAGTTTGGTCTACCGAAAAAAACAGGGAGCTTTTTCATATTGCCGCCGGCGTCGAAAGCAATCTTGAAAATTTGCTCAATAGTATCCATCCAGGGGATCGTAGCCGGGTTGCCGAAGCCATCAGGAGCGCAATCACGGGGGGGGAGGAACTTAACATCGAATACCGTATTGTACCCCCCGATGGTACCATCCGCTGGATCACGTCGCATGGGCGCCCGCATTTCAAGACGTCCGGGGCAGCCCACCGTTTGATAGGAGTTTCATTCGATACGACCGATCGTAAACGCAGTGAAGAAGAATTGGAAAAACAGATGAGCTTCGAGAAGCTGATGGTCGACCTTTCGGCCCGCTTCGTAAAAATTACGGCCGCCATGATTGATCAGGAGATCAAGCAGTCTCTGCAAAAAGTCGTCGAGCTCTTTCAGGGGGACTATGGCGGGATGATTGAAATGCTCGATGACAGGAAAATCGCACGGGTCACCCACTCATGGCATGCAGAAAATATCAAACCTTTGCCCGAGGGTGTCAACCTGGCACCCCTCTTTCCATGGTTGTACCAACATATCAGCGAGCAGCGGAAAAACTTCATGTTCGCCTCACTTGCGGAATTGCCCCATGCGGCGGCGAAGGACCGGAAATCCTGGCAAATGCTGGGTACGAAGTCAGCGTTGATAATCCCTGTCTTCCTGGATCACAACCTTCATTATCTTATCGCCATCCGCACTGTGCACGAAGTATTCACCTGGCAAGAACAATTCGTCCCCCGGTTGCGCCTGCTGGGGGAAATCTTTGTAAATGCTTTTCTGCGCAAGGAAGCGGAAGAAAGAATGAGAAAATCCTGCGAAGAGGTCCAGGCACTCAAGGAGAAATTACAGATTGAAGCCGAATATCTCCGTTCAGAGGTCAATTCGAGCCAGACCCACGAAAAGATAATCGGGCAGAGTGAGGCGCTTGAGCGAGTCCTTACCCTCGTTGAACAGGTTGCGCCGACCGAATCCACCGTGCTCATCTGCGGAGAGACGGGTACCGGCAAGGAACTGATAGCCCGTGCAGTACATTCTCTGAGTCAGCACAGCGACAAGGTCATGGTAAAGGTCAACTGCGCCTCTCTGCCGGCGTCCCTTGTGGAAAGTGAATTGTTCGGCCGGGAGAAGGGGGCTTATACCGGTGCCCTGTCGCGACAGATAGGGCGGTTCGAGCTGGCTGACGGGTCTTCGATTTTCCTCGACGAAATCGCCGAGTTGCCCCTGGACCTGCAGGCCAAATTGTTGAGGATCCTGCAGGAGGGACAGTTTGAGCGATTAGGCAGCCCGAGAACCATCCAGGTTCGTGTGCGGGTCATATCCGCTACGAACCGTAACCTGGAAGAAGAAGTGAAGAAAGGCAATTTTCGGCAAGATCTCTATTATCGCCTGAATGTCTTTCCGATTGTCGTGCCGCCGCTGCGCGAGAGGCTGAACGACATACCCATGCTTGTGTGGACCTTCGTCAATGAATTCGGGGAAAAAATGGGCAAAAAGATCACCATGATCTCCAAACGGGACATGGAGTCTCTGCTGCGTTATGACTGGCCGGGAAACATTCGTGAATTGCGTAATGTCATCGAGCATGCAGTCATTATGAGCAACTCCAGCACGCTGCAGCTGCGATTGCCCGCTAATGCCAGAAAAGATGTTTCCGGCTCAATGACGCTTCAGGAGGTCGAGGTAAAGCACATCAATGAAGTTCTCAGACATACGGGTGGACGCATAAAGGGTGACGGAGGCGCAGCACAGATACTCGGCATGAACCCCTCGACTCTGTATTCGAGAATTCAGAAACTGGGCATAATCGTTTCCAACAACAAGGGCGATATATCATCCTGAAGCCGATATTTCGTCCGTTTCCACTATTTCCACCGGCTCTACAGTTCTTGCCAATTATAAACATTACAGTCACTTATCGCCACTCGTGTTTTTATTTTCATTTTGGCATAATTCTCGGATAGTTCTTGCTTATGAGGATATTGTCAATAATCAAAATTTTTCCAATGCCCGGGAAACGCAAGGAACTTCTCGACATCCTGCACTCGGTCAAGGGGCCGACGCAGGCAATAAACGGTTGCCTCGACTGCCATATTTGCGAGGAAAATGGAGATGAAAGGACAATAGTGTATTTTGAGCACTGGCAGTCGTGGGAAGTTTTTATCCGCCACATACGGTCCGCTCTCTATGACAGGGTTCTTGGCGCGATGGAGTTATCGCAGAAAGAGCCTGAAGTATGTTTCTACGAGGTTGCGACCATGAAGGGGATAGAACTGATTGACGCCATACGAAACCCAAGCCAGTGAGTCGTCTCTGCAGAAGCCAATTTTTGCCGGCTTGCAGGTTTGGGTAGTATGGCAGTTCTAATGATAAAGGATTTTAATTGGATATGCCGACAACTTATGGGGAAGGTCACCGGCGAATGCGGGTAAGCGAACCGGAGTCGGGTGCGCCCGAGGTTGAGAGGAAAAAATGTATTCATCACAAGAAAGGAGAAACACAATGACGTACTGCGCATCAATTTTTGCTGTAATCACACTTGTGCTGTCAATGGGGACAAGCGCTCTGGCCGGGGAGTATGGCTCCTCTGGAAAGGCCAAAGATCAGAAACCTTCTGTTACGAAGGAGTCGGTGGTGACAGCAACGGCCACTGTTATGGCCATCGACCTGAAAAACAGGATCGTAACGCTGAAGGGTGAAGAAGGCAACATCTTCGATATAATCGTCGGGGAACAAGCGAGAAACCTGCCCCAGGTAAAAGTCGGCGACGTGGTGGAAGTAGCCTATTACCAATCGGTCGCCGTCAATGTCTACAAGCCGGGCGAGGTTCCGTCCGTCACCGGCGATACGAAGCTTCTGGCTACGGCAAAACCGGGAGAAAAACCTGGCGGTCTGGCCACAAGGCAGACAACCGTTACGGCAACGGTCCAATCGACAGACAAGAAAAATCAAACGGCTGTACTGAAGGGACCGGACGGGAAGTCTGTCACGGTAAAGGTGGCCGACCCGAAAAACCTGGAGAACGTTAATGCGGGAGACGAGGTGGTGATCACCTACACGCAGGCCCTGGCAATCTCCGTGGAGAAGCCGGCGGACAGGTGCAAGGGAAAATGCGACTGATGAGGTGTCCCCCAGGGGATCAACGGTTATCTGTGTCATTGCTTGATAGAGCGGGGAGGGTTTTCGCAGAGCGATTAGGAATCTGGTAACAGGAAAAAATCGAACAGGAGGCAACACCATGAAAAAGATCACTACAGCTTTTACATTATTGTCAATCGTAGTCCTCACCATGCTGCTCAGCGGCTGCGTCGCGAGTCAACAGGCACGGAAGGTGGAGGTACAGCAGGCTGTGCTTGTAAACCCATCGATTCTGCAGAAAGGCGCCGAGGGGGAGGCTCTGTACCGTTACGTCAAGCCGGGTGTCGACATCAAGCAGTACACGAAGATCATGATTGACCCGGTATTGATCGCAAAAGACGGGGAACTTGACCCGAAAGACCAGGAAAACTACCAGAAACTTGCCAACAATGCCTACGTCTACCTGACGAAAGATCTTGAGAAGGACTACCAGATCGTCCAGGCAGCGGAACCGGGTACGATGAGGATACAGCTCGCCATTGTTGATGCCGACAGTTCGAAGCCGGTCCGCAATCTCATGTCGACTGTTATGCCCATCGGCATGGGGCTTTCATTGATAAAATATGGCGCCACCGGCAAAGCATCAGGGGTCGGCGAGATCACCGGTGAGATCAAGGGTACCGATGCAATGAACGGCGATCTGCTTTTTGCGGCTGTTGACAGGCGCGTTGGAGGCAAGGAAGTGAAGGGTATATGGGATACCTGGTACAACGCGGATTCCGCCCTGCAGTACTGGGCAAAGAGGGTCGCTTTTGTGCTTTGTACGCAACGCGGCGCTTCGGGCTGTGTGAAGCCGGAATAACCTCGGTCGGATTTGATGTAAAAGAGAGACACACATGGCACAGGGTGAACTGCAGATACATAAGACCCCTGACGGTACGCTCCAGGTTGCTCTAAGCGGGGAATGGAAGTTGGCAAACTCCCTCCCTTCTCCGGACCTGGTGAGGAACGAAATCGAAGCTTCTCCGCGGATATCCCGCGTGAGCTTCGAAACCGGGAACCTCACGGGGTGGGACAGCGGCCTCTTGAGCTTTCTGGTCAAGGTTGTGGGCCAGTGTTCGGGCTGTGATGTTCCCATGGACAGGGAAGGACTTCCCTCAGGTGTCAACAGGCTCCTGGACCTGGCCACTGCAGTGCCCGAGCGGAAAGGGGCACGCCGGGGAACCGAGCGCGCCCCTTTCCTTGCACGAATCGGAGAATCCGCTGTCAGTTTTTGGCATTCGGTGCTGGAAATGCTGACCTTCATCGGCGAGACTTGCGTTGCCTTCGTGCGGCTGTTCACCGGGAAATCCCGCTTTCGGGGTTCCGACTTGATGCTCGTCATCCAGGAGTGCAGTGCGGAGGCGTTGCCCATTGTCTCTCTCATCAGCCTGCTGGTTGGCCTGATCCTCGCGTTTGTCGGGGCAATCCAGTTGAAACTGTTCGGCGCCCAGATCTTCGTCGCCGACCTGGTCGGGATCGGGATGACACGGGCCATGGGCGCCATCATGACCGGTATCATCATGTCCGGTCGTACCGGAGCCTCCTTTGCCGCAACCATCGGCACCATGCAGGTCAATGAGGAAATCGACGCCCTGCAGACGACCGGCGTTTCTCCCATCGACTTCCTGGTTCTTCCACGCATGATCGCCCTGTGCATCATAATGCCCCTTCTCACTGTATATGCCGACTTCATGGGTATCATGGGTGGGCTTATCGTGGGTGTGTTCGGCCTCGACCTGAACATCGTGGAATACTACAACGAGACGAAGAAGGCTGTCAGCCTGACCAATTTCTGGATCGGGATTTTCTCGGGATTTGTGTATGGGATCCTGATTGCAATTTCCGGATGCATGCGGGGGATGCAATGCGGGAGGAGCGCTTCGGCGGTGGGGGATGCCACAACCTCCGCGGTCGTGACCGGGATCGTCAGCATAGTCGTGGCTACGGCGATTATCACTGTAATATGCAATATTCTGGGGATATGACACTGAAGAGGATTTATGGATGAATACTCCCGAAGCACACATCATAGTCCGGGACCTTACCATGGCATACGGCAGCTACGTACTGCAGCGGGACCTTACATTCACCGTGAACCGGGGCGATGTCTTCATCATCATGGGGGGAAGCGGCTGCGGTAAAAGCACCCTGATGAGGCACCTGTGCGGTCTGAAGGCGCCTGCCAAGGGACAGGTCTTCTACGGTTCCATGAATTTTTGGGAGGCGGAACCGGATGAACGGGACAGGATGATGCGCCGCCTTGGCATCATGTACCAGAGTGGGGCCCTGTGGAGTTCATTGACCCTCGTGGAGAATATCGCTCTGCCCATCGAACTCTATACGAGCCTGAATGCCGGGCAGATCCGGGAGATCGCGTCGCTGAAGCTTGCCCTGGTTGGGCTCGCGGGCTTCGAGGACTACTATCCGTCCGAGATCAGCGGCGGCATGAAAAAGCGCGCCGGCATCGCCCGGGCCATGGCCCTCGATCCGGAAATTCTGTTCTTCGATGAGCCCTCGGCGGGGCTTGATCCTGTCAGTGCACGGCTGCTGGACGACCTGATCCTTGAGTTGTCGGAGAGTCTCGGGACCACGGTAGTTGTGGTTACCCACGAACTTTCGAGCATCTTCGCCATTGGCAACAATTCGGTTTTTATCGACGCAACGGAAAAGACAATGATTGCAACGGGGCATCCCCGGAGACTGCTGGAAGAGTGCGGACATCCGACCGTCCGGAATTTCCTCACCCGTGGCGAGGCCAGGGCGGAACTGAAGCCCGGGGAAACTCCGGTCCCCTGTTTCCTGGCATGAGATGAATAGTTTGTTGCAGCTTGCAGCCAGACGCTAGCCGCCGCTTAATAGATAAAGGGGGAGAATTGCCATGGCTAAACCGGCAAACAAAACACTCATCGGGCTTTTCGTGCTTGGTGCCATAGTGCTGGCTGTTGCCGCCATCGCGGTCTTTGGGTCGGGGAAGTTTATGTCGAAACGGCCGAAATTCGTCATGTTTTTTTCCGGTTCGGTGCATGGCCTTTCGGTAGGATCTCCGGTGGAATTCCGGGGAGTGACGATCGGAGAAGTGACTGAAATTTCGGCGCAATTGGATCCCAAAACCCTGTCCGTGGTGATTCCCGTCTATGTCGAGGTGAATCCCAAAAGTTTTGCCGTGCCGGAAGAATACAAAAAAATTATTGCAACCAGGAAGTACCCCTTTGTCAAGCGAATGGTAGAAAAGGGTCTCAAGGCGCAGTTGAGGATGAAGAGTGTTCTCACCGGCCAGTTGTACATTGCCGTGGACTTTTATCCGCAGAAGCCCCTCCGGCTTGCGGGTCTCGAAAAACGGTATCCTGAGATACCGACGATTCCGTCCACGGGGGATGTTGTGATGGCGACACTCGAGAAACTTCCCATAACCGAGATCGCCGACAAACTGGCGAAGGTGACCGCAGGGATAGAAAAGATAGTGAATTCTCCGGAAATTCCTGAGAGCATGAAGGAACTGAATATTGCTCTGAAGGAAATTACCGCCCTCGTTCGAGATATCGATGCTGAAATAAAGCCCATGGCTGCGAGCGTCAGGGATACATCGGAAGCCGTTCGAGGGGCTTTTGCCCAGGCAGAGAAGACCCTTGCCTTGAAGGATGGGAAGCCCGGAGAGGTGGCCGACAATCTCAACAACACACTGAAAAAGGCCGATGCCACACTGGAAGAGATAAGGCTTGGCATCGCCACCTACGATAAACTCGCCGACCGGAACATGAACATCGGCTTCGAACTGAGCAAGACACTGCAGGAGATCGATGGGGCGGCCCGTTCTATCCGCGCCCTTACCGATTATCTGGAACTCCATCCTGAAGCCCTTGTGAAGGGTAAGCAGCCTGCGAAGGGGGAATGACATGAACATGAGAAACCGCATCGTCTGCCTGCTTAGTTCCATCGGTATTATTACCGTACTTGGCGGCTGTTTCGGGACCAGTCCCAGTTCCCGCTTCTACACCCTTGCCCCGCTGGAAAGCCGCGGCATTTCCGCCGCGAAAGGGGTGGATGTGATCGTGAAGGTCGGTCCGGTCTCCATCCCGTCGTATCTGGATCGGCGTCAGATTGTCACCCGCAACGGCCGGAACGGGATTGAAATCGCAGAATTCGAACGCTGGGGAGGAAACCTGGATGACGAGATCATCCGGCTGTTGGTGAACGATCTTTCGGATCTTCTTGTAGGCAAGGGGATTTCCGTGGTGCCATGGAGGTCAACCGAACTGATCGATGCCAAAACAGTCTACCGAATCCCGTTCAGTATTGACCGTTTTGACGGTATGCTCGACGAGACCGTTGTGCTGAACGCAGCCTGGGCATTGATAATCAAGAAGGACAATCAGGAAAATATACTCATTGCGCGGGAGTCGACGATACGCGAAAAAGTGGGCGGGAAGGACTACGATGCGATGGTGGCGGCCATGGGAAAGGCAGTGGAAAGGCTCGGGAAAGAGATGGCTGACAGTCTCCTTGCAGATCTCGAAGAGAAGAGCCCGAAATGATCATATCCCTCCAGCACCCGTCCCATCGGTACCGATGATGCAGCGGTTTGCGGCTGCAACCGAAAGGTTTGCCGCAATGGGTGGATACATGAAAAAACTTGCCTCGATTTTCCTTCTCTCGATTTTCCTGGCGAGCGGCTGCGCTAGCCTGCAGGAGCTTTCCCGTGAAGTGATCAAGGCCAGGGAATCCGGGAAAGAAGGAGTTGCAAAAGTATACCCGGTTACGAGGGAGCAGGCATGGGATATTGCCAGGGCGGTTTTCTGCTGGGAAAAAACCGACGAGGTCATGGAACACCCCGAGGAGAATTACATGATTACCAGTACGGGAATGAAAATGGTGGCATTCGGTTCCGTAATGGGAGTCTGGATTGAACCGGTGGATGCCGATAACACAAAGATCACGGTTATAACGATGCGCAGAGTTAAGAACGACATTTTTACAAAACTGAATGAGGCGACTTTTTTCGAAAGATTCGAGCAGGGTGTAAATATTGTAAAAAGCGGGAAACAGCTGCCCGTCGTATCTCCCGTAAAATAGGGAAAATATGGTGGAGAAATACGTTATGAATGAAGAGCGCAAAAACCTTTCAGGGAAGGAGATGCTTGACATCCGTACCGACCTGAGTCCGGAGTCTCTTTCACAGGCTTTTCTCGATAACCTCTACTATGCTCAGGGAAGGATACCTGCTATCGCTACGCGAAACGACCTGTATATGGCGCTCGCCTATACGGTCCGCGACAGGCTTCTGGCACGCTGGATCGCCGGATTGGAGCGACACAGCAAGTACGAGATCGAAAACGACATCAAGGTGGTCTGCTACTTCTCGGCGGAGTACCTTCCGGGTCCGCACCTGGGCAATAACCTGATCAACCTGGGCATACTCAGCGAAGTGCGGCAGGCGGTGGAACAACTCGGGTACAATCTGGATGAGATAATCGGGCAGGAAGAGGAACCGGGCCTGGGAAACGGCGGGCTCGGACGGCTTGCCTCCTGTTTCATGGATTCTCTGTCTACGATCGGTGTGCCGGCAATCGGCTACGGTATACGCTACGAATTCGGCATCTTCGATCAGGAGATACGCGACGGCTGGCAGGTCGAGATCACCGACAAATGGCTGAAACTGGGTAACCCGTGGGAAATGCAGCGACCCGACTTGAGCCTGGAGGTAAAACTCGGCGGGCACACGGAACATTATCGGGATGAACAGGGTCGTCTGAGGGTGCGATGGCTTCCCGCCGGGGTGGTCAAGGGTATCCCCTATGACACGCCGATCCCCGGATTCCTCTGTGATACCTGCAATACCCTCCGCCTGTGGAAGGCTGAGGCAGTAGAATCCTTTGACTTCGAAGACTTCAACGTGGGGAATTATTATGCTGCGGTGGAGGAAAAAATCAAATCGGAGACGATCACAAAAGTCCTCTACCCCAATGACGAACCCGCAGTAGGCAAGAAGTTGCGGTTGATCCAGGAGTATTTTTTCGTTTCCTGTTCGCTTCAGGATATGATGCGGCTGAGCACCATGCTCGGCGATCCGGCGGAATTTTTCGATAAGCGGTTTGCGGCGCAGTTGAACGATACCCATCCCGCCATTGCGGTAGCAGAACTGATGAGGCTTCTGGTCGACGAGCACGATGTGGGGTGGGAGAGTGCCTGGAACATAACACGCAACACCTTCGGCTATACAAATCACACCCTGCTTCCGGAAGCCCTGGAGAAATGGCCCGTCGAGATTTTCGGACAGATCCTGCCCAGGCATCTCGAGATCATCTACGAGATCAATCGCCGTTTCCTCGACCGGGTGAGGGAGGCATTCCCCGGGGATGAAGAGCGGGTTACGCGTATGTCGCTCATCGATGAATCGGGTGGAAGATATGTCCGGATGGCGCATCTCGCCTGCCTGGGCAGCCAGGCCGTCAACGGTGTGGCCGAACTCCACTCGAAGCTTCTCACACGCGAAGTCCTGAAGGATTTCCATGAGATGTTCCCGGATAAATTCCATAATGTGACCAACGGCGTAACCCCGCGGCGGTGGATGGTTCTTGTCAATCCGCGTCTTTCCACTCTCATTTCCGAATCTATTGGCGACGGCTGGATCAGGAATCTCGAGGAGTTGAGAAGGCTCGAGTCCTTTTCCGAGGATGCGGGATTCCGCAAAGAGTGGCGTCGTGTCAAGCGTGACAACAAGAGTGATCTGGCAGCCTTCATTGCAAAGCGGACAGGCATCACGGTCAGTCCCGATTCGCTCTTTGACATCCAGGTAAAGCGCCTGCACGAATACAAGCGGCAGCACCTGAACGCCCTCCATATCATTACACTGTATGCTCGCCTGAAGAGGAAACCCGCATCCGACTGCGTACCGAGGACTTTCATCTTCGGTGGAAAGGCCGCTCCCGGGTACGCGATGGCCAAGCTCATTATCAAGCTTATCACTTCCGTGGCCGGGGTGGTAAATAACGATCCCGACGTCAATGGCCGGTTGAAGGTGGTCTTCCTTCCCGACTTCAACGTGAAAAACAGCCAGTACGTGTATCCGGCGGCTGACCTTTCGGAACAGATATCCCTGGCAGGCAAGGAGGCGTCGGGAACCGGCAACATGAAATTTTCCATGAACGGGGCGCTGACCATCGGAACCCTCGACGGCGCCAACGTCGAGATACGTGAAGAGGTGGGAGACGATAATTTCTTCCTGTTCGGCCTGAAGGCGGACGAGGTGCACGATTTGAAGCGGTTGGGCTACAACCCGCGTGCCTATTACCTCACCAGTCCCGCCCTGAAGGAGGCAGTCGATCTCATCGCTTCGGGGCATTTCTCCGGAGGCGACAAGGGGCTCTTCGCTCCCCTCGTGGACTCGCTCCTGCAGCGCGATGATTACCTGCTGTTAGCGGACTACCAGTCATTCATCAACTGCCAGGATCGGGTTTCGGCGGCTTTTCATGATGAAGAGTCCTGGACAAGGATTTCCATACTGAACGTGGCGCGGATGGGCAAATTTTCCTCGGACCGTTCCATCCGGGAATACTGCGACAAAATATGGAAAGTGAAGCCGGTGTAGCCCCATGGCAAAAAGACAAAAATTAGACAATATCGCCAAACCCGGTGGTCCGGTGGACGGCAAAAGGGAAAGGAAATCCGGAAGTCCTGCGGGGATAACAATGTCGGGAACTTTACATCCCGATCCGGGGAGCAGCCATCCGCTGGGATCCACTCTATGCCGCGAGGGGGTCAACTTCAGCGTGTTTTCAAGGAACTGCACATCCATGGAACTGCTGCTGTTCGACAGCGTGGACTCGATACAGGCGTCCAGGGTCATCACCTTCGACCGGGAGAACAACAAGAGCTATCACTACTGGCATGCATTCGTGCCGGGAATCAAAGCCGGACAACTGTACGGTTTCCGGGCATATGGACCTTTCGATCCCCAGCGGGGCCTCCGTTTCGATCCGGGCAAAGTTCTTCTCGACCCGTACGGCAAGGCCGTGGCGGTTCCCTGGGGATACAGCAGAAGCGCCGTTTCCGGTGTAGGGGGAATCGGCGCCATAGCCATGAAGAGCGTGGTCTGCGATCCGCTGGACTACGACTGGGAGGGCGACGCCCCCCTGAAAAGGCCTTTTGCGAAAACCGTGATTTATGAAATGCACGTCGGCGGTTTTACCCGCCATCCCAACTCCGGCGTTTCACCGGAAAAGAGGGGCACCTTCGCGGGTTTTATCGAAAAAATCCCGTACCTGAAGGATCTCGGGATCACCGCGGTCGAACTCCTGCCGGTATTCGAGTTCGACCGGCAGGACTGCCCCGGGGGGCGATACAATTACTGGGGATATTGCCCTGTTTCGTTTTTTGCTCCTCACCACGGCTACAGTTCGAGAAAAGACCCACTGGGACCACTCGACGAGTTCCGTGACATGGTAAAAGCCCTCCACCGGGAAGGGATCGAGGTCATCCTCGATGTTGTCTTCAATCATACCGCCGAGGGTAACCAGGATGGCCCGACCCTCTGTTTCAAGGGTCTCGAAAACGGAGTCTACTATATCCTGGAGGATGACGGCACAGCCTATGCCGACTATTCGGGCACTGGCAATACCCTGAATGCGAACAACCCGATAGTCAGGAGGATGATCGTCGACAGTCTCCATTACTGGGTAGACGTCATGCACGTGGACGGGTTCCGGTTCGACCTTGCCTCGATCCTTGCCCGCGACGAAACCGGTTGCCCCATGAAGAACCCCCCGATCCTCTGGGAGATCGAATCCGACCCGGTACTGGCCGGGATCAAGCTGATAGCCGAGGCATGGGACGCCGCCGGGTTCTACCAGGTGGGAAGCTTCATCGGCGACAGCTGGATGGAATGGAACGGCCGGTTCCGGGATGACGTGCGGAGCTTTCTTCGGGGTGACGCCGGAACAGTCTCCCGTTTTGCCTCACGGCTCCTGGCCAGCCCTGATATTTACGGCCATGAGGAGCGAGAGCCGGAGCAGAGCATCAACTTCGTCACCTGTCACGACGGCTTCACTCTCAACGACCTGGTGTCCTATGAACGTAAGCACAATGAAGCAAATGGCGAAGAAAATCGGGACGGGTGCGACCACAACCTGAGCTGCAACTTCGGGGTGGAGGGCCCCACCGACGATCCGGAGGTCGATTCGCTCCGCAACCGCCAGGTGAAGAACTTCCTGGCGCTTAACCTCTTCGCTCTCGGGGCGCCGATGCTCCTCATGGGGGACGAAGTGCGCAGGACCCAGAAAGGCAACAACAACGCCTATTGCCAGGACAACGAGATCAGCTGGTTCGACTGGGAATTGCCGACCAGGCACCCCGATGTTCACCGGTTCGTGCGCCTGTTGATTGATGCACGACTGAAGCGCGACTCGGTGAAGGAGCTCTCTATGACCCTCAACCAACTCCTTGCTGGGGCAAGATTCGAGTGGCACGGGGTACGGTTGGGGCACCCCGACTGGGGGAGCGATTCCCACAGTATCGCCCTAACAAGCTGGAGCATGAGCGGCAGAGTCGTCATTCATCTCATGGTCAATGCCTGGCGGGAGCCCCTCGGGTTCGAATTGCCGCCGACGTCTGAATTGCCGGGCGGCCGCTGGCACCGCTGGCTCGACACATCCCTCGCCTCGCCTGCCGACATCGTCCCGTTGGACGAAGTGCCAGCAGTGGAAAGCGGGACCTATCAGCTGCCGCCGCACGCCCTGGCCGTCGTGATTGCCCGCGTGCCTGCAGGTGCAGACTGAGTCGGCTGAGAATAGACGGGAAAGGAGCAATGATGGGTTCAACAATTCAGCGGGACAAAAGCGGCATATGGGTAGTGAGAGTTTTCGGAGCCCTGCGCAAGGAAGAGTTGGATGCTGTCCAGGCTGCCGGCCTCGAGGGGATGGGCCCTCATGAAAGCGCCAGGGTTCTGATAATGGTTGAGAACGATTTTCGCGGCTGGGTAGGGGATGAAGTGTGGAGCGACATGACGTTTTTCGTGGAGCATGGCGACAGGATCGAGAAAATTGCCATTGTCGGTGATCCCAAATGGGAAACGGGGATGCTGATGTTTACCGGAGCGGGCTTTCGGCGTGCCCCTGTCAAGTACTTTACACGAGAGCAGCTTGCCGAAGCCCGGAACTGGCTGCTGTGAAAAACATCAGGTAACCGTCGCGTTTCTGGTTCTGGATGTTCGCGATGCACGGCGGACACGAGCAAGGGAGGAACGATGCCAGTAGCAGACTATAAAACGTATTGTGAAATGCTCGACCGGGCGCGGGAAGGGCGTTTTGCCTATCCCGCAATAAATGTGACGTCTCTGACCACCGCCAACGGGGTACTGAAGGGGCTTGCCGAAAGCAGGAGCGACGGCATCATCCAGGTTTCCACCGGGGGTGCCGCCTTTGCCTCCGGCACTACCGTAAAGGACATGGTCCTCGGGGCCATCTCGATCGCCGAACACGTTCACCGGGCCGCGGAGCGTTATCCGATCCATGTGGCGCTCCACACCGACCATTGCCAGGCGGACAAACTCGAACGGTTCGTCATTCCCCTCGTGGAGGAGACGGAACGCCGCCGCGCAGCCGGTCTTCCCAACCTGTTCAACAGCCACATGTTCGACGGAAGCGCCCTGTCGCTGAAAGACAATCTCGACATTGCCGTCCCGCTCCTTGAGCGCTTTCGAAACAGCGAGCTCATTCTCGAAATCGAGACCGGCGTCGTAGGGGGGGAAGAGGACGGGGTCAGGGCAGAGGCGCAGGCGAAGCTCTATACGACTCCCGGGGACACTCTGGAGGCGGCGCGCCGCCTGAATGCCATTGTCGGCGCCCGGTATCTGCTGGCAGCCACCTTCGGAAATGTCCACGGCGTCTACAAGCCGGGGCACGTGCAGTTGAAACCTTCGATTCTCAGGGATTGCCAGGATGCCGTGGAAAAGTCTTTCGGCAAGGGCGCCCGGTTCGACCTCGTCTTTCACGGCGGTTCGGGGTCTTCGGTAGCGGAAATCCATGAGGCCATCGATTACGGGGTCGTGAAGATGAATATCGATACCGATACCCAGTATGCCTTCACCCGGCCCATTGCCGATCACATGTTCAGGAACTATGACGGCGTGCTGAAGGTAGATGGCGAGGTAGGCAACAAGAAGGCGTATGATCCCCGCACGTATCTGGCGCTGGGAGAGGAAGCGCTTGCCTTGCGGGTGCAGCAGGCTGTGAATGACCTGAGAAGCGCCGGGACAACCCTTTTCGTTTCCTGACGGAGGAACTGAACCATGTCGGAGATCGTTCTGGACTTCGGAATAGAGAGGCTGGGAGAATGCCGCATTCCATCGCCGATGAGAGGCACACGGTTCGTCAAAGACGATATGCATGTGCTCTACCACGGATATTCCGATGATTTCCGTGCCTGCCAGGAGGAAGGGGTGGAGCCTCCCGCCATGGAACTGGCCGGGTCAAGAGAGAATATCTTTTTCGATCCGGCCAAGCTCAAGTGCGGCATCGTAACCTGCGGCGGCATCTGCCCCGGCCTCAACGAGGTGGTGAGATCACTCGTCATGAGCCTCTTCTACCACTACGGGGTTAAAACGGTGTTCGGCTTTCCGTACGGATATGAAGGCCTGACCAGCAGGTATGCTCACACACCTCTGGAACTGACCCCGCAGAACGTGAATTTGATTCACGGCACCGGCGGCAGCATCCTCGGGTCCTCCAGGGGGCCCCAGGATGTCGCCGAAATGGTGGATACCCTGGACCGCATGAATGTCGGAATCCTGTTTGCCATCGGCGGGGACGGCACTCTGAAGGGTGCAGGGGCAATCGCTCAGGAGATAGGAAAACGGGGCCTGAAAATTTCGGTTATCGGAATCCCGAAGACGATCGACAACGATATCTCCTTCATACAGAAGTCGTTCGGTTTTGAAACTGCAGTCTCAGAGGCCAGCAGGTTCATCACTTCGGCACACAATGAAGCTACCGGTGCCAGAAACGGGGTCGGTCTGGTAAAGCTCATGGGCAGGGAATCGGGCTTTATCGCCGCCTACTCCGTTCTTTCCAACAACAACGTGAACTTCTGCCTTGTTCCGGAAATTCCGTTCAGCATCGATGGCTTTCTCTCGGCGCTGAAGGAAAGGCTGAAGACGCGGGGACACGCGGTTGTGGTCGTTGCGGAGGGGGCCGGACAGGATCTGCTGCAGCATTCCGACACGCGGGATGCGTCGGGCAACGTGCGCCTCGAAGACATCGGTGTGTTCCTCCGGGAGACCATAAAAGGCCACTTCAGGGGAGTCGGCATGGAGCTGAACCTGAAGTACATCGATCCCAGTTACTCCATCAGAAGCGTGCCGGCGACGCCCCATGACTCGGCTTTCTGCCTTCTGCTGGGCCACAATGCGGTACACGCGGGGATGAGCGGCCGTACGGACATGGTTGTCGGATTCTGGAAGAATGAATTCACCCATGTGCCCATTTCACGTGCCGTCTCGAAGAGGAAAAAGATCGACCCGGAAGGATGGCTCTGGAGTAGCGTCCTTGCCTCGACCGGACAACCGGTGGAACTTCGTTGACACTTGACGGGGTTTTTTCAGGAGGATTCCAATGGATCTGCCGCTGAATAAAACGAAGATAGTCTGCACCATAGGCCCGGCGTCCGATTCTCTCGCGGTCATGGAAAAGATGCTGCTGGCAGGGATGAACGTGGCACGACTGAATTTTTCCCACGGAGACTTCTCAGGCCATGAAAGGGTGATCCGGAATCTGCGTGCGGCCGCCCGGGCGACGGGGAAGCGTCTTGCAATCATGGCCGATCTCCCGGGACCGAAAATGCGTATCGGGCAACTGGAAAAGGAGCCCGTCGAACTCAGGCCCGGTGACCGGTTCACTCTGACCTCCGAAGAAACTGTCGGCAATGCCGGCCGCGTCTCGGTCAGCTTTACAAAACTGCCGCGGGTCGTCCAGCCCGGGGCGACCCTATACCTGAACGACGGCCTGATACAGCTCGAAACTGAAAAAGTCGAGGGAAATGACGTTGTCTGCCGCGTGGTCGTAGGGGGTGAATTGCGGTCGCGCAAGGGACTCAACCTTCCCGGTATCGACCTCGGTATCAGCGCCTTTACCGACCATGACCGCGCGTGCTTGAAATTCGCACTGGAAAACGGAGTGGATGCAGTCAGCCAGTCTTTCGTCAACAGTGCGGAAGATATCAGGGCAGTTCGTTCCGCCGCGGCCGACCTGGGGTATCAGCCTTTCGTCATCGCAAAGATCGAACGCTCGACCGCCCTTGATCATGCGGAGGAAATCATCGAGTCGGCCGACGGCATAATGATTGCCCGCGGCGACCTGGGTGTCGAGGTGCCGATCGAGCAGATCCCCGTTGTCCAGAAACGTCTGATGCGTCTTGCCAATATGCGGGCGAAACCGGTCATCACGGCGACGCAGATGCTCGAATCCATGACCCAGAACAGCCGCCCCACAAGGGCGGAGGCAACTGACGTGGCAAATGCAATCCTTGACGGGACCGACTGCGTCATGCTCTCCGGCGAGTCCGCGATGGGAAGCTATCCGCTGGAGGCAGTGGCGATGCTGGCGAAGATAGCAGCCGCCATAGAACCCCAGCGGCCGGTCAATAAAGTCACTGAGCTGTTCAAAGGTATTGAACTAGAGAAGAAGATGCGCCCGTCCCACCTTATTGCCCTGGGTGTTGAAGCGAGCATCGAATATGTGACTCCCTCCGCGGTTTTCGTGCCGACACACAGCGGGGCGACTGCCCGGAGGATTGCCTTTTTCCGGTTCCCTGTATGGGTAACGGCGATCAGCAGCCAGGAGGCGACCTGCCAGCGGCTCCAGTTCTCCTCCGGCGTCATCCCGGTGCACGTGTCCGAAGAACCCGGGGATTGGAAGGTGTACGTCAAGGAATGGCTGGAAGAACACGATATCGAGGGGAATCTCGTCATTCTTACCGAAGGCCCTTCTACGAAGCACCCGGAGGCGAACCACAGGATGGAGATCATCGAACTCGCGCGGAACCAGTAGGATCGGTGCGGTGGTTTTTTCGCATCCAATAGGCAAGGGGGTGCAAAGTGTATAAGGTCGTGCTCCTGAGACATGGCGAGAGTGTGTGGAACAGGGAGAACCGTTTTACGGGATGGTCCGATGTGCCGCTTTCCGAGAAGGGGGTTCTGGAGGCAAGGGAAGCTGGACGCCTCCTCCGTGAGGGGGGATATGCCTTTGATATTGCGTTCACGTCGGTGCTCAAGCGTGCCATCAAGACCCTCTCGATCGTCCTGGAGGAGATGGACCTGATGTGGATCCCGGTTGTCGGCAGTTGGCGACTCAACGCCCTACGGCGATACCCATGGTATACGAGTTCGAGGACGACATGAAACCGGCCAGAAGATATTATCTCGGCGATCAGGAGACGGTGAAGAAGGCCGCGGAGGCTGTGGCGGACCAGGTAAGACGTAAGGATTGATGATGAGCAGGATCACAAAGACCATTGAAGAGATTTTCCCTGTTCGCGAGACGGCCTGACTGTTTAAAGCTTATATCTGCCACGTTCATGGACAGGCATAAGGTATACGCTATAATGATCAGAACTACTTAGCAATAACTTACGGTATTACGTTCGTGCCTTTCATGTTAGATGAAAAACCATTTCGGGTGAGGTTGCTATGATGAACGCATTGATTTTTCTCATACTGTTTCCTTTGTTCATTTCCCTCCTGGCGCTGTTTCTCCCCCGCGCCCTGCCCGGCAGGAAAGTCATCGGCACCATAGCCAATGCTGTCCTGTGCGCAGTGCCGATTTATCTGCTTTTTGCAACCCTGGACCAGGGGCCTTCATATTTCCGGCTGGAGTCCGGTCTCATCAATATCGGCATGCTTGTCCTCGAAGTCCTGATTGCGGCCTACATCATCTATCTTTCCGTCAGGGCGAAGAGATACCTTCCCGTCATTCTGGTGGTGGTCCAGTTGGTCACCATGCTCGGTTTCGAGTTTTCCTACGGACATTCGATCCAGGTCGAGCACAGCATGTTCCTGGACAAGTTCTCCATCATCATGGCGCTGATCGTCGGCATTATCGGAAGCGCCATCTGCCTGTACGGGTTCGGCTACATGCCGGAATACCACGAACATCACCCGGAGGTGAAAGACAGGCGCAACTATTTCGCGTTCCTCATGTACCTCTTTCTGTCAGCCATGTTCGGCATCATCTTTTCCAACAACCTGATGTGGCTGTTTTTCTTCTGGGAAGTGACGACCCTCTGCTCGTTTCTGCTGATCGGCTACCGGGACGACAAGGCTTCACGGGACAGTGCGTTCCGGGCGCTGAACATGAACCTGATCGGCGGGGTCGTGTTCGCTTTCGGCATCGTGATCCTGTTTGTATCTTCCCGTACGATGGAACTGGACAAACTGCTTCTGCTCGACCAAGGCGTAGTTCTGCTCCCGGCCGTCTGCTTCGCCTTTGCCGGGCTGGCGAAATCGGCGCAGTTCCCGTTCTCGTCATGGCTGACCGGCGCCATGGTCGCTCCCACCCCGGTGTCTGCCCTGCTCCATTCGAGCACCATGGTGAAGGCGGGGGTCTACCTCATCCTGAGGGTTTCACCGGTCATGGAGAACACCGTGGCGGCCCAGATGCTCACCCTGATCGGCGGGGTGAGCTTCCTTGTCACCGCGCTGATCGCCATCTCCCAGAGCAACGCCAAAAAGGTGCTTGCCTATTCGACCATCTCAAACCTCGGCCTGATTGTTGCCTGCGCG
The DNA here is from genome assembly GCA_017861285.1 of Geobacteraceae bacterium. GTDB lineage: Bacteria > Desulfobacterota > Desulfuromonadia > Geobacterales > Geobacteraceae > CAIWTU01. The sequence continues at coordinate 3,355 of JAGFXO010000011.1, read as the reverse complement.
GGTGTCAACACGGATGCGGCAGTGTGGTCCGCGCTGCTGCTGATCATCTTCCACGCAGTTGCCAAGTCGTTGCTGTTCCTCTGCGTGGGCATCATCGAATACAAGCTGGGGAGCCGCGACATCGAGGACATGGACTTTCTCATCATGCGCCTGCCCAAGCTCACTGCGGTAATGATGATCGGCATGGCGGGGATGTTCCTGGCGCCGTTCGGGATGATAATCAGCAAGTTCGTGACGCTCAAGGCGTTTATCAATACCAACCCGGTCATGGCAATCATCCTGGCCTATGGAAGCGCTGCAACAATCTTTTTCTGGACCAAGTGGATGGGGAAGATCATTTCCATCAGGCATGGGGAAACCGAGGTAAGGGAGCATGAGGTAAGCAACTGGGAATGGACCACTCTGGGAATCCTGGCAGTCGCCACCGTGGCAGTGTGCATTGCTTTTCCGTTCATCTCCTTCCACGTCATCGATCCCTATCTCATGCAATTGTTTAACACGGTACCCGTTGTCGATACCTTCAACATCCTCATCGTTTTCGTCATCATGTTCGGCCTGCTGATCATTCTTCCCCTCGGTCTGTTCTACTACGCCTTCATCAACAAGGATTACAAGCGGGTGGGCACCTATCTGGGCGGCGGGAATATCAGCAATATCACTTACGAAGGGGCCATGGAGTCCTCGCAGCCCATACAAATCAAGAACTACTACCTGGAAAAATACTTTGGCGAGGAAAGGTTGTTCTACATCGGGGTGTTTGTGTCTCTGACACTGATCTTCATCATGTTCGGGGTGACAGCCATATGAATACTATCCAAGAGATGTTTCAAGTCTGGAGTATGCTCGAAAGGATGTTGGCGTTCGTATTGCTGGCGCCGTTACTGGGAGGTTTGATAGCCGGGATCGATCGCAGGGTGAGTGCGCGCTTTCAGGGGAGGTACGGTCCGCCGGTTCTGCAGCCTTTCTACGATGTCCTCAAACTGTTTCGAAAAGAGAGGATCATTGTCAACAGGTTCCAGAACTTCACTATGGTGCTCTTCCTGATATTCACCATTTTTTCAGGGGCCCTTTTCTTTGCCGGCGCCGATCTCCTGCTGACGATCTTCAGCCTGGCTCTGGCCGGCACGTTCTTCGTACTTGGAGGATTTTGCGTCGGATCCCCTTACAGCCACCTGGGCGCCGAACGCGAGATTATCCAGCAGGTAGCCTACGAGCCCATGGTCATACTCATGGCCGTCGGCATGTACCAGGTTACCGGAAGCTTCAAGGTTTCGGTCATCGCGCAGTACCAGTCGCCGCTCATCCTCTATCTTCCGGGTGTATTCGCGGGTTTCCTGTACATTCTCACCATCAAGTTCAGGAAGTCTCCATTCGACCTGTCCATGTCCCATCACGCGCACCAGGAGATCGTTCGCGGGATGACGACGGAATTCTCGGGTCCGACCCTTGCCCTGATAGAGATTGCCCACTGGTATGAAAACGTGATGCTGCTTGGTATGGTCTACCTCTTCTTTGCCTTCAACCCCTGGCTGGGAATCGGCATCGCGCTACTGACATATCTGTTCGAGATTTTCATCGACATGAACTATGCCCGCTTCAAGTGGCAGCTGACCTTCGGCAGTTCCTGGCTGTTCACTGCGGTCGCGGGGGTGTCGAACATCATTGTGCTCGGTCTCATGAAGATATAGAAGGGAGTGAATAATATGGGATGGTTCAAGCGTTCACCATGGATACTGCATTACAATGCAACCAGCTGCAACGGCTGCGACATAGAGGTAATTGTCAGCCTGACCCCCCTGTACGACCTGGAACGGTTCGGCATCATCAACACCGGCAACCCGAAGCATGCCGACATCCTCGCGGTCACCGGGTCGGTAAACGAGAAGAGCAGGCAGGTCCTGATCAACCTGTACGAGCAGATGCCCAATCCGAAAGTAATCGTGGCGGTCGGCCTCTGCGCCATTTCCGGCTGTGTTTTCCAGGACTGTTACAACGTCATGGGAGGGGTTGACAAGGTCCTGCCGGTCGATGTCTACGTCCCGGGGTGTGCTGCCCGTCCGGAATCGATTATCGACGGTGTTCTGAAGGCGTGCGAGATCCTTGAGGAGAAGTATTCACAACAGAAGAAAATCCAATCTCGATTGGCGAAAATATAAATCAGCAGCCGGGACAGGGCGCTGGAATGCCCGTGATGGGCGGACGGTATGGTGACGGTGTCCGGTTCGGCGAAAAGGATTGTGAATATGAGTGAAATTCAGGAAATAACCCCTATCGACAAGGACGAACTGGTCGGTGCCGCGGCCGAACTGTTCGCTCTAGGCTACCGGTTCGTGCAGCTCGGCTGCTCCACTCTGGAGAGTTCGTATGAGCTCACCTATACCTTCGACAAGGCATATCGGTTGATAAATCTCCGGATAAATGTGATTCCGGGTGAAGAAATCCCCAGCATCAGCGTAATCTATCCGAATGCCTTTCTGTACGAAAATGAACTTCACGATCTCTTCGGCCCGAGCGTCAGGAACATGTCCGTGGATTACCGTGGCACGCTGTACCGGACCACGCTCAAGACACCCTTCAGTATTGAAAACGTGAAGATCCCCGTGCCCCCGAAACCGGCCACAAAGGCAAAAGAGGAGAATCCTGCTGCCGCAGAGGCACAAACCGAGGTCACCGAACCGCAAAAAGGTTAAAGGAGTCACAAACCATGGCCCATAAGAATCTGATACCCTTCGGACCGCAGCACCCGGTGCTTCCCGAGCCGATCCACTTCGACCTGGTGACGGAAGACGAAAAAATTGTCGACGCCATACCGTCCATAAGTTATGTCCATCGCGGGCTGGAATCGCTCGTCGAGAAAAGGGATTTCATCGACTACGTGCACGTTGCCGACAGGATCTGCGGGCTGTGCAGCTTCATGCACAGCATGGGGTATTGTCAGGCAGTCGAAGAGATCATGGGTGTCGAGGTGCCTGAGCGTGCCCTGTATCTCAGAACCATATGGGCGGAACTGTCCAGGATTCACAGCCATATATTCTGGCTGGGGGTCGCCGCCGATGCCTTCGGTTTCGAGAGTCTCTTCATGCAGGCCTTACGGCTTCGTGAACCGGTGCTCGACATCTTCGAGGAAACCACCGGCGGAAGGGTCATCCTGGGTGCCAGCAAGGTTGGAGGGGTCAGAAGAGATATCGATGCCGACAGCCTGTCTGCAATCGCAAAACGGCTGGCCCGCCTGCGGCCGGAACTGGAAGAATTGTGCAATGTCTTTATCAATGATTACTCGGTGAAGCACAGGCTGTGTGGCGTCGGATTCATTTCCAGGGAGGACGCCTACACGCTCGGGTGCGTCGGACCCATG
>JAGFXO010000010.1 GCA_017861285.1 Geobacteraceae bacterium | reverse complement strand
TTCGGGAGGGCTGTTTGCTATGGTAACCGACGCTTTTCCTTCCTTGCCCCCGGCAGTTACAACGACCGATATCGTATCTCCTTTTGCAAAACGGCCCCTAGCCAGCTTCGGGGTTTTTTCGTTTTCGAGGAGTTGCCCATTCTTTTCCCATTGCCATGAAACGGATACCGCAGACGAAAAGACCGCGTGCAGATCATCCCCTGAAGTCGGTGACTCCGGAAGAATCTTGACGAACAGTTCTCCGGAATGCTCCTGGGTTTTTTTCTGCTGTTCGGCACCGGGTGTGCCGTCGGCAGCCTGTTCTTTCCTGCTGCAGCCCGACAGCGTGAAGATGCTTGCACCGGGCGTGCCGTCGGCAGCCTGTTCTTTCCTGCTGCAACCCGACAGCGTGAAGATGCTTGCAAGAAGTCCGATGAGGATGACTCTGGTCTTAAAAAACTCACTCATATAACATTTCGTCACTATTTCTGTCTCCAGTAAAGCGGTATTATACTGCCGCCTTTCTTGGGGTTTTCGCTGGGGATGACACCACCAACGCCAATCAGTGCCTTCAGTCCGCCGTTCGGATTGATTATCAGCACAATTCCGGAAGGGATGCCGGAACCGAGCGTTTGTACCCGGTCGCTGCGGACAAGGACCTGTCCGGGTGTTGACAATGCCCTCCTGTTGATAGTGGATATAGAGTCGTTTGTTGTATCGTAGTTGAGCACGGCTTCCCCTGTTTTGTAATCGACCGCATAGAGTCTCGCCGTCCCGAGGTTTCCCGGTTGGCAGGGGTCTGGGGCAACTGCAGTGTTTGGCGCATAGGTGGTGAAATATGCTACCTTGTTGAACACCGTCGGTGGCGCAAGGACCTTTTCCCCGGAATTCTCGTTCAGCTTGATGTACCAGCCGTAATTTGATGAGGAATTAAGGTTCGCAAGGATATCGGATATTGACCCTGAGCCGCTGGCTACGCTGGTTGTCTGAAGCTGGTCGGTCGTTACGTCCAGCAAATCGCTTTCCGTCATTGCACTGCTCTGCCCTTTATCCTTTAGTGCATAGAATCTATCAACGACCCCCCTGTTCAGCGGGTGCTCCCTGTCTCCCGTTCCGAAGAACAGCATTACAGTGTTGCCCGATTCCACTACCGCCGACGGTTTGTAAAAAATCTTTCTGCCGGTATCGGAAGACCCCCCTGAACCCGGGTTAGAGCTGAAAATTTTCGTTGCCGTCCATTGGTCGGTATCTATGTTGCCTACATTGAATCTCCAGATATTGCCACCGGTATCGCCTGCGTACAATCGATCGGTATATCCGTCGTTGTTAAGGTCAAGAGCAGTTATTTCTCCGGGGAATGAAAAGTCTATGTCCGAATTGTCTGCATGGGTGTAGCCCTTAATTTTACTGCCGCTGTTTGTGAAACCCGGAATGCCGGAGCTAAGGGTAGCAATTTCGAAAGCATATAATCCTCTGCCTTTCGGGTCTGAAGGGGAGGATGTTCCCGAACTTGTAACGATGCCTTCCCCCGTGTCTGTCAAAGTGATAGCACCTGTTCCTGAGAAGGTTTGTGTTGCGCCATAACGACTGTCTTCATTTGCATTATCATAACCGGCGCTGACAAAAGCCACTATCTTATCAGAGCCACCAATCTTCATTTTTACGATCTTTGGTTCGCTCCATGTCTCTGCCATTTCTTCAAAACCGGTTGCTGAACGACTTCTGCTCCATAAAATCGTAGGTGCAGTCGGGGTTGAAACATCCAGTGCATAATAATACCCTCTTGTGGGTGAGCCAGCCAGGCCTCCCCCCCTTCTCTGGCCAAAGACAAGAATCACTCTATCGTCATCGTTTGTTTCAATATTCCCGTCGTTGTCTTTATCGAAGATATATGCGGATGGTGATGAGTCGGCAAAATAGTTATGTGTCAATCCCGTGATATATTGCAGATTCGGGAGCATATCAGGAGGGATGAATGCCCACGCCTCGCTTCCGTTACAGTCATTAATCGCATGGAGCATGCCGTCATTTGACCCGACGTATATCATGGATTTGTTTACACTGCAGTTACTTTCATTCGTCCCGGAAAAAGTAAAACTGGCATAATTGACAATCAGCGGTTTAGAGTGAAGTACATCGCCCATTATCCAAGCTCGTTTTTCAGTTCTGTCTCCGTTCCCGTTTTCATCATATTTGTCAATACCGTGAACGAAATTTATGAGATTATCCCTTTCGGTTGAACTTGATACCCCTAGGGTTGAAACAGTAATTGCGGTGTTGCTGGTGTCGAATACATTGCTCGAGTCGGTCAAACTAGTGTTGCTTCCGGTGTAGGTGTAAATGTTTCGCGGATTCGTTGCGAAGTTTCTCGTTAAAAGCACCTCACCAGCCCCCCCGCTCTCCACGTTGCCACCATCTGCGGCAGAACTCCAGAACGATGTCGCTGTTGATTTGAAGGTACCATTTACTGCTCCGGTCGGCAATGCAAGGCCTGTAATATCGTCATAACCGTTGTCATCGAGATCGACATAATTAGCTATATTTCCATTTTTATCTGTTATGTTATTTGAGCTGTTAATGCCATATTTCTTGAGATTTCCGTGCCAGTAACTCTGAGATATGGGTTTGAAGAATCCCATGTATACCCTGCTTCCACTGTAGGTCCTGTTTTCGGGGCTTACAGGCACAACGGGGGCAACAAATGATGTGTCAGCTTCAAGAACAATATTTGTCATGACCTCCGTGAGCGCTTTGGAAAGAGCATTCGCATCGGATGCAACGTGATACGACCCACGCCCATGGGAATCATTTGTAGCGCTGCGCACGAGCGGTTTATCAGGAGAAAAAACTTGTATTGCATGTGTTACAACCCTTTGAATGCCCGATAATGAAGCATTTACGTCATTTTCATAGATAAATTTTGCCACATCGTCCATGTAATGGGTGCCTGTTCCATACGCACCTGGCTCCAATCCGTCTCCATCATAATCAGCAACAGTTCCCAATGCGGTGGTCTGTCCTAGCTTTGGGCTGCCGTCCAGGTCTGTATCGCCGTTCGTGATAACCACTATAAAATTTTTCTGGCATGTATAGCTGATGGGTGATGGATAGGGTGAAAGAGAGGTATCGTTACCGATTACAGGATAAACCCCCTTGAAATAGGCACCAGCGTCATACAAGGCTTCACCGAGCGGACGCCCGTTGCCAGTCAAAAGTGGTTCACCGGTAGTCGCCGTGCCAGGGAGAACGCTGCTAAAGTTGGCAAAGGCGGTGCTGCTTGAAATGTCCCCAACTTTTCTTAAGACCTTACCGCCACTTTTGTTGCTTCCGAAAGACATGAGACCAATATTTACGGAATTTGAAACTCCTGCGGAAACATTTAACACCGCGTTTCGGACAATTTCAATTTGGCTTTGTATAGATCCTGAACCGCTGCTTTCGTTATAATTCAAAAGATTTCCCAGGTAAACGAGCCCTGCACCCCCGTTTCCACAAGAACCATCATTCTTCAGAGCGCTGGAACCGCTGCCGGAATAAGTGCCCGTAGTGAGCAGGGATGTCTTGGCCGCAGTACAGGTAATTGTATCGACATCTGTAATTTGCTGGACATAGTTACTCATGCCAGTGACCTTATAAACGGTGGCGGGAGTATATGCCCCACTATACGTTGAGGATGGGTTATATGGATCGCCAATGGCGGCAGAATTCCCCATAGTGGAATTATTGTCGACTATGAAAAGCACGTTAGGTCGGACGCTGGTTGTAGCGCCGCTGTAAATCGCTGTATCGCCTATGTAGAAATCCGGTAGAGCATAAACTGCTTTTGCAAAAGAAAAAACTGCTGCAAGTACTATGATAAAGTTGAAAGATGTTTTTTTCATATTTTCTCCACCTTTTATCGATCGATGAGGGGAATTCCCTTCGGTCTATTTCGGCACTATCCTGGCGACCAGGGATTCAATTTCCACCTGGGAGTTATTTTGTTCCGTTCCGATTACCTCTACCGTGAAATAATTGGCCTTGAACCCGGTGCCGGACCCCAGTCCCGCATCCACTTCACTGCCGCTTCCGGCGGGGACGGCACCCGATTCCACAAAGTCAACCTTGACGCGGGCAGTGTTGCCGCCTATGTTCATTACATTATAGTCGGGATAGGGACTTGCCGTTCCGGTAGGGGCGCCGGTTGCATCCAGGACCTTCCCTTGCCCAGGAAGCGGCCATGAATTTGTCGTGCCGGGAATTATTGTAGTGTAAATAAGCCCGTTGGTGTATGCGAATTCCACGGCGGCATCTGCGGTGAAGAAGGCCCTCTGCAGATTTCTGTAATTGCCCGCTATCCGGAGTTCTGAGGTCGATGTGGTGAGCACCGTCGCACCCAGGATACAAAGGAGCACCAGTATGATCAGCACGGTGATAAGGGCAATACCCCTCTCATTATCCATCCCGGGGAAAATGGCTTTGGTTTCAATACTGTTTTGTTGTTCGGGTTTTGCCACCTTTGCTATCTCCTGTTCCGTATTTTTACAATTGAGGTAAGTTGCCGGGTTTTCGGCCCGCCTGACAGGAGAGCCGTGGAAGCTGTCTGGCCGGTAATGGTAACCCGGACTGCCCGTACCTTGCTCAGGTCGGAGGGGTTCGTCTCTTCGGAATAGTCTTCGAGGACGTAATTGAACTTCAGGCTGGAGATGTATCCTGCGATTATATCGGCTGTTCCATTGACAGTTCTGGTGAGGCATCGTTGATTCTGCGGGCAGGTGACGCCGTTTACCGTCGTTCCGGCATCCACCAGAGCATAGGCGACTGAATTGGGGTCGGGTGCCCCTGTTCCGGTCATGGCGATCATGTCGCTCCGTTTTATAACGTCTCCCGCTGCAAAAGTTCCCGATGCCCTTTGCAGGGTGAGTGTTTTGGCGGTCCTGTCCGAAGCGGTAATCGAAAAGGTCGTTGCATGAGGCTGACTGCCGTCTACCGGCCGGATGATGAGCACGGGATTGCCGGAGTTTGCGTTGAAAACATCGACGGTCTCCGGGGACTCCACTGTGCACGTGACGGTGTCTGTTCCTGCGGTGATGGCGGGCGACGCATCTATTCTGGCGTAGACCCCTCGCGCTGACGCCATTGACAGGGGAATGACGGTGGAATAGTTTGCAAAACCCCCGGCTATCGCTGGGGTGGTGGACGGCACCAGCATACCCGCCATCCTGATGTCTTTTGTCATGCTGTCCATTGCGATGCGGAGATTCTGCTGGACTTCGACCACTTCTTCCTGGGTATACGCGGATTTTTGATGGGTAAGATAAACGGAGTATACCGCCCCCAGAATCAGGCCCATGATGGCGATGACAATGAGTATTTCAATCAGGGTAAATCCCCGTTTCCCCCTCGGAATGGATGTTGTCATGTTGTCCTCTTGCAACTCGTTAGTGTGACATAAGGATTTGCCTCGCTGACACCATTGGTCACCCTGAAAATATCGACCACTACCTGGGTTACTCCGGTCACGGGAGTGTCGAACGTGGTGGTAAATGTTGCGCTGAAAGTACCTGCTCCGGGTATGGTAATGTTGGTTCCGCTAGTATTCGGACCGTTCAGGTCGTATATCGCGTTGGCTGCTGAAACGTTAATCCTTGGGTCCGAAAGGCCCCATGCCATGATGTCGTCCATCGCCTCCTGTGCTAATCCGGTTGCCGCGGACAGCCTGTTGGCGATGGAATTCGATTTGATGGCAGTCGTCTGCATGCTGATGACTGAAAAAACGCCTATTAGCAGCAGGGTCAAGGCGATAAGCAGTTCCACCAAAGAAAAACCGCTCTGCTTAGTCAGGTTTTGATTCATTTTCTGCTCCGTATCGATGATTGACCGGCAAGGCAAACTCCGGGGGTTTTCCATGGATAGAAAGTCGGGAAACATTGATTTGAATTCTCTGAAAGCATAATTACGCAACGTTTATGCCAAAAAAAAATACATGATTGGTTCGTCTAACTTTATGGATTTGCGACGGTTTTTGAGAAGGTACAATCAGGTTGGCTGCTCCCTACGCAAAATTTGCATAGTTGGCTGACAAAATGGCAAATTTTTTCCTGTCCGCCTTGCTGCTGCAACAAAGTGATTTTGAGTTTGTTTATCGCTGTAGAGAAAAGCCACCCGACCACTCTGGAGTGGAAGGGCTTCCTTCGGTTTCCTGAATGAGGGAAATCCTATGCGCAGGCACGATGCGTTAATGCGTCAGGCCGGTCGGGGTGGACCAGGACAGGACCGGCCTTTAGCTAAGTCATGAAGATACGCATTGCCATAAAAACAAAGAGCCTCCAAGGGTTGTCGCTCAGATGTTCCCCGTAAACACGAGAATGAGAAACACGAAATAGAATATGCCGCCTGCCAGAAGTGTGTAAGGGGTCAGGGTTTTCTTCATCTTTATCTGTCCATAGGCGAGACCAACCGAGGCAAAAGTAAGCAGGGCGGTAATGAAAGCCGCATGGGTCAGTTTCCATTCCGTCATTATTATCCCCAGTGCCGTGATTACTGAGCCCTGGAAAACCATGGCGCCTGTTACATTGCCGATGGCGAGGGTGTCTTTCCCTTTGTTGATCCAGATGACGCTGTTGAACTTTTCCGGCAGCTCGGTTGCTATGGGTGCGATGATCATGGCCAGGATGAGCGGCGATATTCCGAGTTGGGTGGAGATCACCTGCACCTTCTCCACAAAGATATAGCTGCCCCAGACGATCAGCAGCAGTGAGCTTGCAACCTGGGTCAGTATGATGAAAAAATGCGGGTCGTGGGATTTCGGGGCGAAGTAACAGGGGTCGAGGTCCGATTCCGCTACAGGTTCATGCCCGTCACCCCTCAGGGTTTTCAAAGCGTATGCCGCGTAGGAAAGGGTCATGGTTATTGCTATGGAGATCCTTAGGACGGGGTGGGAGATGAAGGTGCACATGATCGCGACAAAATAAAGAATCAGGAAGTATTCCATGTCACGCCTCATGACCACGGGGTCGACGCGCATGGTGGGGTAGTCAAGCCGCTTTTTCCTGTTGACAATGACGGCCACTCCGCTGATGAAGAACGCAAGAGTTCCGAGCATGAAAGGGGCCCCGATGATTGCCCCTATGCCGATCTCATGGCCTGATTCCTTTGAGCCGAAGAGGATCGCGATGATGGGTATGATGGTTTCCGGGAGGGCCGTGCCGACGGCGGCAAAGATGCTGCCGACTGCACCGTCGGTAAGGTTGAGTTTTTTTCCGAACCATTCGAGACCGTTGGTGAAAACCGTCGCGCCGAGAAGGATGATGGCAAGCGCGAGAAAAAGCATGAAATAACTGAACATGATTCGCTCCTTTCGAACAACAAAAAAGCGAGGCAATCGGCATGGCTGCGCGCCAAACCAAGAGTCTCGCTTATTGGTGAAAACCAACCGCAAAACCAGGTGCAATGCACCAGTATGTTGATTTTGCGCACGTAAGCTACTCCCCCTCAGAGGTGGTCTCTGAATACACTATTTAGCGGATAAATGCAACCTGATTGATTCGGAAAGGGGAAAAGCCTTCGCATTTTCGGTATCCGGCAGTGGTTTTGATGTCTTCTCATGACGATCGCATTATTTATATATTTATGGGTTTGCTGTGATAATGGACTGTGGAATTGTACAATCGGTCGTGTTGCTTCATGAGCGACTTCCGGCCTGCCTGCTTGCCATGGTTCGGTTGGTACCCCTCCGGTGCCGCTCATCGTGTTATGCAAATTCATTAAAAATATCTTTAAAATAATCGTTAGTATCCAGTCTTTACGGACTTTTTTTATTTTGACAGTGGATTTTTTTGTATTGTTATGGTATAAGGTTCAGACAATAAAGAGCCCATTGGCCTCACTAGCCCTTGGGCTTTTATGTTTCTTGACGTTGGACAGGAGGTATGAATCATGAACGAAGAACTGTATGTAGAAAATATTTCATTCGGGTTGCTGGAAATAGACACCAACAAAATTTTTTCCAGGGTTGGCAAGGCGGTTTCCATGCGACTTGTAACCGACCCGCACACGGGTCAGCAGAGGTGGCTGGCATTTGTCGAAATGGCTTCAAAGGTAAACCCGGGAAAAGCATTGGCTGCAAAAAATCTGAAGTTTCAACTGATGAGCATACTGGGCTTCATCAATCGCCATTCGGTATTGCTGCGGAGAATGGTGATGGTTGCTGTTCCCATGATGCTCATCGGTGGGGTTTTCAGCAAGTCCCCTGAAAAGAAGGGACAGCGCGAGGCGAAAAACATGGGCAGCCTCGTCACCGGGGGGGCTTTCAGCAAGGCCCCGGAAAAGGTCCTGCAACCTGCTGATCCTGCGGCCGAATCCGACATTGAACAGGAGATCCGCCGAGTCATGGAGAAGGGAATCAACCTGGAAGAGCGAAAGAGGCAGATCCCTGCGATTGTCTCCGTATTCTCGAAAAGGACCGATCCCCAACGCGCCCGGAGGCTGGCAGCCCTGTGCTACCTGAAAACTCTGGGAACTCCTTTCATGCCCCTTGATATTGCCGTGATCGCCTTGGCTGAGACCGGAGGGTTCGGGCTTTCGGGCAAGGCCGTGTCTCCCAAGGGGGCATTGGGGGTATGGCAGTTGATGCCGCAGAGGGCCAAGAGCCATGGATACACACCAGGAGAAATGAAAAATGACGAAAAATGCGCCGAAGCCGCTGTCCGTGAGTTGAGCCACAAACTGAAGATGGCAAAAGGCAATCTGGTAAAGGCAAAAAAGCTTTACTGCGGGGCAGGTCCCGCGGCCGATGCGTACTTGGTTAAAATTAAACATCTCAAAAAGGAAATTCTTGCGGAACTTTCCAGGCTGGAGCAGCAGCGCAATGTGATTAAAGTATCTGCAGCACATCGTTTTTCATGAGTTGCTGTTTTGGGCTTCAACCGGAGATCGCATAATCACATGAACTGTCAGAAAAGGGAGCGGTCGCAGATGTCAATAATGTAACACTTTGAAATTAAGAGAAAGTTCAGTAGCGAAACCTTAAAGCCCCGGAGAAATCCGGGGCTTTTTTGTTGATTTCATTTGCTCCATTTTTTTGGCTCTAGGCGCTTATCCGCACGATTAACAGGGGAGATCACGAATCTTCTCTCCATTTTCAGATTTTAATTGAACCCTCTTGATAGAATCTGCTCAAAATAATTATTACCGTCTTTTTCAATAACAACAGCAAGGGGTATTTTTTACATTGAAAAAAATGCCCGCTGGTGCTACAAATGCAAAGGTTTTCCGAGATTTCAGGCACTTCGGGCAGAAGCTCCGGGGCCAACACATTCATGGCGGAATACGAAGTTCTGAACGCACCAACAAACAGGGGGAAATTAATGGGAATTGACGATGCACCGTCATTCGCAAATAATATGAAAATTGGAACCAGAGTTTCCGTACTTTTGCTCGCAGTCCTTGCCGGTTTTCTTCTTTTCATTTTTATCGGCATCGAACTTGTGAACGAGATAAGCATCGGCGGAAAAAATTATACACAAACCGGTTACCTGAGAGATTGTCTGGAAAGCGGACTGCTCGTGGATGCCGGTTTACGCAAAATACGTGCTGAAGAGACAGCCCTTCCGGGAGAGATTGAAGATACGAATGCAGCCAGGAAGCTGTCTGTTATCAGGAACCTTGGCAGTGAGGTTGAATCAAGGCTTGCCGGGATTTCAGACCGCGCCGGCGAAGAACAACTGGCCCAGGTTGTGTCGGAGGCCCGGGCAAAATGGGACGAATACTGGCGGGTCCTGTCGACTGAGACCGTGCCGGCGGTGCGGATGGGTGACCGGCAGAGATCGGAGGCCCTGACCATGGGGATACAGGAGGCTAGATACAATAGCCTCTTATCCAGCGTAGAAAACATGATTCTTGCCTTGAAAAAGCAGATTGATTCAAGGGAATCGAACGCTGCTGCCTTTGTCAGGAAAAAAATCATTACCGCCCTTTTCGCATCTGCTGCGGTCATCCTACTCGTTCTTGTATCGGCATGGTTTATCCTTCGGGGTATCAAGTGTCCGCTGCTCAAGGAGGCAGATTATGCGCGGGCCGTTGCGGATGGAGACCTGACTGGTGTACTCGATGTTGAAACAGGGGCGGAAATCGGGGACCTTGCCGGTTCACTGAATACCATAACCGACAATTTCCGGACAATGCTCGGATCCAATAAGGCCGCATTGAAAGAGCTGACCCGCATCTCGCGCACTATTTCAGAAACATCTGCCAGAGTCATCAAGGCATCGGAGAACAAGGGAAAAAGGATCAGCGAGACATCAGCCGCCATCCTCGAGATCAATACATCGGTAAAGGGTGTTGCGCAGGGTGTGGACAGCCTTTCGCTTTCCGCCTCTGAGAATTCTTCATCCATCCTGGAAATGGCGGCCAGCGTCGAGGAGGTCGCCCTCAATGTGGAAAATCTGGCCCAGATAGTCGAGGACGTAAGTTCGTCGATCGTTGAAATGGCCGCTTCCATCAAACAGATCGGCGGCAGTGTTCACAGCCTCATCGACACTTCGTCAGTGACGGCATCTTCCGTAATGGAGATGGATTCGGCTATCCGCCAGGTCGAGAAAAACGCCATGGATACCTCGGCGATTTCCGAGGAGGTCCGGCGGGATGCGGAAACCGGCAGATCCTCGGTCGAGGCTACCATTAAAGGGATGCAGGAGATCAGGCGGTCTTCGGGAATTACATCCGAAGTTATCGTGACCTTGTCCGAGAAGGCCAACGACATCGGCACAATCCTGTCGGTTATCGATGAAGTGGCGGAGCAGACAAACCTGCTTGCGTTGAACGCCGCCATCATAGCCGCCCAGGCAGGTGAACAGGGAAAAGGTTTTGCGGTTGTAGCAGATGAGATCAAGGAACTAGCCGACCGGACCAGCAGTTCTACCAGGGAGATCGCGATGCTCATCAAGGGTGTCCAGGAAGAGACACGCCGCGCGGTCGAGGCAATCAACCAGGCTGAAAAAAGTATTGCGGACGGAGAACGGTTATCGCAAAAATCCGGCGAGGCGCTCAATAAAATCGTCGAAGGTGTAAAAAGGGCAACTGAGCAGGTTGGTCAAATAGCGCAAGCGGCGGTTGAGCAGGCAAAAGGAAGCCAGATGATCCGTGACGCGGTTGAACAGGTTACGGAGATGATTCTGCAGATCTCAAACGCTACCCAGGAACAGGGCAAGGGGAGCGAGTTGATAATGACCGCGGTGGAACGGATGAAACTGCTGACCGGCCAGGTGCGTTCCTCTACCAGAGAACAGAGCAAGGTCGGGTCGTTCATTGCACAATCGACCGAGAATATTACCACCATGATTCAGCAGATAAAACGCGCCAGTGATGAACAGTCAAAGGGGAGTGAGCAGATTGTTCATGCCATAGAGGATATACAGAGGTCCACCGACGAGAACCTGGAAGCCGTGGGCGCTCTTGATCAGGCATTTACCGGGCTTTCCCGTCAGATTGAAGCCCTCGATAGAGAAGTCCGGAGGTTCAGAGTCAATGCATAGACAGGTCAGGGGAATAAACAGGATTTCCGAGGTGTTCAGGAAACTGGGGGAGAAGGGTGAAAAGGCCCTTGTAACCTTTATCACTGCCGGTGATCCCGATATGGAGACAACATGCGGGCTAATACCGGAACTGGAAAAGGCCGGTGCCGATATCATCGAACTTGGAATGCCTTTTTCCGATCCGATGGCTGACGGACCGACCATTCAGCTTTCTTCGGAACGTGCACTGGCGGCCGGAGCGTCCTTGCCGGTCATTTTGGATATGGTACGGACAGTCAGGCAGAAGACAGCCGTGCCTATCATCCTAATGGGGTATTATAATCCCATATTCATGTATGGCATTGAACCTTTTGTCGAAGATGCTGTTACGGCAGGTGTCGACGGGGTTCTCCTGGTGGACCTGCCACCGGAGGAATCCGAAGCGGAAGGGTTTTCGCGAGTCGCAGGCAAGCATGGTCTTGATGTGATTTTTCTCCTTGCGCCGACATCCGGCGACGACAGGATCGAAAGGGTTCTCAGGATGGGCCGCGGATTTCTGTATTATGTCTCGGTTACGGGCGTTACCGGCACACGCAAGGATGTATCGGCGTCATTACATGAAGAAGTTCGTAAAATCAGGGAAAGAAGCAGGATGCCGGTGGTCGTCGGCTTCGGCATATCCGATCCGTCCCAGGCCGGGGAAGTTGCTTCCTTTTCAGATGGAGTGGTGGTCGGAAGTGCCCTGGTAAAGTTTTTTGAGAATTATCAGGCCGCTGAACTGAGAGAAAAGGTGTCCGGTTTTGTTTCGTCCCTGAAAGAGGGCATTAGGGCCCGGAGGGATTGAGAACAGCGTAGTGCCTTTGCGCTGAATGAATGCCAGGCGGCGTGCAGTTTTCGGGAAACGGGCGTGCAGCGGCCTGTCAAAAGGGATGACACATATGAGTTGGTTCAAAAGGGAAAAGAAACCTATCGCATGCAACGGGGTCAAGAAAGTTCGCTTTCCTGAGGGGCTCTGGACAAAATGCCAGAACTGCAGTGAAACTATTTATTCAAAAGAAATAGAAAAAAATCTCAACGTCTGCCCGAAATGCGACTTCCATTTTCGCATCTCCGCCAAGAAACGCATTTCTCTGATCCTGGACGAAGGGACTTTTGTCGAACATGATGCCGATATGCAATCAATTGACTTTCTCGACTTCAAAGATTCCAAAAGCTACAAGGAACGCATCGCGGCTGCCGTTGCAAAAGGAAACGCGAAAGAGGCCGTCATCTGCTGCGAAGGTACAATAGACGGGGTTCCCGTTCAGTTGGCCGTCCTTGAATTTTCGTTCATGGGCGGAAGCATGGGCAGTGTGGTCGGCGAGAAGATAACACGGCTGATCGAGCGCGCAATTGAACGGCGGACACCGGCGGTCATCGTATCCTCATCGGGGGGCGCCAGAATGCAGGAGAGCATTCTTTCCCTGATGCAAATGGCAAAGACTTCCGCTGCACTGGCCAAACTGCGCGAGCATCGTCTCCCATACATATCTGTCCTTACGGACCCCACTACCGGAGGAGTAACGGCCAGCTTTGCCATGCTGGGTGATGTCAATATGGCTGAGCCGAAGGCATTGATAGGGTTTGCCGGACCCAGGGTCATTGAACAGACTATCAGGCAGAAGCTTCCCGAGGGGTTCCAGCGGGCCGAATATCTTCTGGAACATGGTATGGTCGATATCATCGTTCACCGGAAGGACCTGAAGCAGAAATTGTCCCAGTTGATCAAGATGCTGCATCACTGAGTACATCCGGGAATGACATATCAGGATATAGTGACATATTTGTATGGTCTCGGCCGCTTCGGGATGAAGCCCGGTCTGGAGAAAATCAAATCCATCCTCGGCAATTTGTCTGATCCGCAAGACAGCCTGCGGATCATTCACGTCGCCGGCACGAACGGAAAAGGTTCAACGGCAGCTTTCCTGTCTTCCATATTGACTGCAGCCGGCTATAAAGCCGGCCTTTTCACATCTCCCCACCTGATCAGTTTCACGGAACGGATACGCATCAATGGAGACGAAATAGAGGAGAATGAGGTCGTTTCCGTTGCAGAAAGGGCGATGGAGGCCGCGCCGGATGGTACCACCTTTTTCGAGATGGCTACTGCCATGGCATTTCTGTATTTTGCCGAACAGGGTGCAGACCCGGTAATCATGGAAACCGGCATGGGGGGGAGCCTTGATGCAACCAATGTTTCGTCGAAAATCCTATCTGTCATTACTCCTGTTTCACTCGACCATTGTGAATATCTGGGTTCATCGATTTCCAGCATTGCCCGTGAGAAAGCAGGTATTATCGAGCCGGGCAAACCGGTAGTAGTATCTTCCCAGGAGGAAGAGGCCCTGAACGTGATCAGTGACGTGTGCTCAAAACTGGGTTCCCCTCTCTATTCTTTCGGGACGCATTTTGATGCCTTCTGGTCAACCCGCGGTCTTTCCTACAGCGGTCCGGAATGGGAGTTGGACGGACTCAGACCGGGAATCCCCGGCAGGTACCAGGCTGCAAATGCCGCAACGGCGCTGTGCGCTGCCGAAATGCTTGGACGGCGCGGTTTTGCTGTGAATGTTGGGAGTGCACGGACGGGGGTTGAAAAGGCATTCTGGCCCGGGAGAATGGAAATGCTGCGAACCTCTCCCCGCATCATCCTCGATGGCGCCCATAACCCGGCTGGAGCGGCTGCGCTGTCCGGCGCCCTGGCCGATATCCCCCGCGACAGGCTTATCCTGATTGCCGGGGTAATGTCGGGCAAGGATATCGACGGTATCCTGCGTTCACTGGGACCGCTGGCGGATCACGTGCTGGCGGTTGCCCCGGGGATGCCGCGTGCCCTTTCTTCCGGAGAACTCGCCGGAAGGTGTGTAACCGCCGGATACCGTGCCGTCGATGCCGGAACTGTCGCCGGTGGTCTGGATACGGCATTGCGGGAGGCAGGGCCGGAAGATCTTATTGTTGTGTGTGGCTCGTTATTTACGGTTGGTGAAGCGAGAGCCGTCCTGTTACACAGAAAATTCGAACCATGCAGAGGATAAATAACCCTATTCAATGAAAAATTATCGTAAAAAATACTTTTATGCGTGTCTGCTCTTCTCCGTAGTTATGCCGGGAGCGGTTCTTGCCGAGGAACCGCTTCAAGGTGCTGGATTGAAAATTCATGCTGACAGTCTGACCTACGAAAAAGCAGATGAAACGTACCGGGCACGGGGGAATGTCCATCTCGAATGGGACGGAGCTAATCTTACGTCTGACAGCGCCCTGTTCCGGCAAGCTGAAAATACGGCCGAGGCTGAAGGCGGGGTTGTCCTGACAAAGGATGACGATATCCTGCGCGCAGACAGGTTAAAGCTGAATGTGGAGACTGAAAAAGGCGAGATAACGAATGGCTATATTTTTATGAAAAAGGGGAACTTCCATCTTCGCGGACAGAAGATGGAAAAGATGGGGGCTGAGGACTATCGGGTTGAAAAGGGTTCTTTGACCCTCTGTGATGGGGATGTCCCGAGCTGGAAATTTTCCGCGAACAGTCTCGATGTGACACTCGGCGAGTACGCAACGGGAAGGAACGTTCTGTTCTATATCAGGGATGTTCCGGTCTTCTATCTTCCCTATCTGATTTTTCCGGTGAAGCGCGAGCGCCAGTCCGGTTTTCTGTTTCCCAAATTCGGCACCTCCACGGAAAAGGGGCTGAATTTTATCATCCCGTACTATTGGGCTATTTCCCCGAGCCAGGACCTGACCGCAACCCTTGATATACAGAGCAAGCGGGGGGTGGGGACGGAAGCAAATTACCGCTACATCAGAAAATCGGGCAGTGAAGGCAGCTTCAGGGGTTATCTGATCTATGACACGGACCTCGACAAGTTTCGTGGAGATCTCTCCGAGAGGCATCAGGAGGATTTTTCTCCTACTCTTTTTTTCAAATCAGATATCAATTATGTTTCTGACAGGAATTTCTATCGCGATTATGCCGAACCATTCGAAGATTACAGCCGCAAAAGCGTCGACAGCAATGTATTCCTGACAAAGCACTGGAGCAGGTTCCTCCTGACACCCGAAGTGCGTTTCAGCCAGGATTTGGAAGCTTCCAATGACGAAACCCTGCAGAAATTGCCGCTCATAACCTTCAGCGGCATAAAGCAGAGAATTGCCGCTAGCCCCCTGTATTTTGCTCTTAACTCGAATTTTACGAACTTCTATCGGCAGGAGGGGTTCCAGGGGCAGCGTATTGATGTGCATCCATCCCTTATCCTTTACGGGAGACCGCTTACGGGACTGGAGGGTTCCGTCTGGGCAGGATATCAGCACAGATTTTACAATATGTATGGTGGGTCGGCGAGCGACAGTTTCAGTGATGCCGGAGGAATAGACGCAGGGGCGAGTCTTTCGAAGACCCTCGCACGGGTCTATGAAACCGGCGGGGCAAGACTGAAGAAACTGCGGCATGTCATGATACCCGAGGTCAGTTATGTGTATGTGCAGCACGGCGATGAGGAATCATTGCCATTTTTCGACTATAACGACCGGGTGGTACGCCGAAATATGGTGAGATATTCCGTAACGAACTACCTCAACGGCAAATTTGCCGATGGCGATGCTGCCCCGCAATACCGGGATCTTGCTTACCTCAAACTTTCCCAGGGGTATGAATTCAACGGAAAGCGAAGGGATCTGTTGACCTTTTACGATGAACTGAACCCTTTTTCCGATATCTGGATAGAGTCGAAACTCAACCCGACGAGGGAAATATCATTCCTCACGGACAGTCGTTTCAACCCGTATAGCAGCAATTTTTCCACAAATAATGTCGCGCTGAGATATGATGATGGCGGCGGCAATTATCTGAGTACAGGTTACCGGTTTTCCCGGACCGAACTCGAATATCTGGAGAGCCGTGTGGGGATCAGCCTGGTAAAGCCTTTTCTCTTTACATATATAGGCCGTTATTCCATTGACAAGGGCGACGTCCTTGAATCATATTACTCCCTTGAATACAAGAAACAATGCTGGAGTGTGACATTTTCCTACAGAGAAAGGGAGGACCGCAATGAGTTTTTCGTCAGTTTCGCACTTGCCGGAATTGGCCCTCTCGGGAAGATGCGCACCTTTTGACACACTGCAGTCCCGGTATACGGGCATCCTGGCGGTTTGATCAACCTTCCGCGCGGACAGGTATCATCGATACCCGAAGATTGACGATCCGACCCGTACGAGAGTTGCACCCTCTTCGATGGCTACTTCGAAATCCCCGGACATTCCCATGGAAAGTTCCTTCATTTCTACATTGGCGATTTTTTCCATGGCAATGGCACCTGCAAGCTCTCTCAACTCCCGAAAATAGGGCCGGGCCCTCTCAGGTTCGTCGAAAAAGGGGGGCATCGTCATCAATCCCCTGATCCTCAGATTGGGTAATTGTGCGATGTCCCGCACAAGCTGAACCGCTTCCGTTACTGTTGTTCCCGCCTTGGTCTGCTCGCCCGACACATTGACCTGGATGAGGACGCTGCATATCGATCCGAGTCGACCCCACTGCCTGTCGATTTCCCGGGCAAGGGAGAACCGGTCGACAGAGTGAATCATCGTGACGAGCCCGGCAGTATATTTTACCTTATTGCTTTGCAACGTACCGATAAAATGCCATTCGACGGGTTCCGATACCAGTGCCGCCTTGTCGGTGAGTTCCTGAACGTAATTTTCTCCGAAGATCCTCTGTCCTGCCTGAGCAGCCTCGGCTACCGCTTCCGCCGGCTTTGTCTTCGAAACGGCGACAAGCTTCACCGAGTCGGGAGCACGCCCGGAAGCGAGTGCCGCATTTCTGATACGCGTCCTTATGTCTTTAAGGTTGTCAGCTATTGACATAGGTTTCTTGTCCATGGAGGTTTCCGGCGCGGATTGCCCCGATTGCCTGCAATGCTTCCACGACCTCGCAGAGAGGCAGGCCGACGACATTCGTGTATGAACCTTCGATCTTCCTGATCATATATGCGGCCCCCCCCTGTATGGCGTAGGCTCCCGCCTTATCGAAGGGGCAACCCGTCTCTATATAGGCGAGGATCTCTTCTCTGCAAAGAGATTTGAAATATACCCTGGTCGAAACAGATTCGCAGATGGTGACGTTTTTCCCCTTGTCGTGTACGGCAAACCCTGTGATTACCTCGTGGGTTTTATCCGAGAGGCTGGAGAGCATGCTTTCCGCTTCGGCGGCATCCGCTGGCTTCCCCATGATTTCGCCATTGCATACGACAATCGTGTCTGCACCGATGAAAAACCGTTCCCCGGTTTTCTGAGCGACATCCAGTGCCTTTTCCCGTGCGAGCCTCAGTACATGATCCGTCGGAGTCTCCCCAGGCAGGCAAATCTCTTCAACATCCGACGAGACTGCATCAAAAACGATCCCTGCTGAACCCAGCAGTTCAACCCGTCGTGGCGACGCGGAAGCGAGTATTATTTTATCACTTGTACAATGGTTACTGTTCATTTTTTGGAAGACCTTCTTCTTGTGACAATAAATAAGAAAAATCCGCCAAGGATAACCGCTCCCAGCGAAAGTCTCACGGCATCCCCACTGAAGATACCGGAAATGAGGGAAAGCATTCCCATGAGGATGAGCAATGCTTCAAGGGAGAAAAGTCTGCCAACCAGAGAAATTTCCTGTTTTTCTTTGTCCTTGTCCATGCAATGCTCCTGGTATGGCGCTTTCACATGCGCAAATAAGGGCGGGTCAGGACATTCTCCTACAGAACTTCATGCCATGACGCAATATCCTCCAGCGCCCTCTCGGCGAGCTTCATTCTGCGCTCTTTTTTCCTGACCTTGCCGGGCAGTTCGGGAAACAGCCCATAATTTACGTTCATTGGCTGGAAGTGCCGGCAGTCAGTGTCGGTCACATGGTGCACGAGAGCTCCCATGGCAGTGGTAGCAGGGGGGAGTACCGGTGTGCAACCTCGGGAGAGCAGGGCAGCGTTCAGCCCTGCGAGGAAACCGCTTGAAGCTGATTCGACATACCCCTCCACCCCGGTAATCTGACCGGCAAAAAAGATGCGGGGCTCATTTCTCATCTGCAGGGTTCCCGAAAGCAATTGTGGGGAGTTGATAAAGGTGTTCCGATGCATGGAGCCGAGCCTGACGAATTCAGCCTGTTCGAGCCCCGGTATCATTCTGAAGATGCGCTTCTGTTCAGGATAGGTGAGTTTGGTCTGGAAGCCGACGAGATTGTACATGCTCCCCTCGCGGTTTTCCAGGCGGAGTTGAACGACTGCGTGGGGCTCACTGCCGGTACGCGGATCGCACAGTCCCACCGGCTTCATGGGGCCGAATCGCAGCGTGTCCCTGCCGCGCCCGGCAAGTTCCTCGACCGGCATGCACCCTTCGAAATGGATGATCTTTTCGAAGTCTCTGGCAGGTACTTTTTCCGCTTGCAGAAGAGCTTCTACGAAGGCTTCGTATTGCCCCGCATCAAGGGGGCAGTTCAGATAGTCTTCCCCTTCGCCTTTTCCGTACCGTGAGGCCCGGAATACCTTGGTGAAGTCAATGGAGGCAGTGGCTACTATGGGAGCAATCGCATCGTAAAAATACAGATAATCACCGGTCAGTCCGCCGATTGCCGAAGCGAGCAGATCGCTGGTGAGCGGGCCGGATGCGAGAATCACGATACCTTTTCCGGGGATATGGGTGCATTCCCTGCGAACCACGGATATCAGGGGATGAGACTCTATCTTCTGGCTTATATAGTTGGAAAAGTGCTCCCGGTCAACCGCCAGGGCGCCACCTGCGGGCACGCGGGTGGCATCCGCGGCCTCGATGAAAAGCGACCCCAACCGACGGAGTTCCTCTTTGAGAAGGCCCACGGCGTTTTCGAGGGATGCCCCTCGCAGCGAATTGGAGCATACAAGTTCGGCGAGTCCGGGGAGCGTGTGCGCCGGGGAAAACCTGCACGGTTTCATTTCGTACAGGGTTACCGGTACGCCCCGTTCTGCAGCCTGCCAGGCAGCCTCACATCCTGCAAGTCCTCCCCCGATGACGGTTATCTCGGGCAATTGCATGTGTGTCATGGTAGTGATAGATCCCAATCCACGGGAGACAAGAAACGTGAACCCCGTTTTATGACGCGTCTCCCTTGTAGTCGCATCCCTCTTTCGGGCACTTGAGAAAAGTCCCCTGCTTCTTGTAAACCTTTTCAACCAGAACCGGGAAACCGCATTTCGGGCATGGTTTTTCCACCGGTCGATCCCAGAGCGCAAATTTGCATTGCGGATAACGGTTGCAGGAATAAAAGAGTTTTCCGTAACGCGACTTTTTCTCCATGAGTTCCCCCTGGCCGCATTCGGGGCAGGAAACACCGGTCCCCTTCGGTTTGACCAGAGGCTGAATGTTTTTGCATGACGGATAGGAGGAGCATGCCAGGTATTTCCCATAGCGGCCATCCTTAATGAGCATCGGGCTGCCGCACAGGCCGCATTTCTCCTCGGAATAAACCGGTTCCTCTGCCTCTTTATTCTCCTTGTCCATCGAACGGATGAATTTGCACTCGGGGTAGCCGGAACAGGCGAAAAAACGCCCGAACTTACCAAGTTTCACAACCAGGGGTTTTCCGCATTGCGGGCATATTTCATCTGTTGCCTCGGTTGTGACATCGGACTTGGTTACCTCCCCTTCCTTCTGCTTCAAAAGGGTGTGGAAAGGTTCCCAGAATTCGCTCAGCAGCGGTTTCCACTTTTTCTCTCCGCGGGAGACCTGGTCAAGTTCCTCTTCGAGGGATGCCGTAAAATTGTAATCCACGTAATGGGTAAAGTGTTTGACCAGCAGATCGTTGACAACAAGGCCCACATCTTCCGGAAAGAATCGTTTTTTCTCAAGCCTCACATACTTGCGCTCAAGCAGCGTGTTCATGGTCGATGCGTAGGTGGATGGCCGGCCGATTCCATACTCTTCAAGGGTTTTTACCAGGGTTGCCTCGGTGTAGCGCGGCAGTGGCTGGGTGAAGTGCTGTTCCGGAAGCAGTTGTCTGAGGTCAAGGCACTCTCCCTCTTCGAGGGGGGGCAGGGTCCCTTCCTTATCCCCCGGCTCATCATCTATGCCCTCAATATAGAGCTTCATGAAACCCGGAAAGCGGATTACGGAACCCGACGCCCTGAAAATATAGCCGTTCCCGGCATCGATATCGACGGATGTCTGGTCGAGGAGCGCCTCGGCCATCTGGCAGGCAACGGTCCTCTTCCAGATCAGATCATACAGCTTGAACTGGTCGGGAGTCAGAAACTGACGGATCGCTCCCGGAGTTTGCGCGATATAGGTTGGACGAATCGCTTCATGGGCCTCCTGCGCATTCTTCGCCTTGTTCTTGAAGTGACGGGGTTTCGCGAGCGCGTATTCCTTGCCGTACGTGGTGGTGATCAATTCCCGGGTTTCTTTCAGAGCCTGCTGGGAAAGGACTACGCTGTCGGTACGCATGTAGGTGATAAGGCCGAGCGGACCATCGCCCACATCGATCCCCTCGTACAGTTTTTGTGCTACCGACATGGTTTTTTTCGCCGAGAAGCCGAGCTTCCTGGCTGCCTCCTGCTGCAGGGTGGATGTCGTGAAGGGCGGTGCCGGAAGGCGTTTGCGTTCGCTTCGGGTGATCTTCGATACCGTGTAGCTCCGTCCTTGAAGTGCGGCAAGGATTTTTTCCGCGGCTTCGTTATCGGGAATGTCGAATTTCCCGAGTTTTCCGCTCCCCGCTTCGATGAGGTTTGCCGTGAAGCTCTGGCCCGCGGCGTTTGCCAGCTGCGCCTCGACGGTCCAGTACTCCTGAACCACAAAATTCCGGATTTCCTGCTCCCTTTCACAGATAAGTCGCAGGGCCACCGATTGAACGCGCCCGGCTGAGAGGCCGTAGCGGATTTTTTTCCAGAGAAAAGGGGAGAGGTTGAATCCAACCAGATAGTCGAGGATCGACCTGGCCTGTTGCGCGTCTACCAGGTCAATGGATATGTCCCTGGGGTGCTGAACCGCAGTCAGTATAGCATCCCTGGTTATCTCGTGGAAAACGACCCGTTTGACGGGAGGGTTCGTTTTCCCCTTGTCAAGCCCCAGCGCGGCAAGCAGATGCCATGCTATTGCCTCACCTTCACGGTCGGGGTCTGTTGCCAGCAATAGGCTGTCGGCCTTGCCAAGGTCTTTTTTAATCGCCTGAATATGTTTTTTGCTCTCGGGCAGAACCGCATATTTCGGCTCGAAATCTTTTTCTATATCAACGGAACCCTGCTTGCTCGGAAGAGCGCGCACATGACCGTATGAGGCAAGCACCTTATAATCCTTGCCGAGAAACTTTTCTATGGTTTTCGCCTTTGCAGGCGATTCTACGATAACGAGATGTTGTGACATTATTTTTCACCGTGTCAAGAAACTGAGTTCAGTATACCATGGCCGGGTTTTCCTGCTGTCCCGGCGCATCAATGCATTTTCTGCACTCATGAGCCAACAATGTACTGCGGGTTTGCAGTATTCGAGGGGTGAGACTTACCTGTCTTTTGCCGGATGATGGGGCGCTATGCGGTACCTGCCTTTGCGGGGTGGTGCTCATGCGATGGCAAAATACTTTCCGGGAAGCTGCATTATCATACCGCCAAGCTCCAGGCGAAGTAAAATAGCGGAAACTTCTCCTACTGTCAACGCGGTTTTCGCGATAATATCGTCAATATGAAGCGGATTTGCCGTCAGCAAGGAATACATCTGTGCTTCCTGCGGAGTGAGTGCAGTGCGCGCAGTTGAGGAAACAGGAGCATCCTTTCTTTCACGGGGCGGTAGTTCTTCAAGGATATCCTCGACGTTTTCGACGAGCTTTGCCCCCTGTTTGATAAGTCGGTTTGAGCCGCGACTGTTTCCACAATTGATGTTGCCGGGCACCGCGAAAACCTCTCGCCCTTGTTCCAGGGCGCAATGGGCCGTTATCAGGGATCCGCTGTTTTCAGCAGCTTCAACGACCAGCACTCCCCTGGAAACTCCACTGATAATGCGGTTTCTCCGTGGGAAATTTTCAGCCCTCGGCCCGGTCCCCATGGGGAATTCAGAGATTAGTGCTCCATTTTTCCCAATCTCGGCAAAGAGTCGAAGGTTTTCCCTCGGATAGGGTATATCGATCCCGCAGCCGAGTACCCCGATACTGCTTCCCTCCCCCCGCAGAGCTCCGCGATGGGCCGCGGTGTCAACTCCGCGGGCCATGCCGGACACAACGGTGATGCCGGCAGTTGAAAGGTCGCGCGCGAGTTTTTCAGCTGTGGCCATTCCGTAGGCGGAGGCACGGCGTGAACCGACAATTGCTATTGACAGGTTTTCATTGCGCAATGTCCCTTTGACATACAGAAAAGGGGGGTGGTCAGGGACTTCGAGAAGGGTTTTCGGGTATTCCGGGGAAAGAAAAGTAACAATTCTTGCACCTGCACGCGCAGCTTCCCCGCATTCCTTTTCCGCTGCGACATAGTGTTGGCGGGATTTTATCGAAGAAACGGTTCCGGGATGTATACCCTTTACCGATGCCAACTCTGTCGCGGAAGCCCTGAAAACATTTTCCGGGCTTTCAAAGCGCTCGAGCAGTTTTCGAAATGTAACATTCCCGACATGAGGCACCGCTTTCAGGGCGAACCAGAAAAAATAATCCATAAGGTAAGGTTTCACACAGCAAAATAGGACTGGCCGAACAACCAGTCCTATCTGCATCGAAGATACAATACTTCCTGTCTATTTCTGCGCCGACTCCACCCTGTCTCCCCTGTATATCGCTTCCGTACATTTGACAATCAGGCCGGTGGAGGTGTTCTCATCCGTTTCGACAACTACAATGGCTCCTATGACGTCCTTTGGCAGATCGCCGACTTCTCTGTCAGTGTACAGTTTGGGCGGCTTGAAGTCACGAACGATATACAGCAGATTGCCGGCTTCAAGTCCCTGCTTCATACCGAGGTCAAGGTAAGCGATGTCTCCGTTGCCCAAGGAAATATTGCCATTACGAGCCGACACAATGCAGCCTGCAAGATTATTAGCGGCTGCTTTAAGTGACACCTCGCGTCTATTGCCACGATATGCCATGAGGTAGGAGCCGGGCACGATTTCCTGGTAGGATCTGGTGACAAATGCCTTGGAATTTTTCTCTTCCAGTTCAACGAGCCGCACGGTGCCCAGAGAATCAACCCTGTAGCCCACGAAGCTGTTTGTGGCCGGATGCCGCACCTCTTCCATCATGTTGAAAACGGAAAAGAGGTCGCCGGTTCTTGCCCCGTCGTTCATTCCTATATCGGTATACACGAAATCGTTATCCCCGACCATATTCCTGTCATAATTTGTCACTATGACATGCCCTGACGGACTCAATTTTTTCTCCAGCAGGAAACCTTCCCCGCCGGTGACGATGAATTTTTGTTCCAGGGCACTTTCTTCCGCGGGGAGGGAAGCTCTGGCAGCCGTGGGAGCCGGTTCGATTTCAATCCTGTCCGGGTATATCCTGACTTTCTGGCCTGGATAGATAAGATGGGGGTTGGTGATTTTGGGGTTCCGCGCCCAGAGATCGGGCCAATAGAAAGGATCCTTCAGAAAACGGTCCGAAAGGCCCCACAGGGTATCGCCTTTCTTGATGATGTAGATGACTGGCTCATCGGGCTGCGCGAATGCCGGGAGAGCAAAAACCGGAACAGCAACTGCGAGCAGGAATGCAAAGAACATCCTTTTCATAAGCACCTCATGGGTTCTCTTTCAGTATTGGGAAAGGTTTCTGAATCTGGAGAGGAAAGCAAGAAGTATACCTCTCCTTTTGTCCTGGCTCCGCGTCCATTCTACATGTTGTCGAGCTTTTCCCTGGCCTTTGCGGCAGCAGGGCTGTCGGGGTACTTTTCTATCAATCCCGTGAGCTCAAGACGGGCTTTCTCCGGTTCTTTCATGGCAATCAAGGTGTAGCCGATCTTCAGCAGGGCATCGGGGGCCTTGGTGCCATCGGGATATTTTTCCACGACCTGCCTGAAAGCTTCGAGCGCCCCGGGCATATCCGATTGGGAATAATAGCATTCACCAAGCCAGTACTGGGCGTTTACGGCATATTCGGTAGCCGGATACTTTTTCAGGAAGGCCTTGAATGCTTTGACCGCTCCCGGATAGTTGTTGGAGCTGTAGAGCCCGAAAGCCTTCATATAGAGATCGGAAGCGTTCTTGTTTTCTTCTTTGGAAGGCATTTCATCATTTATCAGTTCGATTTTGGTGGCGGGAGATTGCCTCGGTTGGGGCAGTCGGTTTGCCGGGTAGGCTTCTTTTCCTTCGCTATGATTCGTCAGGGCGGATTGTTTCAACTCCTGAATACTGCCGGAATGGTTTTGCATCTGGTCATTGAGTTCCTTGACCTCGGCCGACAAGCCGGCTACTTTGATAGCGAGGGATTTGTTGTCCTGGATGAGACGTTCCAGTCGGGACTCCATCTCTGTCTGTTTCTGGATGATTACATCCTGGCCGGCGCAACCCGGCAGCATAAGGATAATAACCGCTATACAGCCTTTTCGCAAGCGCATCGCTCCTCCGGAAAAGTTTTTCTATAATAAAAAACATTTCATTTTTTTTGTCAAGAGGAAAGCTCCCTTTTTAGGTTTTCATGCGCTGGTGAATATGTTATATTTTCAAGATGTTACGGAGAAGTTCAGGATTCAGGAGGTTGCAAATAATTGAAAAAGCCGGAACTTCTGGCGCCCGCCGGAAACCTTGAAAAGTTGCGCATTGCAATACATTACGGGGCGGATGCTGTCTACATGGGAGGCAGGTCGTACAATCTGAGAAGCCAGAGCGACAATTTTTCCGTGGAAGACATGGGTCCTGCCGTCGATTATGCCCATCGGCATGGTGTAAAAACCTACCTGACCGTCAACAGTTATCCTGATAATAATGATATTGACGGCTTATATGCCTATCTGGAAGAAGTGGCACACATCCCGTTCGATGCATACATCGTGGCTGACCCCGGAGTGATGGAAATGGCCGGCGAGATTTCTCCCGAAAGGACGATCCATCTTTCGACCCAGGCGAACACCACCAACTGGAAAAGCATACTCTTCTGGGAAAAGCGGGGGGTCCGACGGGTGAATCTTGCCCGTGAGATGTCGCTGGAAGGCATCCGGGAGGCGCGCCGGAGGAGCGGGATCGAGTTGGAGGTCTTTGTCCACGGGGCTATGTGCATTTCCTATTCCGGGCGTTGCCTGCTTTCAAGCGTAATGTCCGGCCGCAATGCCAATATCGGTGCATGCGCCCATCCCTGCCGCTGGAATTATGCCCTGGTCGAGGAAAAGAGGCCAGGTGAATATTACCCCATAGGAGAGGATGAGACCGGCACCTTCATCTTTAACTCAAAAGACCTGTGCCTGCTGGAATATATCCCGGAACTTGTCGGGAGCGGCGTGGACTCCCTGAAGATCGAGGGTCGAATGAAGGGGATACATTATCTTGCTTCCGTGATCCGGGTTTACAGGGAGGCGCTCGACCGGTATTGCGAAGACCCCGGCAACTACCTGTTCCGGCGGGAATGGCTCGATGAACTCTGCAAGATCAGCCATCGCGGTTATACGGCCGGTTTTTTTCTGGAAAAGCCCGGCGGGTCGGATCATGAGTATCATTCCTCGTATATCAGGAATCATGATTTTGTCGGTGTCGTCCTGGAGGCAGGGGACAACGGCACCGTCGTTGTCGAGGCAAGGAACAGGTTTGCCGTCGGGGAGAGGGTTGAGTTCATTGGTCGCGGCATGTCTTCCCATGTCTTTCTGTTAGAGAGGATGTACGGGGAGGAGAGCGGGTCGGGAGAGGACCCCCCCGTGACCCATGCCAATCCGAACCAGCGTGTCAGATTGCAGGTTCCTTTCCCCGTGGAAAAATATGACCTGGTGAGGCGGGAGAAATGCCTGGCAGATTGAGATCGGTCTCAGATCCGAGTCCTTCCCCACCTTCCGCAGTTGCCTGATTGGAAAAGAAAAATGTCCGGTGAAAATACTCCTGGATTTTATCGAAAAAAGAAGGGTGGGTGCCGAGACGGTTTCAGCTTCCTGCTGCTGGACACGGGACGGCTTTTTCTCGGGCCTGTGGGGCGCATACCGCTTCTGAAACCCGTTAGATGGCAGTATGCGGAAATTCCCCCTTCGTCATTTACTTTGCGGGATTCTCACGGTACAATGTAGTCTGCCCGTTTTGCTTTTCGGGAAGAATGCAATATGCCGGCCGGAGTTTTTTTGCGGGAACCTACAACTATTACGAGATATTTCAAGGTCGATCGCTGCGAGATAGGGTACCTTCGTTGTATCATCGAATCCTATGAGGGATTGGCGACGATCAGTACAGTGGCTGCCAAAGACGGGATTGTTTCGCTGTCGGCCCCATGTTTTTTTGCCGAAGAGGCGGTTCAACTGGTCGAGGCCCTCAAAGGCGAGATGATTATTGAGGAAATACCTGCCGCCGGGAAGATTTCCGGACTGACGGGGCACCCGGACAACCGAGGAGCGTAAGCGGCATGCTCGATACCCTGAATGTTTCAAAAATAATCCGCAGCGCATTATCTGCAGGCGGTGAGTTTGCGGATATCTATTTCGAGGGGGGGACTTCCACTTCCATTGCCTGTGAAGACGGCAAAATCGAGAGGGTGGTTGCGGGTACCGACCACGGCGTGGGAATCCGCGTGATTGCGGATCTTCGTACCTGGTATGCCTTTACGAACGAGGTAACGGAGCCTTCGCTGCTGAACCTTGCGGAAACGCTCAGCAAAGCGGTGAAAGGCAAATATGTGTCGGACGGTATCGATATGCGGTCGAAGATTACCGGCCTTGAAAGTGTCGTTAAACTCCCCCCGGAGGTCGTACCTCTTCAGAATAAGGTGGATCTGGTGAATCGTGCCAATGCTGCCGCCAGAGGGGTCGATTCCAGAATTCGGCAGGTGATGGTGGTGTACCGGGATGGAAAAGTCAAAACCCAGATTGCCAATTCCCTCGGCGAATTTGTAGAGGCAAATCGTACCGGCACGGTATTCATGGTGCAGGTGGTGGCAGCGGACGGGAACATAATCCAGACTGGATACGAGCCGATCGGCGGTTCGCGGGGCTTTGAACTGTTCGAGGAATACCTCCCCGAGCAGATAGCGGTGACCTCTGCCCGCCGCGCGGTGATGATGCTCGGTGCGCGCAGGGCTCCGGCGGGCCCGATGCCGGTGGTTCTGTCTTCCGAAGCCGGCGGCACCATGGTGCATGAGGCGATCGGCCATGGGCTGGAGGCCGATCTCGCCCAGGCGGGGCTCTCGGTATACAGGGACAAGATAGGGATGCAGGTCGCGTCCCCCCTGGTTACCGTCATCGATGACGCCACCATTCCCCATGCCAGGGGATCGTTCTCCTATGACGACGAAGGGGTTATGGGACAGAGGACCGTTCTTGTGGAGAACGGCATCCTGAAAACATACATGTATGACCGTTTGTCGGCCATGAAGGACAACCGGTCGTCGACCGGCAATGGCAGGCGTGAATCGTATTCATCAAAGCCGATCGTGCGGATGTCGAACACGCTTATCGCGCCGGGCGAATCTTCTCCGGAGACGATTGTGCGGGGGGTCGAACGGGGACTGTTCGTAAAAAAAATGGGTGGAGGGCAGGTAAACACCGTCAACGGAGATTTCGTGTTTGATGTCTCCGAGGGGTACCTCATAGAGAAGGGCGAGATCACCGAACCGGTGCGCGGTGCGACCTTGACGGGAAACGGTCCGGAAGTGTTGAAGATGGTGGAGAAGGTCGGTGATGATCTGGGTTATGGTATAGGAACCTGCGGGAAGGACGGACAGGGAGTCCCCGTTTCCGACGCGCAGCCGACCCTGCTTCTCTCTGAGATAGTTGTGGGCGGAGCAGTATGAGATGGTTGCCTTTCCATAAGGACCGAGGGTATGTTTTCTGATGAAACAATGACAATCAAGCCTTTCGAAGTGCTGGAAGTTCTCAGAAGCTACGGTTTTCTGGAGAGATATAATCTGGTAATGTACTGCCGGAAAAACGGGCAGGTCTTCCCCTTTGGTCACGAATCCCATGTCTGCGCGGAACTTTCCGGCAGCCTGCATTGTGGGGAGCAATGTCGCAGAGTTTTTGAAAAAGCGGTGAACTATTCCCTGGGGAGAAAGAGGCCGGTGGTTTTCCGTTGCGGCACGGGGCTTCTCAGTTTTGCCGTTCCCTTTTCCCCTGACGACTCAATGTCTTTTTGCCTCGCTGGAGGAGGGGTCCGGGAGCAGTCCGTCAACCTGGCATTAATGGAGGAGGTTGCCAGAACCCGCAACATTGACGCGATTTCCCTGCTGGAAAAGCTGGAGGAAATTCCTGTAGTATCCGTTGCTGATGTGAAGGAGGCTGCGGCAAAAGCATACAGAATCCTTTCGTCCCTCCACAATGAGAGCCTTCATTCCCGGTTGCTGGACAAGACCATGGACCGATTGAAAGCCGCGGCGGAAATCTCCGTCCAGATCGACAGGAGTGAAAGTGCGGAAGAAGCGGTCCAACTGCTCATCGAGGCCCTGGGAATTCTTTTCGACCTTCCCGGAATTGCAATCGCATTGAAAACTGAAGACGGGACTGGATTCTCCGTTCGGGCAACTCTTGGATTGCCCGAAGAACCGGTTGTCATATCGCGATATAATGTTATGGAGCTTTTCCGGCATAAGGACAGGGAGAATCCAATCCTGACGGGCCGGGATGTGCGCAATGTCTTCCCGTGGGAAGATTCCGAAAGTGCACTCTGCATGCCTGTAAAGAGCGGCGACGATCTGCTGGGGTTCATAGCCGTCTGCAACAGGGAACTCCATCAGAGGGACATCCGGCTGATGGAACTCATGGCGGGCAGATTGTCGTCAAA
Organism: Geobacteraceae bacterium; assembly: GCA_017861285.1. GTDB lineage: Bacteria > Desulfobacterota > Desulfuromonadia > Geobacterales > Geobacteraceae > CAIWTU01. The sequence goes on along the minus strand of JAGFXO010000010.1, from coordinate 1,444 downwards.
GCTCATGCTTCTCAGGAAAGAAGATCATGGAAGGGAAAGCTGTCCGATGGCGGACCCGGATATGCCGGTGTATCCGGAAACCGGATGTTTCACCGGAAACAAGCAGCGGTCCTCCGCCGGCGCAAAACGCCGGTAGGCACGCTCTGTTTGCGGTACGTACGATGTTGCGGGAAACTCGACCAAGGAGGAATTATGGCAAAGCAGCTGGAGATCTACAAGTGTGAAATATGCGGGAATGTTGTCGAAATTGTTCATGCTGGAGCGGGGGACCTGTCGTGCTGTAATGAACCGATGAAGCAGATGGTGGAAAACACCGTTGACGCTTCCCGGGAAAAGCACGTTCCCGTGTTCGAGAAAGGGGATGGGACCTGTACCGTCAAAGTGGGCAGCGTACCGCACCCGATGGAAGAAAAACACTATATAGAATGGATTGAAATTGTTCTCGACGGGAAAACCTGCCGGCAGTACCTGAAGCCCGGAGATGCCCCCGAGAGAAGCTTTGGCCTGCAGAATGAGGAAGCCACGGCCAGGGCCTATTGCAACCTGCACGGGTTATGGACCGCCAAAGGCTGATTGAAGCAGGAAAAGGGGAAAAGCCGCGGTGGATACAGCCGCGGCTTTTTTTTTGCACAGGTTCGATTGTTGCAGCCCGATGAAGGTCCCTATTCGATAACCTTTACCGACAAGATGGTAACCGGCTCCACCGGAACATCCGAATGCCCGGCTTTCGAGCCGGTTTTCACGTCGCGTATTGCATCCACTGTATCCATCCCTTCAATGACCTGGCCGAACACGGCGTAGCCGAAGAGGTCGGGTGTCTTCCCCCGGTAATCGAGAAACGTGTTGTCGACCACATTGATGAAGAATTGCGATGTGGCGCTGTCAACCACATTGGTCCTTGCCATGGCTATTGTCCCCCTCGCATTGGAGAGGCCATTGGCTGCTTCATTCTTTATGGCGAACTTGGTTTTCTTGGGCTGCATGGATTCATCCATCCCGCCACCCTGAATCATGAAGTTCTTGATAACCCGGTGAAAAATCAGCCCGTCGTAAAATCCTTCCTTCACGTAGGAAAGGAAATTCCTCACAGATATCGGCGCCTTCTCTTTCAGCAGTTCGATCGTGATATTTCCCATGGAGGTTTCCATGAGAACCTGGGGGTTTTTCTCTTCAGTCATAATGCATCTCCTTTTCGTTTTTTCATGGGGATGTTGCGCAAGAATACGTTTTCCCCTGTGGCATATGAAACATCTGCTGCCGGATGTGTACCATAAAAATGGGGCAAAATGAATTTCATTTTGCGTTTTGCCGCTCATTCATTGCCTTTCTCCGGGTTTCACCGGTATTCGTCAAAATTGCAAAGGCCTGACGGCTGTGCTATAAGCAAGGCAACCAAATGAAAGAGACTGGAAACATGGATAGACAAAGTGCCGCAGAAAGGATC
>JAGFXO010000042.1 GCA_017861285.1 Geobacteraceae bacterium | reverse complement strand
ACCACCGCCGAACCCTGGCCCAGTGATGACGCGCTTTGGGTATAAATGCCGAAGCCTGAAGCGTGGGCATTTTGCATGGTGCAGAGAATACCAATAAAAATTAAGAGCCCTGAAATCCCCTTCCAGAATCCACATCGCCGCATCCCATCCTCCTCAAATAATTGTACAGTCTTCATTTTAATGAGTAACCGGTTTGCGGCATATATAAAGAACTAATGGCTTTATGTCAATGAAAAGCTTACATTTTAGAAACAACAAATCAACATTTCACCTTATTTTACATACGTGAATTATTGCCTTGTAAAAAAAAAATCTTTACCTTAGATTAAGCCATTATTTCAAACTATTTTTTATTTTTGAAATTAATTACTATAATCATAGAAAAATCAGGGAATTAAATTGAAGAAAAATGAATATCTCATGGAAAATGATGAAGAGGCCTTTCGTCTTGAAATTAAAACAGAACGTTCAATTGTTGAGAGACAGGCTACTTGGGCCGGAATAGAAACTGGCATGCGGATAGCCGATATTGGCTGTGGTTCTGGGAAAACTACTGCCATATTGAACGATCTGGTCCAACCTGGCGGAATGGCAACCGGTGTTGATTTTTCAGAGACAAGAATAAAGTTTGCAAGAGACAAGTATGGGAATAGAGGAATAGAATTTATATGTTCCGACATCACTAAACCTCTTGACGAACTTGGAATGTTCGACTTCATCTGGGTACGCTTTGTTTTGGAATATTTTCTTTCTGATAGTTTTGAGATTGTCACGAATCTTACCAAAATCCTAAAACCAGGAGGTATCTTGTGCCTCATTGACCTGGACTACAATTGTATGAGTCATTTCGGTCTATCAGAGAAAATGGAGAAGACTTTGGCCAATATCATGAAAGCACTTGAACAAAAAGCTGATTTCGATGCATATGCAGGGAGAAGGCTCTACTCATTCTTATACGATCTTGGCTATGTGGATGTAAAAGTTGATATCGCAGCCCATCATCTTATTTATGGTGAGCTAAAAGAGGCAGATGCTTTCAACTGGTTAAAAAAACTGGAAGTTGCAACTAATAGAATAAATTATCAATTTGATGAATACAAAGGAGGATATAATGAGTTTCTTGAAGAGTTTACAAAATTCTTTACCGATCCGAGAAGATTTACATATTCTCCAATAATTTCCTGTAGAGGACGCAAACCGCAATACTAACCATAGCTGAGTTCATCAGGGTGTATTATCGCATGCTTGCTACTTCAAAGCATAGATAAAATTATTTTGCGTACATGAATTAAGCAAGGTATTCATCGCTTCGATGTCCGCAATTGCCTCCGTAAATTCAACACCAAACCCAACCGGCATGGATGGCTTCCTTCTTTCTTTATTGCTGTTTACCCATGCAACCCGCCCCTTAGTATTCCAGAAAGATGTGTAATTGTCAGGAATGGCGATTGAGAGTTCAACTTCACTCCCTTCCTGGACGTCAAAATCCACGGCAATATAAATACCCTTAGCATTTATATCCACACTGGTACCTGACAAAAGATTTCCGTTTATACATACAGAAACAGGGATACTGCAAGACATCCTTTTTGGTGCTCTGTCCATGTATATAAGCTTTTTAAAGGACTCTTCCTGAAAGAGGGCCCCTTCTTTTTCCAAATACCTCATAAAAGCAACAACAATTTTCTTTTCAAAATGCTTTCCGATGCCATCCTGCAATAGTTGCAACGCCACATCGAGAGGCATTGGATCCCGATAGTGACGTTTTGACGTTATTGCTTCGAAAAAATCTGCAACAGCTATTATTTTAGCGCCCAAAGGTATTTCCTTACCCTTGAGGCCATTCGGATATCCGGTTCCATCAATTTTTTCATGATGACTTCCGGCAATTTGTGGAACTTCCCGGTAAATTCCTTCAAAATTTATCTGTTCAAGAATTTCCCTGGTTTTTGCCGAATGTGTCTTAACAATGTCATGTTCTTCCGTTGTTAGACGACCAGGTTTTTTTAGAATTGCATCAGGTACTCCAATCTTGCCATAATCATGCAGTAATGATGCGACACGAATCATCTCTCTGTATTCAGCGGTCATGCCTAATTCTTCACAGATGCCTATTGAAAATTCTGTTACTTTTGCAGAATGGCCTGCTGTAAGATTGTCCCTGGCATCAATACTTGCCGCGAGAGCTTGCAGCATCGATTTAAACTGCGTAACCCTGGCTTCAAGGAGGTCAGCATTTCTTATGCTAATACCAATAACATGGGCAATTCCCATAAGTAAGCTCATGTCACTTTGAATCAGTGGTTTTTTTGACCTGACATTATCAACTGCCAGAATACCTATTGACTCCTCATCACATATAATAGGACAACAAATAAAAGATTGTGTCCCCATTTTTTTTGCGAATGCCAGACTATGCTGTGAAAGATTAGATTCAATGTCGTTAAAATCATTTATCAAGAATGGTTTTTGACCGCGAAACGAAATGACAAAAACTCCCTTTGACTCCGGCCTGTCAAGATGAAACAGTGTCTTATGCAATGTCGCTGATTGTTCTTCGGTATAACCAAACCCGCTACGGAAAACCAGCCTCGTTTTTTCATGATTTGCCAACAAAATTAGACCTCTGTCATAATCAAGCCTTTTTTCAAGGATTTGTATTACATTAGAAATAATATCATCAATATTTGTCTGCCGACTGATCGCCTGACCTATCTCATTAGTAACAATAGTATTATTATAATTAACAGTTATCTGATCTAACAACTCATTAGTGGAATTCCTAACATTATCAATAGCAACATTCAAATCTCTTTTTTCACGGTTCTCACTTATTATGCTTATTAACAAAACAATAGACGCTGATATAGCTAAAAACGTAATTGAAAGATAATCTTGTAAAAAAATAAATAATACTAAATAAGCGATTATCGTTAGTGCTATAACTGTGTTTCTAATTTTTTTCCATACTGCAGACGCAGTATTTTCCCACTCTATTACATAACGGCAAACCTTTCCGCCCTTAAAAATACATTCCGTGTGCTGTATGTTATGAAGTTTATAATTAAACATCATAACAATTGCCTCAAAGAATCCAATTCTATTTTCGCATTGAAAAAGCTTTTCTTCGATTCCTTCTTTAGGAGTAACTGTAATTTCAACTTTATCAGAAGCCAATTTTCTTGATTCATACGTTGAAGACTTGACAAAATTTGCAGTTGCTTGTTTTAATAATGCAAAAGCAGAAGAAGGGCCAACCAATCCCAGGGCATACTGCCGCATAACTCCCAAAGCATCTGGTGATGCGGCATATCTACCAGCCTCCCTCGCAATTTTTTCATTACCTGTTATTTTTACCAACTTTTCATAGAAAAGATCTATTTGTTCCTGAGTAAACCAATGACCTTGATCCGCAACTTCATACGCTTTCATCTTGGCATAATCAAGCAAATCGCCGATATTGACATAACTATAGTGCCGCTTTATAAATTTAATATAAGTATCTATTATTCTGCTGTTGTAGAGTGGCTTATCATTCATATTCTAAAATTCCACATAGGTAACTGTTCAATCACTCATGCCAGGCGTGAGTCATCAATTTCTCGCAAAACCTGAAATATTGATCAAGATACTGTAAGTTCAAAACCCAGAAATTGTAGTTTCTTTCACATGGTATAAACTGCGTTTCAGCATAACTTGCCGGATACAAGAGCACAGGAATTTCCTGCTGTTCGAATTTGCCGGAAAGCAGTGACAGCATCGAATAGAGGGTATCCTTGGACAGATCATTCTCGTCCATGACAATGACTTTGATGCAGTTTGTAAGATCCGACATATTCAGGCCTATGTCGGAGGTGTTGGCCACTATTATCGCTTTGAGGACTTCATCCTTTTTCAGAGAGAAGAGATGTCTTTCTCTCCTGAAGCCGAGTTTTTGATATGCAGTGCATAAATCGCCGCAATCGATCATGTCCGATTCGAGGTCCATTGCGTGCAGCATCAAACCACCCGATTCATACTCGTAAAAGCTCTGCAGTTCCTTGATGTCGTCAGGTTGCGTTTTCGTCAATATCCAGGGACCGGACAAATCCCACTGGATTGATGAGCTCTTGTAGTGAAAATAGGCGAAACTATTTACCGAGCACCCTTTCGGGTCATTGATAAATTTGGCAACGCCCCCGAAGACACGCCGGGGAAATTTGTTGTCCTGCCTGAAATAGCAGCACACAAATTCGAGATGGGCTGAATACAATTTATGGATATCATTCACATAGCGACTGATCTGATTGAGAACGAGCAATCCCGGCTTGTATGAGTTGGTTTTTCGCGAGGCATGATGCTGAATCAGCCATGTATTCCGATAAAACCGGATCATGGCCATATGCCCCAATATGATTCCATTCTGTTGATATATGAAATATCTGGCTATGTTCGGATTCCGGGTATACAGCTTTTCATAGGTTTCCTTGAACTTTTCCTTGTGCAGTTGAAGGAACGAATATTTCTTCGGGTACAAAAAACCGGTTTCAAAAAAGAAATCCCACAACTGTTCCGGATCTACCCTGGTGCAAACATACGTATTCCCGTCTTCTGCCTGTTGCAGAAAACCGAGAAGCCGCACATGGTCGTTGAGATCCATATCGAGAATCGTCAACCCGCACTTTATCGTACCGCATGGCCTGCTATCATTGGCGCGATCATTTCTGTAGATTACCTGGACCTTGCAGGTTATCTGAAAAGCGTTGGCAAAATCGATGGCCACCTCTGGAATGATTTTTCCGGGAAGCAGGATTGAATTCTGCTCGTCCTCTTCTACCGAAAAACCCGACCCAGACAAATCTATAACCTTCAGATTGGAAATTTTCCCGGTAAAAGGGTCTTTGAAAATGATATTGGGGGAAGGTACGAGTTTGTATCTCGTGCTTCGATACTCTCTTGGTTTGAATCTCCGTATGTGATTACAAAGCGGCTTTAAGACAAATGCTCTCGACTTCTGGCCACAGCCTTGCCTGATAATCAAGCACTCCCCGGTATAGAGAATCTCCCGGCCGATTTTCAATGCTATGGTAACTGGAGACTCCAGGTTGATCCATTGAAAGGATTGCGGCGGTATAGAGGAAACTTCGACCCTGAATGAAAAGGCATTGAAGTCGACAAGAATACCGTCAAATATTGCCCCATGCTGTGCAAGCTGTGCCTGCACACCTTCACAGTAATGCCTTTTGACTCTTCGCGAACTGATCTCGCTGCAGGATTCGGGAAGAGAAAAACTGATGCCGTCCCCGTCAATCTTTTTTACTTCAGCTTCGACCAGGATAAGCTTCTGATTGTCGGGAACTACAAAATTGATATAATGGTGCGTCCTCAGTTTCTGGAAAAGATCATCGGTGTCGACCCAACTGCAGTTGAGGGAATCATCCAGGCAGGGTAACGGCTTTGCCTGAAGAGAAATGGTGCTGTTGTATTTCCGGTGCTTGAAATTTACCGTTATTGAGCCATCTTGAAAATTGATAAAGTTCAGCTTGTTTACCAGGTATTTCCTGTTGAGAGTCTTTTTGTTCTCCTGAACGAAATGGCAGCTCTCCGGGAGGACCTCATGCATTTCCCCGTGGTTATTGCTTATGATATCATCTGCAAGTTTCAAGCTATTTTACCTCAGCACATTTGGCCAGTCTCTCATGGGCGCGCCAACACTAACGGGTTGGCAAATCCGAACTGCTCATCCCATGGGGCAGTATCAAATCTATGCTGTCCCCCCTAATAGCTATGCTTCTAATGAATTCTACAGCAAATAAAAGATATAAAGCATTTTCCATGCCGTTCTACGTGTTCCCATTCTTCCCAGCTTCCTTACAAAAAAATAGATCAAATGCCCCGCGAAACCAAAATTGGGTAAATTAATAATTTTCTTCTTTATATCAGAAAGTTGTCATATTGGAAACAATGATTTTATGGCGAAAAATTATACGACACCTTAAGTTTTTTATTAAATATTACTTATGTATTGCATATCAATGATTACCATATAAAATATCTTGGGACAGTTTATGTCCTGTTTGCGGTAATACAGATTACCATCCCCGTTTAATTTCCTTTGAGGCATAAAAAAAGAGCGGCAAAACCGCTCTTTTCAAACATTCTTCTGTATGGGCCTTTTTTACTTCCTGGAAGACTTTCCGGCCACCTGCATTCGCATCAGAGCCCGTTCGAGGGCGGCCTGGTAAACGGCAAAATCCTTGTCCTCCCGTGTCAGCATTTTCAAAGCCTCTTCAGCGCGTCCCAGAGCGGCCTTCGCCCTTTCGAGATCTATTTCGTCCGCTCTTTCAGCCGTTTCCACAAGGATGGTTACCTCGTCGTTATCCACTTCCAGATACCCCCAGTTAAGCACAAGGTAATACGTAATGCCATCCTTCGTATAAGAAAGCTCCCCTATTTTCAAAGAGGTGAGAAACGGCGCATGCCCCGGCAGGATACCAAACTCTCCAAGAGTACCGGTTGCGGTAATCATGTCTACCTCTTCCGACATGACTATCTTATAGGGTGTCATGATTTCTACTTTTAACTTCTCTGCCATGTTGATCATCCTTTACAGAATCATTCAATTCCGGATTCTCAATAAGTCCGGCCAAGGTATTGCTGGACAAATCAAGACCCGGATTACGCAGCAGCAAGCTTCTTGGCTTTTTCCAGAACCTCACCGATTGTTCCTACCATGAAGAAAGCCTGCTCGGGAATGTCGTCATGCATCCCGGCAACGATTTCCTGGAATCCCTTGATGGTGTCCTTCAGTTCCACGTATTTTCCGGGTGTACCGGTAAATACCTCGGCAACATGGAAAGGCTGGGAAAGGAACCTTTGAATCTTGCGCGCGCGGGCAACAACAAGCCTGTCCTCCTCAGAAAGCTCATCCATGCCGAGAATGGCAATGATATCCTGGAGATCCTTGTAGCGCTGCAATACATACTGAACATCACGGGCAATGGCGTAATGCTCTTCACCGACTACCTGGGGGTCAAGGATCCTCGATGTGGAATCGAGCGGATCAACCGCGGGATATATTCCAAGTTCCGATATCTGGCGTGAAAGAACCGTTGTGGCATCGAGGTGCGCAAACGCCGTGGCGGGAGCAGGGTCCGTAAGGTCGTCTGCCGGGACGTAAATCGCCTGGACAGAGGTGATAGACCCTTTGGTTGTCGAGGTGATGCGCTCCTGCAGCTCTCCCATTTCCGTGGCCAGGGTAGGCTGGTAACCAACCGCCGAGGGGATGCGGCCGAGGAGGGCCGAAACCTCGGAGCCCGCCTGGGTAAAGCGGAAAATATTGTCAATGAAGAGCAAAACGTTCTGCTCCTCCTCATCACGAAAATATTCGGCAACTGATAGCGCCGACAGGGCAACCCTCGCGCGCGCTCCCGGAGGTTCGTTCATCTGGCCATAGACCAGGGCAGCCTTGTCAAGAACGCCCGATTCCTTCATCTCCTTCCACAGGTCATTCCCTTCACGGGTCCTTTCACCGACCCCCGCAAAAACCGAGAATCCGCCGTGCTGTTTGGCGATGTTGTTGATGAGTTCCATGATGATGACGGTCTTGCCGACGCCGGCGCCACCGAAGAGGCCGATTTTCCCCCCTCTCACGTAAGGGGCAAGAAGGTCGATAACCTTTATTCCCGTCGTGAAAGATTCCACTTTTGTCGATTGCTGCAGAAAAGTAGGGGCCTCGCGATGAATCTCGTACTCGTTTTCAGCGCCGATGGGGCCCATCTCATCCACAGGCTCGCCGATAACGTTAATGATCCTTCCCAGCGTCTTGCGCCCGACCGGCATGGTGATCTGTTTGCCGGTATCCATGACCTCCTGCCCGCGAACAAGACCATCGGTCGAATCCATGGCAATAGTTCGGACGGTGCTCTCCCCGAGATGCTGCGCCACCTCCAGAACGAGATTATATTCACGCTCGTCGATGGCCGGATTTGTCACCCGCAACGCATTATAGATGGAAGGCAGTTTCCCGGGCTCAAACTCGACGTCAACAACTGCACCTATGACTTGAGATATTTTTCCTGCATTCTGACTCATGTGGACTTATCCTCCTGCGGCCCGACCGGCGGCCCGTAATCTATTCGATCACTATGTATTCGAGTACTTTCTATCCCTTGATTGATTCGGCGCCGCTGATGATTTCCAGCAGCTCTTTGGTAATCGCCGCCTGGCGAGCCCTGTTATATTGCAGCGTCAGTTTATCGATCATAACCGATGCGTTCTTTGTCGCGCTGTCCATTGCCGTCATTCTCGCCCCATGTTCGGCCGCTATCGATTCGAGCAAAGCATGAAATATCTGGACTTCGATATGTTTGGGAAATAGCTCCGACAGCAGTTCCTCCTTCGCGGGCTCATAAATCGCTTCAGGGCGGAACTCTTCTTCCTGGCCTTCGGGTGGAGCTATCGGGAGAAGCCGCACAAGGGTGATATCCTGGGACATCACGCTCTTGAAAGAATTGTACAGGAGGTGAACTTCACCGTATTCGCCGGCGAGAAAGCCCTCGATTATTTCCTGGGCAATAAGGGCGGCCGTCTGATAATTCAGATTCGACAGAATGTTCGTGTAATTCTTCCAGATCTTCGTCCGGTGCCTGAGATACTCGTTCCCTTTTCTGCCGATGGTCATCACCGAGAGCTCATCGTAGTCGGCAGATTTTTCCAGGATGAACCGTTCGGCGGTCTTGCTGATGTTCGCATTGAAACTGCCGCACAAACCCCGGTCCGAAGTGATGACGACAAGGAGTGCCTTGCCAGGATTTTCCCGCTGCACCAGCGGATGCCCGCTCTCCCCCCCGCTCGTGGCAAGCTTGCGCAAGACGGAACCGAGCTTTCTGGCATACGGCCTCGCAGCGGTCACATTCTCCTGGGCACGGCGCAGTTTCGCGGCCGCAACCATCTTCATGGCCTTGGTGATCTGTCTTGAGTTTTTTACGGTAGTTATCCGTTTCTTGATGCTTTTGAGGCTTGCCATGTGGAGATTACCTTCCTTGCATTAGGCTGAAAATTCTTTCTTGAATTCATCAAGGGCGGATATGATTCTACTCCTGAGATCATCATCGATTGCCTTTTTCTCCCGCAAATCATTCAATATTTCCGGCTTCCGGTTGTCGAAGAAGGCATAAAGCCCCGCTTCATAGCGGGCCAGCGAAGAAACCGGGTAATCATCCACATAGCCAGTATTGGCGGCAAAAACAATCAGAACCTGCTTTTCGTTCGGAATCGGTTTGTACTGCGGCTGCTTGAGAATCTCCACGAGCCTTTCGCCTCGTGCAAGCTGCATCTGGGTCGCCTTGTCAAGGTCAGAGCCGAACTGGGCGAAAGCTGCCATTTCCCGGTACTGGGCGAGATTGAGGCGGAGAGTACCGGCCACCTGCTTCATTGCCTTCATTTGAGCGGAACCGCCGACACGCGATACGGAGAGACCCACATTAATCGCAGGCCGCACACCACTGAAAAACAGGTCGCTCTCCAGGTAAATCTGTCCATCCGTGATGGAAATCACATTGGTCGGGATATAAGCGGAAACGTCGCCCGCCTGGGTCTCGATAATCGGCAGCGCCGTCAGAGAACCCGCGCCACACTCGTCGGAAAGCTTTGCGGCGCGCTCCAGGAGACGGCTATGGAGATAGAAGACGTCTCCGGGATATGCTTCACGCCCGGGAGGACGGCGGAGTAGCAGGGAAAGCTGACGATATGCGACTGCCTGCTTGGAAAGGTCGTCATAGATAATCAGGGCATGCTTGCCGTTGTCGCGGAAATGCTCGCCGATGGTAACACCGGTATAGGGGGCGATGAACTGCAGGGGAGCCGGTTCGGAAGCGCTTGCGCAAACAACGATCGTATAATCCATGGCCCCGTATTCCTGCAGCTTGCTGACTACCTGGGCAACGGTGGAGCGTTTCTGGCCGATCGCAACGTAGATGCAGATCAGGTCGCCGCCTTTCTGGTTGATGATGGTGTCTATGGCAACAGCTGTCTTGCCGGTCTGCCTGTCACCGATGATCAGCTCGCGCTGCCCGCGTCCGATGGGAACCATGGAATCGATTGCCTTGAGGCCGGTCTGCATCGGCTGATGAACGGATTTCCTCTTGACGATACCCGGGGCCTTGACCTCCACCTTGCGGAATTCATTGCCGCCAATCGGGCCTTTCCCGTCGATAGGCTGCCCGATGGCATTGACGACGCGCCCGATCAGCGTCTCGCCCACGGGAACCTCGACGATTCTGCCGGTTCTCTTTACGATGGAACCTTCCTTGATCACATCGTTTCTTTCCCCGAGGATGGCCGCGCCGACATTATCTTCTTCGAGGTTGAGAACCATTCCGGAAACACCACCGGGGAACTCCAGCAGCTCACCCGCCATCGCCTTCTCAAGCCCGTGGATTCGCGCAATACCGTCACCGACCGAAATGATGATACCGGTCTCGCTGACCTCGATCTCCTTGCCGTAGTCCCTGATCTGCTTCTTGATTATCTCGCTGATTTCTGCCGCTCTGATTTCCATAGAAACGTATCACCCCTTCTGTAATATATCTTGAATTCTGCCTAACTGGGTCTTGATACTGCCGTCAAATATCTTGTCGCCGATCTTCGTTACTACTCCTCCAATGAGCGACGGGTCATGTTCTACCTGGAGCAGAACCCTTTTCCCCGTATTTTTTTCCAGGGCCTTTCGTATTTCATCCACCTGGGTATCCTGCAGCGGCAAAGCCGAGGTTAGCGTCCCGCGAAGAAGGCCGGACAATTCATCGGCAAAAGACCGGTAGCCGGCAATGATGAATGCAAGCTGGTTGAGCCTGTTTTTCTCAAGTAAAAGAAAGAGGAAGCTGGAAACCGTTGTTGAAAGCGGCACCCTGTCGATAATCTCCTTCAGAATCTGCCGTTTGGCGACGATGGTGAATGCCGGACTGGAGAAAACCGCCGAGCTTTCGCGGCAGGCAGCAAGCACCGACTCAAAGACCGTCAATTCATCATGGAATTTCTCGACGGCCCCTTCTTCTTTCGCCAGCTCGACGAGGGCCTTGGCATAGCGTCTTGCAATAGCATTCGTGATCAATGTGACTTCTCCGCCTTGGTAAGATATTCATCGATAAATTCGCGCAGAAAACGATCCTGGTCCCCGGCACCCACTTTTTCGCCGAGAGTGCGGGCCGCAAGCTCCACAGAAAGCCGTGCGGCTTCCTCGCGAAGTTCGGTCATCGCCTTCTGCACTTCCTGTCGGGAAGAGGCGGCAGCCTGCTCCCTGATCCTTTCCGCCGTTGCCCTGGCCTCAGCAAGGATGCGCTCTTTTTCCGCTGCCGTTTCCCGTTTTATCGCGGCATAAATTTCATCTATCTCCTGAGATGCAGTTTCAAGTTTTTCACTATACTCAAGGTATTTTTCTTCCGCTGCTTCCCGTGCTTCGGCCGCATCTTCCAGGGCCTTCCGGACTGCCTCCTGGCGGGAGGCCAGAAGTCCCTTGACGTTCGCTTTCTTCACAGCCCAGGCGAGTAACGCGAAAATAATGGAAAAATTGAGCAGTCTCCAGCCGAAGTCTTTCATTTGAACCGCGCTGACCGCATGGTGAGCCGCCTCTCCGCCTTCAGCGGCAAAAACGGTGGCCGAGCAGAAAACACACAGGCAGAAGGCCGTTGCGGATACAGCAGAAAGGATTCTTTCCCCCCTCAATTTCGAGGCACTATTTCCCATCACTGACAACTCCTTCCCAGAACTTTCTCGCAAATCTCCCGTGAGATGACCTGTGCCTGTTCCCTCAGGAAATGCCTTGCCTGGTCGGCTTCTGCGGCAACCTGCCTTTGGATCGAAGCCACAGAGGCCGCAACTTCCAGACGCGACGTCTCAATGATTGCCGATTCTTCCTCGCGCACTTTTTGTAATGTTTTATTTTTTTCCTCGTAGGCAACCGCCTTCGTCTTACGTAATTTTTCTTCGTAAAGGGCGATTTTTTCCTGCACGTCCCGGTCTACCTCAGCGGTTTTCTCCCGGGATGAGGCGATTTCGGTATCTCTTTCACTCAAGATTTTTCGTACGGGCTTGTACAAAAGGATATTCAGCACCAGCATAAGCACCAGGAAATTGACAAACTGAAAAACAAAAGCCAGATCGAGAGAAATCATGTGTTACCTCGGATGGTACCCGCAAGATTGTATACAGCTTTATAGAACACGCCGAAAATCAAACATTGAATGGCTAACATAGGGAGCAAAAGATGTCAAGTTTTATTGTAACTTTAAAAAATTTATTTTTACTTCACAAGAACAAGGTGACTGGTGAAAATTAAATGGATGCTGGCCAGAACCCGCTGCATGCCCGCGATATTTGTTATATTTCCATTATCTCGATGATTCTGGACAGATCGTCGTCGTTATTGAAGCAGATCTCGATCCTGCCACCCTTACCGTTGCAGTTGATGGACACTTTTGCCATGAAACGGCGCTTCAGCTTTTCTTCCAGATCAGCCAGATGGGGCTCGATCGCTTTCTTGATCCGCCGCGGCTTGCCGGATTGGATTTTCCGCACCAGGTTTTCCGTGGCACGGACCGAAAGGTGGCCATTGACGATCTCCTCCCTGGCCATTTTCATCAGATCGGGGGAATCCAGGGAGAGCAGGGCCCGTGCATGGCCCATAGTGAGGCGCTCTCCGATGATGTCGTGCTTCAGATTCTCCGGCAGTTTCAGCAGGCGCAGGGAATTGGCGACAGTGGAACGGTCTTTCCCCACCCGCTTCGCCATCTCCTCCTGGGAAAAATTGAACCTCTCCATAAGCGCGTGGTAGGCCTCGGCCTCTTCAATGACGTTGAGGTCTTCCCGCTGTATGTTTTCGATGAGGGCCATTTCCACGGCGATGTCATCCGAAACGTCCTGGATCACAACCGGAACTTCACGCAATCCCGCTCTCTGTGCAGCTCTCCAGCGCCTTTCACCGGCTATCAGTTCGTAATGGCCTGACGTTTTGCGGACCACAAGCGGCTGGATGATTCCCTTTTCACGAATTGAAGCTGCCAATTCATCAAGTTTCTCAGGCACAAAGGCTTTGCGGGGCTGGTGTCGGTTCGGTTTTATGTCCTCTATGGGACAGGAAAAGAATTTGATTTTATCATCTTCGGCAATCGGGAGGAGTGCAGCCATCCCCTTGCCGAGTCCGGTCTTCTTAAGCATTGCCATCCTCTCTCTGAATGATTTCCTTTGCCAGTTCCAGATAACTGGAGGCCCCGCGCGACGTGATGTCATAGAGGAGAACCGGCTTCCCGTGGCTGGGCGCCTCCGAAAGTCGAACGTTTCTGGGGATTACGGTTTTGAAGGTCGAATCGGTGAAATGGTTCCTGATTTCCTCGCTCACCTGGCGTGAAAGGTTTATCCGCGAATCGAACATGGTCAGCAGGATGCCTTCGATGAAAAGGTCAGGATTCAAGCCCTTTTTGACCAGGCGGATTGTTTTGAGAATCTGTGACAGCCCTTCCATGGCATAGAATTCACACTGCAGGGGTATGAGCACTGAATTTGCGGCGGACATCGCATTTATGGTCAGAAGGCCCAGGGAAGGGGGACAATCGATGAGAATATAGTCATATACTCCCGAGAGTGCATCCAGTGCAAGCTTCAGCCTTTTTTCCCGCTCGGGCGCGGCCACCAGTTCCAGTTCCGCACCGGCAAGGTCAGTAGTGGAGGGAATAATGTCGAGACAGGGGAGGGCGGTATTCACGACAATGTCAGCCAGACTGGCACCATCGACAAGGGCGTCGTAGATGCTCTCCCGCAGTTTGTCCTTTTCAACGCCGACGCCGCTGCCCGCGTTACCCTGCGGGTCCATGTCCACCAGCAGCGTTTTTCTTTCGGCAACCGCCAGAGACGCCGCAAGATTGACTGCGGTCGTGGTTTTCCCCACACCGCCTTTCTGGTTTGCAATACAGATTATCTTTGTCATAGAGTTTTTCATGTCCGCTGTCTGCTGGAAAACCGCATTCAAGTGACCGCCTGGTTGAAGCGGGCACGCAAAAAATCGGGAGGTTCATGATGCATCATGTCAGGGCCAAATGCCGGCAGGTAGTAATCCGGAGAACTGAAAATTACCACAAAAGGGTCTATTTTAAAAGCGTTTTTCACCCCGGCCGTATGATGGCGGGATTATGGGAATTTGACCCGGCAAGCACCGTCAGCCGATGACCGCCCGGGCAGCAGTAGCGACGTACACCTCGGCTGCTCCGGCATGTTTCAGTACCTTCGCGCATTCCGAAACCGTACTTCCCGTTGTGTACACGTCATCAACCAGGAGCACCCTTTTGTCTGCAAAACGCCGGGAATCTTTCACCGCAAAGGCACCGCGGACATTCTTTACCCGATCGCCTACCGGAAGGTGGATCTGGGGCTCCGTCCGGCGGATTCTACGCAGGTTGTCCCTGGAAAGAGGGATATCCAGGCCGGATGCAAGAAAACCGGCAAGCAGAAGAGCCTGATTGAACCCCCGCTTGCGCAATCTCCCCGGATGGAGCGGCACCGGCACTGCCATTTCGGCTCCGCTTTCAATGATGAAAGAGGCGAGATGATGAGTAGTAAGTAGTCCCAAAGTGCGGGACAGATGGACCTTTTTCCCGTATTTCAGCCTGTGGATCAGTTCCTGCGCCGGGCCGGCGAAATGGACCGCGGCCCTGGCCGA
>JAGFXO010000041.1 GCA_017861285.1 Geobacteraceae bacterium | reverse complement strand
AGCGCCGGATATACGGAAGCGCCTCCATGAGGGTGTTGGCTTTATCGATCAGTTTCTGCATGCTGACTCTCCCATTGCGAGGTCCTTTATAGTTTCGTCATATTCCCACAAATGGACGGATGGCAAAGATTAGTTACAGGCACAAGGCACATGGCGCAGGCACAAGGAAATGCCTTTCAGCCACTCTTCACTCTTCACTCTTCACTCTTCACACCTATTGCCCCTTTGCCCTTTGCCTGCTTCTTGCGCCCTGTGCCGTATGCCGTCAGGCAAACAACTCATATACCGCTTCCAGCGCCTCATCCAGTTTTTCCGGCTTGCTGCCCCCGGCCTGGGCCAGTTCAGGCTTGCCCCCGCCGCTGCCGCCGATGATGGGTGTCAGCGCCTTTATTATCTCTCCGGCCTTGAAGCGGGGAGTGAGGTCCCTGGTGACAGCCACCAGGAGATTCGCCTTTCCTTCCTTCTCGCAGCCGAGCACGATGACCCCCGAACCGACCCTGTCCTTGAGGGTATCGGAAAGCTCGCGCATCCCTTTCGGGTCATCAATCTGAACCTTGACGGCAAGGACCTTGACTCCGCCCGCTTCCCGTACACCGGCCAGCAGGTCCGCAGACTGTGCGGCATTCAGCTTGCCCTGGAGCCCGTCTATCTCTTTCTGCAGCTCCCTTTGCCGCTCCAGAATCCGCGTAAGCCTGTCCACATTGTCGCCGCCCTCGGCCTTGAGCAGCGCTGCGATGCTTTTCTGCTCCTCTTCCAGGCGACGTACGTACTCGAGGGCACCGGATCCGGTAAGGGCTTCGATCCTTCTTACACCGGCCGCGATCCCGGATTCGGAAACGATTTTGAAAAACCCGATATCTCCGGCCGCCCGCACATGGGTGCCACCGCACAGTTCGCAGCTTATTTCGCCAACCTTGATTACCCGGACCCGATCGCCATATTTCTCATCAAAAAGTGCCATGGCACCACTTTCCACGGCTTCCTTCACATTCATCTCCAGAGTGAAGACCTCGGCATTCTCCATAATGCCCGCATTCACCATGTCCTCGACCCGATGGAGTTCTTCACTGGTAAGGGCGGAGAAATGGGTAAAGTCGAAACGGAGCCTGTCATGGGTAACAAGGGATCCTGACTGTTTCACATGGTCGCCGAGCACGTGACGCAGGGCAGCATGCAGCAGATGGGTAGCCGTATGATTGCGGGACGTAGCGTTCCTCTTCCCAGCCTCCACTTTCAGGTCAACGGCATCCCCGACCTTTACCGTTCCCTCCTGGATTACGGCACGGTGCACAATCAGATCGGGCAGGGGTTTCACGGCGGCAACGACCTGAAGGTGAGCACTGCCGGTGGACATCACTCCGCAATCCCCTTCCTGGCCGCCGGACTCACCGTAGAACGGGGTCAGATCGGTGACTATTTCCACCTCCTGCCCGGTATGGGCCTCCTCCACCATAACTCCATCGTGAAGCATGGAAGCAATCACCGAATAGGCGGAATTCTCATCGTACCCGACGAAGGTGGTGCGTACCCCCCGATTGTGCAGGTCCTTGTAGATTGCCGAAACGCCTTCCTCACCGGATCCCTTCCAGTGCTCCCGGGCCTTTTCGCGCTGCCTTTCCATGCAGGAGGCGAAACCTTCTTCATCGATGGTGAATCCTTCGCCCTCCACGATGTCCGCCGTCAGATCCAAGGGGAAGCCGTAGGTATCGTACAGTTTGAAAGCCACTTCACCGGCAATCACCGACTGTCCCTGCTTTTTCAGGGATGCAACTTCCTCGTTGAGGATCCTGAGGCCGTTGTCCAGGGTTTCCGCAAAACGCTCCTCCTCGATCCTGATGACCTTTTTGATATATTCCTCCCTCTGCAGGAGTTCCGGATAGGCATCCCCCATGATGGCATTGACGGCATCCACAGTCTTATACAGGACCGGCTCGGAGAACCCGAGCATTTTGGCATGACGTGCGGCGCGTCGCATGATGCGGCGCAGCACGTAGCCGCGTCCTTCATTGCTGGGGAGCACCCCGTCGCAGATCAGAAAATTGGCTGCCCGTGCATGGTCGGCAATGACGCGAAGGGAAAAGTCGACCCGGTCATCACTGCGGTACTTCTTCCCGGACAATTTTTCCAGGAAGCGGATGATTCCCTGGAGCAGGTCGGTATCGAAATTCGACTTCACCCCCTGCATGACCATGGCTATCCGTTCCAGTCCCATGCCTGTATCGACGGAAGGCTTCGGCAGCGGTGTCATAACCCCTTGTGCATCGCGGTTAAACTGCATGAAGACGTTATTCCAAATCTCCGTGTAGCGGTCGCAGTCGCAGCCAACCTCGCAACCGGGCTTGCCGCAGCCGACCTCCGAACCGTTGTCCCAGAAAATTTCGGTGCACGGTCCGCACGGCCCGGTATCCCCCATGGACCAGAAATTGTCCTCATCGAACCGGTATATCCGCTCCAGCGGAATTCCCTGCTGCTCATGCCAGATTGTGGCGGCTTCATCATCATCCTTGTAGACACTCACATACAGCCGGTTCTTATCAAGTTGCAGCTCCCCGGTGAGAAACTCCCAGGCAAACGCTATCGCCTCCTGCTTGAAATAGTCGCCAAAGGAAAAGTTCCCCAGCATCTCGAAGAACGTATGATGGCGGGCGGTCCGGCCGACTGCTTCCAGGTCGTTGTGCTTACCGCCTGCGCGCACGCACTTCTGAGAACTGCATGCCCTTATATAGTCGCGTTTTTCCAGTCCGAGAAAAACGTCCTTGAACTGGTTCATGCCGGCATTGGCAAAAAGCAGGGTGGGATCGTTCTTCGGAATGAGGCCCGAACTGGGGACGATGGTATGGCCACGCTGCTCGAAAAATTTCAGGAATCTCGATCTGATTTCTTTGCCTGTCATCTGTTCTCCCGGGAAAAGCTGATAAAAATAAAATATGGACTCGTGAAATAAGTCCAGATAGAAAATGCAGAACCTCAAAAAGCAGCCCTCTGCAACTGTCTGCTGGCGGCGCCTTCATCCCTGCATATGGCGAAACGCCTGCAGGATGGCCGCCAAGGAAAAACCACGGCGCTGAAGGTAGCCTACTACCCGGCTTTTTTGGCGGGCATCGGCACCTTGTTGAACAAAACCGGGGAATTTTCTGGCCACGAGGGACGTGATGATTTCCTCCTCATCGTATTCGTCCCGTATCTGCTCCGCGACTTCGGAAGCAATCTCCTCGGCAATACCCCGGCGTGACAATTCGAAGCGAAGCCGGAATCCGTACCCCTTGCCGTTTCGAACCGCGGATTCGGCCCAGCGGCGGGCAAATTTCGCGTCGTCCAGATACCCCGAACGCTTCAAACGGTCGATTATGTCGTCAACCGAATCGGTGGGGAAGCCCCTGCCGGTCATCTTTCGCCTGAGCTCCGCCTCGCCGTGGTCCCGTCGTGTCAGTGCCTTGAGAGCAAAGACGTACGCTCTCTGCGCCTCATCCATGTCAGTACTTTTCTATGGGCATCTTCTCTTCGCCCTCGGCAGGAGGCTCCTCTTCCAGGGCGAAATGGTCCCAGGTGGTGTCGGAGGTGGAGGAGATGCCGGATACCTTGAGGGCGAAATCATCGGGATTGGACGACTGACGGAGAGCTTCCTCGTAGGTAATGAACTTGCTGGTATACAGGCTCATCAGTGACTGGTCAAAGGTCTGCATGCCGTACGTGGTGTACCCCTGGGCTATCGCCTCCGGTATCTGCTTGGTTTTTTCCTTGTCGTCGATACATTCCCGGATCCGCCCGGTGGATACCATTATCTCGACGGCAGGAGCCCTGCCCGTACCGTCGGCTTTCGGCACGAGACGCTGGGAAATGACTCCCTTGAGCACCCCCGAAAGCTGCATCCGCACCTGCCGCTGATGGTAGGGGGGGAATACCGAGATGATCCTGTTGATGGTTTCGGCGGCGTCCAGGGTATGAAGCGTCGACATGACCAGGTGGCCGGTCTCCGCCGCGGTAAGGGCCGTCTCTATGGTTTCAAGGTCGCGCATCTCGCCGACCAGTATTACGTCCGGGTCCTGGCGCAGGGCGCTTTTCAGTGCATTGGCGAAGGTAAGCGTGTCAAAGCCTACCTCCCGCTGGCTGATAATGCTTTTCCTGTCCTTATGCAGATACTCGACCGGGTCCTCGACGGTGATGATATTGCAGGTCCGGTTGTCGTTGATATAGTTTACCATTGCTGCCAGGGTGGTCGATTTGCCGGACCCGGTCGTACCGGTGACGAGTATCAGGCCGCGCTCTTCAAGGCTCAGCTTCTTCAGAACCGGAGGCAGATTCAGGGCCTCGAAGGTCGGAACATTGAAGGAGATGATACGGAAAACCATGGCCATGGTTCCCCTCTGGGAATAGATACTCGCACGGAAGCGGCTCAGCCCGGGAATCCCGTAGGAAAGATCCACCTCGTAGTTCTCTTCGAAAATCCGCTTCTGACGCTCGTTCATCAGGGAGTACGCAACCTCCCTGATCGCATCCGCGGTGACCCGCGGCGCATTGGGAATGGGGCGCAATTTCCCGTCGATGCGCACAACCGGCTGAAGCCCCGCCTTGATGTGAACGTCGGAACCCTTTGCCTTCACCGCTATAGTCAGTATGTCGTTAAGTTCCATTGCCCGCCTCCATTGCCTCCGTCAGTACGTATTTCAGGCCTGTCCGATTATCTTCTCCTCGATTTCCTGCAGCATTTCAGGGTGCTCCTGGAGGAAGATGCGCGAATTCTCCCGCCCCTGCCCAATCCTGTCGCTGCCGTACGAGAACCAGGCTCCGCTCTTTTCGACAATACCCCTGTCCACCGCAAGGTCAAGGATGTCACCCACCCTGGAGATCCCCTGCCCGTAAAGAATATCGAACTCAACCTCCCGGAAGGGGGGGGCCACCTTGTTTTTCACCACCTTCACCTTGGTACGGGAGCCGATAATATCGTTACCCTGTTTCAGGGAAGCAATTTTCCTGATGTCCATCCGCACGGAGGCATAGAATTTGAGGGCATTTCCGCCGGTGGTCGTTTCGGGATTGCCGAACATGACGCCGATTTTCATACGGATCTGGTTGATGAATATTACGCAGGCGTTGGATTTGCTGATAATTGCAGTGAGCTTGCGCAGGGCCTGTGACATGAGCCTTGCCTGCAGCCCCATGTGTGAATCACCCATATCGCCTTCTATCTCCGCCTTGGGTACGAGGGCCGCTACCGAGTCGATTACCAACACGTCAATGGCGCCACTGCGTACCAGCATTTCCGTGATTTCCAGGGCCTGCTCTCCGGTGTCCGGCTGGGAAACGAGCAGGTCATCGGTCTTCACCCCGAGCTTCCTGGCATACCCAATGTCGAGGGCGTGCTCGGCGTCGACGAAAGCGGCGATACCACCCTGCTTCTGGGCCTCGGCGACAATGTGGAGAGCCAGGGTCGTCTTCCCGGAAGATTCCGGTCCGAATATCTCGACGATGCGCCCCCGCGGAACTCCCCCGACTCCCAGCGCCATGTCGAGAGAAATTGATCCCGTTGGTATTGCGGCAATATCGGGCAAGGGCTCGTCATTGCCCAGGCGCATGATAGCCCCCTTGCCGAACTGCTTTTCGATCTGACCGACCGCCAAATCAATCGCCTTATCTCTTTCCAGCATGTAATGCCTCCTCGTCCGTTCCGGGCGGAACTGAAAATACAGTAAATAGCATATTTTTCATTGCTTTTTCAAGTTTATCTTTCTAGTTCTACATTGTCAGATTACCGCAACAACCCCATCCCCACCCTGACCCTCACCTTGAAAGGGAGGGAATAATAGGGCTCCTCCCCCTTCAAGGGATGTATAGACCGGGGTCAAGGGTTACAGGTGTTCGGGGACATGGGGTTAAGAAAATGGCTCGCTGCAGAAAATGTGACAAAGTAGAGCTAGATAGAAAGTAGATATCTTCTCAACCAGTCCAGCGCCGTGAATGCGGTCATGGCCCGTATCCTGTCCCGGTCACCGAAGAATTTGTACTGCTTTGCCTTGCAATCGGAAGGACCGGCCATCGCCAGGTACACGGTGCCGACCGGCTTGTCCGTTGTCGCGCCGTCGGGGCCGGCAATCCCGGTAACCGCGAGTGCTATGTCACTGCCGGATTTCCGGCGCATACCCCGTGCCATCGCCATGGCAACCGCCGAACTCACCGCCCCTCTCTCCGCTATGAGCTCGGCAGGAATGTCCAGAGCTCTCGTTTTCGCCGGATTGCCATAGGTAACCGCACCCTCCAGAAAGTAGGATGAACTTCCGGCCATATCCGTTATGCGCTTGGAGATCATTCCACCGGTACACGACTCGGCAAGCGACAGGGTTATCCCTTTTTCCTTGAAAAGCCGTGCCACAACAGTGTCGATGGTGTCTTCACCCTCGGTGACCAGAAAGTCGCCCAGTTTATCCCTGGTCCCGCGGCACCCTTCATCGAGCAGGGCGGACAGGCGAGTCTCGTCATCGCCCTCGATACGGAGCTTGACGAAAACCTCGGGAAAATTGACGCAATAGGCAACAGAGAGGCCCTGGTCGGGCCGGGCGACATCCTTGAGCAGGCTCTCGGTCTGTGTCTCGGAAAGACCGAATACCTTGAAAACCCGAGTCCGGACAACCCTCTTGCGCTGCAGCTTCGACAAAATGGAGGGGACGAGCGTTTTTTCCAGCATTCTTTTCATTTCGCCGGGAACTCCGGGGAGGAAAAAGAAGTGGGTGCCTTTGAACGGCAGAACGAAACCGCAGGCAGTGCCCACCGGGTTCGGCACCAGCACTGCCTTCGCCGGGAGCATGCACTGCTTTTCGGTGCCCGGAAGCATTTGCCTCCCAGCCTTTTCGTAGAACTGCTGAAGATGGGCAAGCGCATCATCGTTCAGCACGAGATGCCTTCCGGCAGCCTTCGACGCAGCCTTGGCGGTCAGGTCGTCGACCGTCGGGCCAAGCCCTCCGGTTGCGATGACAAAGTCGTTGCTCCCGGCCAGCGCTTCCATGGCCTCGATGATATCAGGTTCGCTGTCACCGACGCAGAGATGTCTCCTGACGGTTATCCCGACATCGTAAAGACGTGCCGCTATATGGGCGGAATTGGTGTCGACGATTTCCCCGAAAAGGACTTCATCGCCAATGGACAGGGTGGAAACTTTCATAAATACCTCAACAGGAAATGAAGTGACAGGCAGGAGTAAACCCCCGCAACGACATCATCGAGAACGACCCCGTAGCCGTTTTTCAACTGCCGGTCAAAAAACCGCGCGGGTGGAATTTTCGTTATGTCAAAAAAACGGAAGAGGAGAAACCCGAGTGCAACCGCTTTCCAGGAAAACGGGACAGCTGTCATGGCAACCAGATAACCGGCAACCTCGTCGATTACAATCCTGCCGGAATCCTTTTCCTGAAAAATCTCTTCCGCCCGGCCGCTCACCCAACAGGAAAAGACGGTAAAGGCAGCCACCACAACGATATAGACCGGTGTGGAAAGATTGGCAATGAGCAGGTACAAGGGTATCGCCGCCGCGGTTCCGACAGTTCCGGAGGCCACGGGGCTGAAACCCGATCCGAACCAGCTCGAAGCAAAGATTACCAGTCGCCTCATGAGGGGGAGGTCTCTCTTTCGATAATCCGGTAAACATCGGGCAGAGGCAGACCTTTTTCCAGGGCGATGCGGCGGCATTCTTCGAATTCCGGGGCAATGCGCAGCAGAATGCCGCCTTCCCGAATTACCTTGACCGCGACTCTGCCCAGGGATGTCTCCCGCTCTTCCACGGAACGCTCCATTTTTATCCTGCCAACAGGGTGATACCGCACCCCGATTGCGGTCGATTCGGTCAGGACCAGGCGGGCCAGCGTCTCCAGGTCTTGCGGTGCGCAGAGAAAGGTCACTTTCACACCGGGGCGGTTCTTCTTCATCTGCAGGGGCGAAAATCCCACATCCAGCGCGCCGCAGGCAAAAAGCCGCTCCATGAGAAAACCGAGCATTTCCGGATTCATATCGTCGATATTCGTCTCCGCCACCAACATTTCATCCCGCAGCGGAGCTGCGCCCGTTTTTTCCCCCGACATCACGCGCAGGATATTCGGTACGTCCGGGAAATCCCTGTCCCCGGCACCGTACCCCGTGGCATGCATGGTCATGGAAGGAGCACTGCCGAACGAGTGGCCCAGCGCGGCAACGATCGCCGCACCCGTCGGCGTAACCCGCTCCCCCTCGCCCAACTCACCATGGACCGGAACTCCCCGCAGCAACTCGGCAGTGGCGGGAGCCGGCACCGGCAGCCTCCCGTGAGCGGTTTCCACATATCCGCCGCCGAGAGGAAGGGAAGACACATGAATCCGTTCGATACCCAGGTACTCCAGACAGATTGCCGTTCCGATGATATCGACAATGGCATCGATACCTCCGACCTCGTGGAAATGGACATGCCCGATCTCAACGCCATGCACCTTGGCCTCGGCCTCAGCCAGCCTGAAGAAGATGCACTGGGCACGTTCCTTGATCTTCTCGGCAAGGGTACTTTTCTCAATCATCCCGGCGATATCGGCATAATGGCGATGCGGCTGATGCTCCTCCACATGCACGCTGAACTTGGTCGCCTGCATCCCCTTGCGGCTCGTCTTTTCCGCGCGCACCGCATAACTCGAAGGGGGAACCGGCAGCCTGGCGAGTTCCTGCCGCACCACCGCTAGCGGCACCCCCAGGTCCAGGAGCGCACCAATGGTCATATCACCGGAAATTCCGGCAAAACAGTCAAAATATAAGATTTTCAATAATTTTCCCTTATCGGGTTTTAATTTGTTGGTTTTTAGTTATTAGTTTTTGGTTTTTGGTGTTAGGCCTAAAACTTAAAACCTAAAACTTAAAACCAGATCACCCTGCCTCATGCTTCCCTGTTCATCAGGCTTGCCGCATAGGCCGCCCCGAAGCCGTTGTCGATATTCACCACGGTAACCCCCGAAGCACAGGAATTGAGCATCCCCAGAAGGGCCGCAATACCGCCGAAAGAAGCGCCATAGCCCACGGAAGTCGGTACTGCGATAACCGGTCGCTTCACCATGCCGCCCACAA
Organism: Geobacteraceae bacterium; assembly: GCA_017861285.1. Taxonomy (GTDB): domain Bacteria; phylum Desulfobacterota; class Desulfuromonadia; order Geobacterales; family Geobacteraceae; genus CAIWTU01. The sequence continues at coordinate 5,636 of JAGFXO010000041.1, read as the reverse complement.
CCGAGGGAAGCGCTCCCTCCATCCCCGCCACGACAATCAGAACCGATGCGGAAAAAAGCCTCTCCCTGTGGGCAAGCAGCCGGTGTATTCCGGCGACACCCACGTCGTAGATATGCTCAACCTCGTTGCCCATTATTGCCGCCGTAACCACCGCCTCGGCCGCCACTGAGATGTCCGACGTGCCGGCGGAAATAACCAGGATCTTCCCCTTGCCGAGCAGTTCCACCTCTTTCTGCTCGATGGTCAGGCAGCGGGCATCGGCATGGTATCGGGCTGCGGGAAATTTATCCTGGAGGCACTGTGCCTTTTCACTGCTCAGGCGGGTCACCAGAACGTTGTTTCCCTTGTCCAGCAGGGCAACCAGAATCTGTTCGATCTGTCCGGCGCTTTTGTACTCCCCGAGGATCACCTCCGGAAACCCCTGTCGAAGTTCCCGGTGGTGGTCAATATTGGCACAGCCGATCTGCTCGAAGGGAAGATGTCGCAGTCGCTCCATGGCTTCTTCGATTTCCAGGTCTCCGTTTTTCACATTATTCAGAAGGGTCTTCAGGTCCTTTATGTCCACGCGATGTATCCCGATCTATTGAATTTTGATGGATGTAAAAGTATCACCAATCGGGTGACAAGGAAAGAGGGAAATGGATCCCTCGTTTCCGGGCTGGAAAACTTTCTTGTTTGTCTTCTCGCGGCACGCTGTTTCCCTGGAAGGAAGGCACCAGCTTAGAACATATTAATATTTCTTGCAATCTATTTTAGATCGAAATGGCTTTTCCGGCGCCGATATGCCATACTACAAGCATGAAAGTGAGGTGTTATTTATGAGGTGCGAATACAACGATGGTTTGAAGGTCGACTATTCGGGATCTCTCCATATAAGGAAAGGCAATGATGTCAACGTCTTCATAACCGGTGACTACATACCCGCGAATATCAGAAGGGATCTGGACAGTGCAGCAAGCAAAAACAGCTGTGAGGATTTCAGGAAGATTGCCCAGACCGTGACCGATACGGTAGGCAGCAGGGCATGTATCCATGAATAGCTGAAGGTGCGGATTTTTACACCTCACCAATTCCGAAGATAATATATAAGCCGCTCTCAGTGCCGGGAGCGGCTTTGTTTTTGAGAAAAGCGGGGGAAAGCTTACAACTTGTTGATGAACACCTCGCGGGGTTTGCTGGTGCCGTCACTGGGACCGACGATCCCTTCCTGCTCCATCTTTTCGATGATGCGGGCTGCGCGGTTGTAGCCGATGCGCAAGCGGCGCTGGATCATGGAGATTGAGGCCTGGCGTGCTTCGGCTACCAGTGCCACGGCGTCGTCATAGCGTTCGTCGAGAAAGTCTTCTTCGTTCGCCTTGTCGTCGGACGGCTTCATTTCAAGGATCGATTTCTCGTATACCGGCTTGCCCTGCTTCTTGAGAAAATCGACCACCCGTTGCACTTCCGCGTCGGATACGAATGCGCCGTGCACCCGCTGCATTTTTGCCGTCCCGGGAGGCAGGAACAGCATATCGCCCGCTCCCAGAAGCGTCTCGGCTCCGTTGCAGTCAAGTATGGTCCGGGAATCGATCTTCGACGAAACCTGGAAGGAGATGCGGGCCGGGAAATTGGCCTTGATCAGGCCGGTAATGACATCGACCGACGGCCGCTGGGTAGCCAGGACCAGGTGAATCCCTGCGGCACGGGCCATCTGTGCCAGTCTGGCAATAGACTCCTCCACTTCCCGGCCGGCAACCATCATCAGATCAGCCAGTTCGTCAACGATGACCACGATATAGGGCAGATGCCCGTGCTCCAGTTCCTCGTCCTTCTGGGGAAATTCATGGACCTGCACATCATGAGCCTCTTCGCTATCCAGGGTCTCATCGACCACTTCATCGACGACGACAACTTCGCTTTCTTCCTCTTCCTTCGCCTCCCGCTCCAGCTTCTTGTTATAGGAATCGATATTGCGCACACCCTTGTCGCTCATCAGGCGGTAGCGGCGCTCCATCTCCTTCACCGCCCATTTGAGGGCCAGTGCGGCCTTTTTCGGGTTGGTCACCACCGGCAGCAGGAGGTGCGGAATCCCCTCGTAGACGGAGAGTTCAAGCATTTTCGGATCCACCATGATGATACGCACATCCTGTGGTGTCGCCGTGTAGACGAGAGAGAGTATCATGGTGTTGATGGACACCGACTTGCCGGAACCCGTTGCGCCCGCCACCAGCAGGTGGGGCATGCGGGCCAGGTCTGTTACGATGGGATTGCCCGCAATGTCCTTGCCCAGGGCGAGGGGCAGCTTCATTTTGCCGCGGTGGAAATCCTCACAGCCGAAAATTTCCCTGAGAAATACCATTTCCCGTTCACGGTTCGGCAGTTCGATTCCCACAACCCCCTTGCCCGGGATCGGGGCGACAATACGGATGGAAAGAGCCTGCAGGGCCATGGTGAGGTCATCGGCCAGCCCGGATATGCGGTTTACCTTTATTCCCGGTCCCGGAGCGAATTCATACATGGTGATGACCGGTCCCGGGCATATCTCCGCCACTTCTCCGTCAATGCCGAAATCCTTCAGCTTTTTCTCCAGGAGTCGTGAATTCATGGCGAGCATCTCCCTGTCGTGGCGCTTCTGGGTGGCCGGCGGGACATCCAGAAGTGACAGGGACGGAGTCCGATAGGAACCGTCATGATTGACAAACTCGAAAGCCTCCTGGACAGGAGCGCTTTTTTTCTCGTCCCGTTGCTTTTCCTTTTTCAGAACCGGCGCAGGAGTGGGGGGAGCCGCAGCGGCGGGCCTGATACGGGGAACCGTACGCTCGATGGTTTTCCCCTCCTTCTCTCCCTGAAGTTCCCGTTTGAGAGCCCGTTTTTCACAGTACCGGGACCAGCGGGCACGGAGCGCGGACAACCCCCATCCGGCAAACAGCACGAAGGAAAATCGGGACAGCACCGTGATCGAAGCCGCCAGAAGCGGCAGCAGGAACAGCAGGGCGCCGGGGATTCCGAACCAGGTCTTGAGCAGTGCCGCGGTCTTGAACCCCACACCACCGCCGGTTTGCACCTCCTGTCCGAGAAAAACGGTCGTCTCCCTGCTGAACGCGAACAGGGCCGAAAGCGACACGAGGAGGAACAGAAAGGCAACCCCCTTGTACGGGCGCCACCCCAGTTCCTTGAAACGCAGCAGCTTGTACGATAGGTACAGCAGTGCGCAGGGAATGGCGTACGACGCCATACCGAAAATCTGCATCAGGAGATCGGCAGCATTGGCGCCGAATTTCCCTCCCAGATTGTGCACACCGTTCTCCGAGGTATAGGTATTGAACGAAAGATCACCGGAATTGAACGAGAGGATGGCGATGAGAAGGAACAGCCCGAGAGCCCCCAGCAGAATCCCTTTTACTTCTTTCTTCAAAATGTCTTTTCTTTCGTTGTCCATAATAAAATCAGGCACAAGGCACTAGGCACAAGGCACGAGGAAAATCCTGAACCCCTTTGCCCTTTGCCCGCCTTTTTATATTTCCATGATTACCGGAAGGATCACCGGTCGCCGCTCGATGGTCTTGTTGAAGAACCGGCGCAAAATCCTGCGCACTTCCATCTTCACTTCGTTCCAGTCCCCCATAACTTCCATATTGTGCGCTGCGAGGGTATCCAGCACCACTTTTTTCGTTTCGTCCATAAATTCCTGGCTCTCATCCTCGAAAACAAATCCGCGGCTGATGATATCGGGGCCGTAGATGATTTCTCCCGTTGCCTGGTTGATGGCAATGATGACCACCACCATTCCGTCCTGGGAGAGATGCTTCCGGTCCTTGAGCACAATTTCTCCCACATCGCCGATCCCCTTGCCATCCACGAAGACCCGCCCCGATTCCACAGTGCCTGCAAGCTCCCCCTTTCCGCCGGAGAAACAGACCATATCACCGTTGACCGCAAGGATACAACGTTCCCTGCCGATGCCCACATGCTCCGCAAGCTGAACGTGTTTCACCAGGTGCCGGTATTCCCCGTGAACCGGTATGAAATAGCGTGGCTGCACGATATTGAGCATCAGCTTAAGTTCTTCCTGACTGGCATGGCCCGAGACATGCACCTCCGAGACTTTTTCATAATATACCTCCGCCCCCCGCCGGTAGAGGTGATTGATCAGGTCCGAAATGGTCTTCTCGTTGCCGGGAATAAACCTGGAAGAAAGGATGACTGTATCCCCCGCCTCCAGCTTGATCTGCTTGTGGTCATCCATGGCAATGCGGGTCAGTGCGCTCATCGGCTCGCCCTGGGAACCCGTGGTCACCATGCAGACCTCCTCTTTGGGCAGCCTGGGAAGATCTTTCAGGTCGATCAGCAATCCCTCGGGTATCTTCAGATATCCGAGTTCCCTTGCTATCTGCACGTTGGCAAGCATGGAGCGTCCGTTCAGGAGAACCTTGCGCCCGAAGCGTTCGGCCGCAGCCACGACCTGCTGCACACGGTGGATGTTGCTGGAAAATGCTGCAACGATAATGCGCCCGTGGCATTGGGGGAAAATCTCATGGAATGCGTCACCCACCAGCTTCTCCGAAAGAGTGTAGCCCTCCCGTTCAATATTGGTGGAATCCGACATCAGCGCAAGAACCCCCTCGGAACCATAGCGGGAGAACGTGGTCAGGTCGGTAAGTTCCTTGTCGACCGGGGTCTGATCGATCTTGAAATCGCCGGTATGGATTACCACGCCTTCCGGGGTGCGTATCGCCAGTGCGCAGCCGTCGACAATGGAATGGGATACCCTGATGAATTCGACGCTGAAACTGCCCAGTGAAACGGTATCCCGGGGTTTGACCACGCACAGGTTGGTTACCGAGTCGAGGCTGTACTCTTTCAGCTTTTCGCGGACAAAGCCCAGTGTCAGCGCCGTACCGTAGACAGGTACCGGCAGGTCTTCCAGGACAAAAGGAAGGGCGCCGATGTGATCTTCATGACCGTGGGTAAGCAGTATGCCGCGAACCCTGTCGCTCCTCTCCCTCAGATAGGAGATGTCGGGGATGACCATATCGATGCCGAGCATGTGCGGTTCCGGGAACATCAGGCCGCAATCGACAACGATAATATCGTCTTCGTACTCGAAAACCATCATGTTGAGCCCGATCTCCCCGAGTCCTCCCAGGGGTATGATCTTCAGGCCTGCTTGTTCAGATACTTCTTGGGTCATCTTTTTTCTTTCGCAACCGTTTCACGAATCTATTCCCGCAAGAACGATTAATTATTGTTTTGCCCTGTCCCTCATGGGATGAGCATCGGCATCCAAAACCCTGATCCTGGCGTCGCAACGGGTGATCCACTCTCTCCCGGGACGGGAAATACCGTGTACCGCATAAAATGAACTGCGCAATGCGCGGTAGGCGATCAGCGCCCGCTTTGAATCCCCCGCCCGCTCGGAACTCTCACCCATGCCCCATAAAATCACCGCCGCCCGCTCCACCAGCGAACTGCCCGGGGTGTAGAGATGAATCGCCGATTCATAGCCGGCAACGGCGGCTATGTAATCTCCCCTGGCATGCGCCGATTCCCCTTTGTAGAACTGGGTCCGCTGCCGCCAGTACGTATTGCCCCAGATCAGGGCTATACAGATGATGGCGATAATGACCGTGTTGACGGCAACAGTTTTCGTCTTTTCC
>JAGFXO010000122.1 GCA_017861285.1 Geobacteraceae bacterium | reverse complement strand
GCGAGGGCTTCAAGGCAACCGCGATTTCCGCAATTGCAGAGAGGGCCGTGAAGGTCAATGGTTATATGGCCGAATTCTCCCGCGGTATTGCTGCATCCGGCCAGCATGCGGCCGCCGCTCACCACTCCGCCGCCAACGCCCGTTCCCACGAAGAGGCAGACCAGGTCGTCGCACTCCCGGCCCGCGCCGTGAATCCACTCACCCCAGGTGGCGGCACGAACATCATTGGTAACGAATACCGGCATGTCCAGGGCATTTCTCAGGACATTGCCGATTGGCACATCGCGCCAGTCGAGATTCGGGGCAAACCGTACGGTCCCGCTGACCGGGTCTATCTGGCCGGCGACACCTATGCCCACTCCCACCGGTTTCGAGACCGAATATTTCCGCAATTCCAGGACGGCGTCAACAATCTCCGACTGGATGGCAATCGGACCTTCGCTCACCCTGGTGGCGAGGCGGCGCTGTTCCAGAACCTGTCCCGAGGCATCTACCATCGCTACCGCGATTTTTGTCCCACCCAGGTCAATGCCTATGCTCCAGCTATTGTCCAATCCCGTCTGATGTGAGCTCTTGTTTGTCACAGTGTTTTCCCGTGGTGCCCGGAAAGGGCTATCTCAAGCGCCCTTCGGCGACCCGCCAGTCGATGTTCCTGAAAAACGCCTCGATGTAGTCCGCCCTCTTCAAGCCATAGTCGAGCATAAAGGCGTGTTCGAAGGCATCGAGGATCAATACCGGGGTGCAACCTGCAGGGTGAGCGACATCATGCTCGTTGATCCAGAAGTTGATCAGTTTCCCGCTCACGGAGTCCTGGTAACAGACCGCCCAGCCGATTCCCCGCATGGCGCCGACTGCCCGGAAATCCTTTTCCCACTCTTCGACACTGCCGAAATCGACGGCAAACTTCCCGGCAAGCTTGCTGTTCCCGTCGAGCGGGGCCTTGCCTCCCAGGTTGCCGAAATAGTATTCATGCAGCCTCATGCCGTTGAATTCCCAGCCGAGTCGACGCTTCAGTTCGGCAAATTCCGGCGTGGCGGTTTTTCCTTCTTTCAGCATTTGCGCCAGGACATCGAGCACCTTGTTGGTGTTGGTCACATAGCCCTGGTAAAGGGTAAAATGATTTTTCAGCAGTTGCTCTCCGAATCCTTCCATCCCGACAAGTTTCGAGAAATCGATCGCTTCATATGCCATTTCCTTTCTCCTTTCCATCTCTTCCCGCCGGAAGTGGCGAAAAATTTCCTTGGCACGGGGAATAGAATGATACTGCTACTAGGTTATCATCTCAGGGGAAAAGGTCAATTTCCCTCGCGCTTGGCGTGTTCACCGGGCTTCTCGAGCATTGGCTGCTCATGCTCACAGATTTCGTTCAAACAGTCCCGTCAACTTTTCGAGATGATGCTTCTCTTCATCGGCAAGGGCGCTGAAGATTTTCAGCGAGCGTTCATCGGTTATTCTGTCCTGCATGGTGAGGTAACGGTCATAGGAGCCGGTTTCCAGGGCCATGGAAAACTCAAGCATTTCTCTCGCTCCCTTGCCTTCAGCCCATGCAAGCGCATCACCCAGCTTCATTCCCCCTTCCATGATTGTTTCCTGGGGATACCTGCCGAGAAGAGAAGGGAAGTCGATTTCCCCGACCAAACCGGTAATATCCCGATAGAGCCCGGCGATCATTACTTTGTGATGCTCCTCGGCGGTTGCCAGTTCACCGAGAAGAGATGCGGCATTGCTGTCGGCGGAGAATTCCGCCGTTCTTGAATAGAATTTTTCCGTCCCGTCCTCCAGAATCCAGGCAAGCGCCATAATTTCTTCAACGGAATGCGCCGCGGCGAACCATGGTATGCCCGCCTCAGGATATCCTTCCGCGACAAGTCCATTCCAGGCGTTGATGCCTCCCGCCATGCTGTGCACTTCTCCGAAACCCGCCCGCTCGAGTATTGCCGCAGCTGCACGGCTGCGAACGCCGGCGGCTCAATACACTATGACGGGTTTTGCGGGATCGAGTTCCCCGAGGCGGTCCGACAGTTCTCCCACAGGGATCAATCTGGCGCCGGGCAGATGGCCCCTCTTGTACTCACCGGGCTGACGTACATCGACAAGGTTGTAATCCCCGTGTTTCTCCCCGCCGAAAAATTCCATCACCTGTTGTGCCGTCCACGTCGAGACCGGTTTGAAGTAATCCATGACACCCATAATGGCCCCCTCTGCATCACCTTTTCAGATAATTTCTTCTCCCGGTTCTTCCAATTCACCGGAAACCTGGAATTTTTTCATGAAACGACGGTCGATGAAGTCTTTAAGCAGAAAGGCAGGCCTTCCATCCAGGACAAGGTTTTTTTTCCAGAAAATTCCGGTTCCGTTTCCCATGTTCATGATCAGCATGTATGTCCCGCCGGGCCGGAAGGGTATCAGTGAACCTCCTTCAAGTGCCGCCATCAGATTGTGCAGCAGCAAGGGATTCTGGCGTACTGCGTACACACCTACTTTGGCAAGGGGGTTGCCGGCAAGGGAAATGCAGTCCCCACCGCCAAACAGTTCGGGATAGGTCGTGCTCTGAAGAAAAGGGTTGACCAGCAATCCCCCGTCTTCTCCCGTGGGAATGCCGGAATCGAGGAAGAGAGAAGAAGGCTTGACTCCCACAGCCACAAAAACAAAATCGCAGCAAAGCGTTTTTCCGTTCGACAAAATCACCGTACCGTTAACGGATGACTGGGCGCGAATGCCTTCCAGAACATTGATATTCCTGCTTCCCAGGGAATCCAGGGCGAGGGAGCGAACCCTGCCGGGAAATTCCGCCAATATTTTTCTGCCCCCGACGAGTGTTATCTCCGCGACATGGGGTCTCCCCTGGGCAAGGCGCCAGAGATTAGCAGCTATTTCGACGCCCGCGGGTCCTCCACCGATGACCGCAATGGCAATGTTGCGTCGCTCAAGTGCGGCGAGTATCCCGAGGCGTGCCTGATACAGGTTGATAATCGGCTTGACCGGGACAGTTTGCGCCGAACTCGCGTCAAGAGATCCCGCGGGCACCTGGCTGCCGGTGTTGAACGTTGCGATATCGTAGGGTATATCTCTTCCCGAGCCGAGAAAGATAACCCTTTTGACCGGATCGATCCGGACAGCCCTGTCTTCAATAAAGGATGCTCCGCGGTCTTCAGCCATTTTCCCGACGTTGAAACGGATCTCGCGGGGTTCATAGATGCCGGAGAGCATTCCTGGTCCCATGCCGGAGTAGTATTGGTAGCGGGAAGGGCTTACTACCGAGATCCGGTGACCTTTCCGGATAAACTCGCCGAGACGGAGAAGCAGCGTCATATGTGCATGCCCTCCCCCTGCAACGACAAGATGTCTGCCCATTTTTCACCTTTTCAGGATAATTGATGCATTAAGTTTATCATGCAATTCTTGTGTTTTCATGACAGTCGCATTATTGTTGATATCTGGTTGTTTTTTTTATCTTTTCTTTCGGTCTTTGCCCATGAACTATCTTGTACATCTTTTTCTCGCTGGAGACGAGGAATCGCTCGTAGGGAACATGATGGGCGATTTCGTCAAAGGGAGGCTCGACGATCGCTATCCGCGGGGAGTCAGGCGGGGTCTGGAAATGCACCGCAAGATCGATTCGTTTGCCGCAGGCAATGTTTTTTTTCTGCAAAGCAAGCACCGCATCGACGATTCCTACCGCCATTACCGGGGGATTCTTGTCGATGTATTCTATGACCATTTTCTGGCAAGGAACTGGGGGGACTACTCACCGGTTCCGTTTCCCGATTTTATCCGCAATGCATACCGGGTATTGGACGACTACCGGGAAATAATGCCGGCTCGGCTCCGTGAGGTGCTGCCGCGGATGTTTTCCTCCAACTGGCTTCTGTCGTATCGGGAAATCGATGGAGTCGACTCCATCCTGCGGAGAATGTCGGGCAGGGTTTCGAGACCCAATCCCCTGGCCAATGGGGGGTCTGAATTGTCTGCATGGTATGACCGTCTCCATGGCGATTTCAGAGGCTTCATGCCGGAGCTGATTCGATTTGCGAAGCAATGGAATCAGGCAGGTCAGTAAGTTCTCATTGGCTTTGAGCATCGCAACGGCCGGATTGTAGACACAAATATACCGGTCGGTATTTTTGGTCTTGACAAAAATATACTGTTTGGTATATTTGTGTGACAAATTCTGTTAATGGAGATTGTTGTGGGAAAAGCCGAAGAGACAAGACAGGCGATTGTTGAAAAAGCAGCGGTCATTTTCAACAAGAACGGGTACCAGCGGACGTCGATGTCGATGCTGACCGAAGCACTGGGACTCACAAAGGGCGCCATCTACGGGCATTTTGCCGACAAGGATGACTTGGCTGTCGAGGCTTTCCGTTACAGCGTACGGCAGGTATCGGAGAGAGTGGGGCAACGGCTCCAATTTCACGAGGGGGCCGTTGACAAACTGCGGGCATTCGCCCTGACCTTCGTTGACTTCTATGAGGAGACAGTCCAGACCGGAGGATGCCCGATACTGAATACCGCCGTCGATGCCGATGACGCCCACCCGCAACTGCATGACGAGGTCCGCCGGGTCCTGACGGCATGGGAAGGACGCCTTGTCGCAATGGTGGGTGCGGGAAGAGAGGCGGGTGAGATTCGTCCCGATGTGGATGCAGAGCTTTTTGCCTCCTCCTTCATCGCCCTTATCGAAGGGGGTATCCTGCTGGCGAAGACGGTTGGTGATAAACGTTATATGGAGCGTTCGGTGGACGGAATTAACCTGCTCATCGACCAGATGAAGGCAGGCGCCGGCTGACAGGGTTGGTCACGGGAGGATACCATGGGACTGATAACAATTGATGAAAGCAGATGCAGGCGATGCGGCTGCTGCGCCAGGGCATGCCCGGTAGGGATCATTGCGCTGGGAGAGGGATTTCCGATCACGGGTTTCCCAACCACGGTGGAGAAGATCGAAAAGGGATGCATCACCTGCGGCCACTGCGTGACTGCCTGCCCCATGGCTGCGCTCAGCCATGTGCGGATGAAACCGGAAGAATGCGCACCCCTCGAACCCGACTGGCGCCTTACCCCACGGCAGCTCGAGCAGCTCGTAAAGGGGCGGCGGTCGGTCAGGAATTTCCGTCCTGAACCGCTCGATCCCGACGTCATTGCCACGTTGCTCGATATCGTCCGCTATGCGCCGACCGGCATGAACTCCCAGTCGGTCTCCTGGAAGGTAATCCTCGACGAGCAGGAGGTTCAGTGGCTGTCACTGGCGGTTGTTGAGTGGCTTCGCACTCTGGATGGCCAGGAAATGCATGGCGGAATCAGGGGGATGCTCAAGGCATGGGAAATGGGCCGCGACCCGATCCTGCGCAAGGCCCCCGGCCTGGTCATTGCGTATGGCCAGGCCGAAGACACGATGGCATCTTCCTCAGCCACAATCGCCCTTGCCACTCTGGATCTGGCTGCTCTCTCCTTCGGCCTTGGAGCCTGTTGGGCCGGATTTCTCCACCAGGCTGCCCTCAGCTCTCCCGGAGTTGCCACGGCCCTGGCACTGCCGCCGGGCCACCACATGTGCGGGGGGATGATGATCGGCTATCCGGAATTCGAGTATTCCCGCATCCCGACACGCAATCCGGCGAGGGTTATCTGGGGGTGAAACTCCTCCCCCCTCACCCGCCCCTCCGGGGCACCTTCTCCCTCATGGAGAAGGAGAAAAATATGTCCTCTCCATGAGGGGAAGGCCGGGTGAGGGGTTACCTTGAAACCGGAGTCAACCGGGCATGAATCAATATTCGACAAGGAGCCGTAATACCATGAATGAACAGAATTTTCACCGCTTCAGCGGTGCGAGCCGGTATGTCCTGGACGAGGAACTGGCCAAGATCGTCAATGTCTCCATGGCCCTCGAGATGCCGCTCCTGCTCAAGGGGGAGCCGGGGACCGGCAAGACCATGCTGGCTCACGCCATCGCGGAAAGCCTTAACATGCCGCTCCTGGTCCTCAACGTCAAATCGAGCATGAAACTGGTGGAGGCCCTCTACCTGTACGATACCTTGACGCGGCTGAACGACAGCCGCTTCGGCGATTCCACCAGGGACGTGAGCAATATCTCTGAATATATACGTATGGGGAAGATCGGC
>JAGFXO010000121.1 GCA_017861285.1 Geobacteraceae bacterium | reverse complement strand
ATAAAACAGTACAATGAAGATATCTGGCATTTGGAACCAATGCCGGTAAGGAACGCAGAATAAATACTGATTTCCAATTGCAATAATTATCGGCTTTCTGATTATGACGGTCCCGGATTTCTCCGGGGCCGTCCCCTGTGTTATCTTCTGCCGTATCCGCCGGAAAAGCCTCCTCCACGGAAACCGGAACCTGACATGGAGTTGCCGCTGAAAGAACGCATGCTTCCGCCGGAAGGAGCAAGACCGCGTGAAGAGCCAATGCTGCGCACGGGGGCATTGCTGTTAATGGAAGGGGCAGAGCTGCGGGACGGGGAACTGAAACCGTGGTTTGACACATGGCTGCGTGCCGGAGTATAGGCGCGGGCAGGCACAGTGTTATTCCGGACCGGCGTGTTATAACCCCGGGAAGGAGCATAGCCGCGGCTATACGTATTGTTGCGGACAGCCGGGTTATCGCCGCGGGATAATGGAGCATATGTGCCGCCATTACCACGTACCCGGGGAGCGGATTGCCAGTTTCCGGACATCCGGCTCCTTCCCGAAGTAGTCTGATAACCGGGCGAGCTGAAATTTGAACCCGTATTCCCCTGTATACGCGCAGGAGCTGGATTTACCCGATTGACTGTCGCGGTACCGGCATTGGAGCGGTAATTTGACCCTCTGTGGCCGCCGTACCCTGATTGGCCATTGAATCTTGACACCGGGTCAATACGGTAAAATCCCCCCCTCCCGCGGTAATGGTTTGATACGAACGCCCTGTGATGATGGTGGCCGACATATACGGTCCGGTGAAAGTCGTTCAGAACATAGAAGCCTCCGAACCAAAAGCCCCCGCACCAGAAAGGATACGGTACCCACGAGTACAGATAGTTGAAATTTACAGGCGGCATATAATAAGTGACCACCGGTGGACCTACTGCGTTATAGTAGTTGTTGAGCTCAGTGGGCGAAAATCCGTAGTCTTCGTCCTCCATCAGCGGAAGCACCAACAGCTTCCCGCAATTCGCCGATAATGTCGGGAGTCGCCGGGTAGTCGGCAATCCAGCCGTTTCGCGGCATGATGCCCCTTTCGCCCAGCAGGTTTTCCGCCTCCGCCTCGCTTACGGCCTTGGGCAAGCCCAGCGCCGGCGCCAGTTTCAACGCAAGGGTCCCTTCACGGACCAAGGGCTGCTCTATGGGAGGAGTGCCTTCTGCAGCCTGCGCGTATTCGGCTGAAGCTATCGACGGAGTAATGAGCAGCAGCAGACCCGCGATGAATATTCCAACTTTGCCAAAGTGTGAACCTTTCATTTCAGCCCTCCTCTTCAAGAGGAGAAAATATGCTCTTTTGTTAATATTTTACCACAACTTACTCTTTGAATGTTCTTTTTAAATGTCAGGCGGAAGGCAGCTGTCCGGAAGATTTCAGCCCGTCTGACTTACGCCGTTTTTGGGGAGAAGGTCACTTGTGCCTGTAACGCGATTTCTTGCTTTGGCAAGGGTAGTTCAGGGGAGCCGCCGAGGTTCATCGGTCGCCGCTTTCCGGCAAGGGATTGGATGAAAAACCATGTCTTGATACCGGAGGGCAGGATACGGATTGCAAAGCCGTTTGATTCCCTTATAATATACTGCTTAGTCGCTGGTTTCAAATTTGAAATGTACCTGTCGGTGAACTTCATGTCTTCTCCCTTTTCAAGGGTGTATAGACTGGATTCCCGTTTCCGCGGGAATGACGTCAAATAGATTGAACTGAGTTTGTCGGGCGGATAGAACCAGTTATCTTTAATCGGTGAATAATATGTCGGAGGTCTATGATGAAACAAATTATTGCTGCACTCCTACTCTGCTTGATTTCGGCCGGCTTCGCGGCCGCGGCTCCACCGTCGTACAATGACCTGGCGAAACTTCCTGTCATCCGTTTCGGGGAGCCGGTCCCGGCCGACAAGGACTATATTCTCCTTTTCTCCGCCGGGCAAACGGTGACGATCGCCGTTTCCATCGAGGGAAGCCTCTTTGACAAGACGGCGAATACCGAACTAATGGTCACTCCGGCACGGGATATCATGGTATACCGTGATTGGGCAAGCCTGGACGGTCGCAAGTGGATTCCGCGGGGCGAGCTGATCAAAAGCGATGTGTTCGTAAAAATTCCGGGATACAACCACCCGAATCCGGGCATCCTGAAGGTGCGCATGGACCTGGCGGGAGCCAAATAGCCCTTCGGATTACATGGGTCCCGCATCTCAGCAGACTCGCCGGGAATCTGCTACAATGTAAGTACGGCAGGCTTGAATCGGCCGACCGCGAGTTTCGCGGGTTCGAGGGCGCGAAGCGGCACGCACGATGATTCCTCAAAGGTTCCCCCGGTCGTTGTCTGCCGCCCGAAGGGGGCAGATCATGAAAAAGATCGCCCGAATATTGTTTGCCACCGATTTGTCGTTCATATCCGAATATGCCTTCACTTATGCAGTGTGTCTGGCGCAGCGTTTCGATGCGAGGCTTATTGTGCTGCATGTCGTCAATGTGTCGCTGGAGCTGTGCAGAGTCCACGAGCAGCATGGCTCTTTTGAAAAAATCAAAGCGGAGATAGCGCACGGCGCCGAAAAATGCCTGGATGAGTTCTGCGGTAAAAGGCTGAGATACTGGAACTCCATGCATGGACCTGATTTTACCGGTTATGAGACCTGCACCGTTTTCGGCACCCCTTACAAAGAGGTGCTGAGAAAGGCCGAAGAGGAAAAAGTGGATATCCTGGTCATCGGGACCCACTCCCGTCACGACATCGACCCCCTGGTATTCGGAAGCACCGCCGAAAAAGTCCTGAAATTGGCTGCTTGCCCCGTTATTACGGTACGGCCTCCCTTCTGGATGATTTGCATGAAGTTCAGGTGCAATCCGGCTCTGCCTCTGGCCAGGAACGGCAGTTTCTGCACTGTCCGCGACAAAGGACGCGCGAATGAAAATGAGTTGCCGGGCCCGGATGTCGACCCCGTGCCGAATTGATCGGACCGGATTTCCCCCTGTCTTTTCTCGGATAACCCGCCGGGTGTCAGACCTACACATTTGACTAAGGGTGGCGAATGCGCATGGGGTGTGGGATAGTACCTTCCACTCGACGTAACGATGACCACCTCCATTTGCTTCACTTCACATCCACATTGCGGATCCCGTTCGGCCTCCACGCCGGGCTTATCACATGGCTTCCCTTGTTCCCGGCCTTTTCCTCATCAAGCAGGCTCCCGAACGTCACGGAAAAATCCCCGTACCGGTCGTTCACCTCATCCATGGCATCGACCAGCATCGCCTTCTTCCTCTCTTCGTGAAACAGCGGCAATTGATTGCTCTCATACCGCAGATTGCTCAGTCGTACGCCCAGCAAACGCACCGGCTGCATCAGAACCAGCGTGTCGAGGATACCAACCGCGGTCCGGTAGATATCCCCGGACTGATTGATAAAAGAGGGGAGTGTTTCCTGTCTGCCCACCCAGGTGTCGAAGTCCGCGTAGCGGATGGAAAGCGTCACCGTCTTCCCCCACACGCTGTATCTTCTGGCCCGCCGGCCGACCATCTCCGAGAGCTGCAGCAGAAATTTGAGGATTTCCTCCCGGTCCTCGATGTCCCGTTCCAGCGTCATGCTGTGCCCGACCGATTTCACTTCATCAGCTTGTTCTGCGGGGATCACGGGGGAATCGTCGATGCCGAGGCCCATCTGGTGGAGCCGTTCGCCGATTATGCCGAATCTCTTGCGCAGGATGCCGACCGGGAAACGCCCCAGGTCGCCGCAGGTCTTGATACCGTACAGCGCCAGCTGCCGCGCGGTCTTCCGGCCGATGCCACAGAGGTCTTTGGCAGGAACCCTGTCGAGTACCTGACCAACTTCATCCGGCCGTATGACGGTGAGCCCGTCGGGTTTCTGCATGTCGCTTGCAAGCTTGGCAAGGAGCTTGTTGGGGGCGATGCCGATGGAGCAGGTGATGCCGAAGTGGTGTCTGATTTCTGCTTTCAGAAGGTGGGCAATGCGTTCGGGGGAACTGTAGAGTGACAGGGAGCCGGTGATGTCCAGAAACGCTTCGTCGATGGAGAAGACTTCCACCAGCGGGGTGAACTGCATCATCAACTTCACGATTTGTGCGGAGGTGTACGTGTACTTCCGATTGTCGCCGATGACAAAGATGAGATGAGGGCATTTCTGCCTTGCTTCCCAGGTGGCCATGCCCGTTTTCACGCCGTAGGCCCGGGCCTCGTAGGACGATGTCGTGATGACCGTCCGCTTGGCGCTGCCGATAACCGCAATGGGTTTACCCCGGAGTTCAGGGTTGCCCTGCTGTTCCACCGACGCAAAGAAAGCATTCATGTCGATGTGCATGATGATCCGGTTGCTGCTCATGACTTGTCCGCATCCACGCTTTCCAGAATCCAGAGTTGTTCCGTTGTGTTGTAAATCAGCTCATAAAGCGCCGTTCCATCGGTGACCGAGTAGTGCAGTATCAGGTCGTTGCCGGCCCGGTGGCGCCAGTGATAGGTTACTTCCCGCACGGAATGCTTCTGCCGGCGCCAGTCAAACCAGACGGGGCGTATTGTAGGGCCCGGCCCGAAGATGGCGGCCACCCTGATATGCTCGCGGATTCGCTGCAACATTGCACGCTACTCGATATCTCTGACAATCTTTACAACCTTTCCAATGATGAAGACTTCCTCGCCGGCCGGGATGATGATGGCTTCCATATTCGGATTCCGCGGCTGCAGGCGGATATGGCCGCGCTCACGGTAGAAACGCTTCAGCGTCGCATCCCCGTCGACCATGGCGACGACGATGTCGCCGTTCTCGGCGGTAGCCTGCGGACGGATAAGGGCAAGGTCGCCGTCGATGATGGCATCGTTTATCATTGAATCGCCTTTGACGCGAAGGAAGAATTCGCCACCGTGGAGCTGCAGGCGTTCCAGGGGATAGTACCCTTCGATGTCCTCGAAAGCCGGAGCGAGGGGGCCGGCCCTCACGACGCCGACGACAGGAATAGGGACGAATTCAGGCTGCGGTTCGCGCGCGAGGACGATCCCGCGGGAGCTGCCGGATTCACGCCGCAGGCGGCCTTTGCGCTCAAGCGCCTCAAGGTGGTGAAGGGCGCTTATGGTGCCGCTTGTGCCTATCCCGGCGGAAATTTCCCTCAGGGTGGGGGGGTAGCCGTGCCCATCAATGTGTCGTGTTATGAATTCAAGGACCTGCTGCTGACGGGGAGTAAGCTCTTTCATGGGAACTCCGGACTATACCGCATGATATGTATACCATTTGATATACTATTGAAACGACAGGAAGTCAAATAAATAAAGCAGAGAATCGGTTCATTTTCCAGGGCAATTCCACAAAAAAGAATCAGGGCTATGTCGAATGACGCAGCCCTTTTTTCATTCGTGGTCCGGGTCACTGTCGGGATTCGTTCAGCGCAGGCAGAAAAACCTTGACATTAAAAATAATTAAAATTATAAAGTGAAAAACTTAAATAATTTTTTTTAATTTAACTGGGGCTGATGGTATAGCTGTCCATACGATATGGCCATAAAAATAGTAAAAACCGACTCACATGATGAAAAGCCGGCCGCACTGGCCCCGCCCGCAGCGGGAATACGGCGCGAGGACCTGTTATGGCTCTTTGGCAGCCTTGGCCAGTTGTATCGCGTTCCGTTCGATGCCGTACTCGTTTCACGGCAATTCCCGCCCCCCTATACCCTGACCGATGTCCATGAAGTTGCCCGCGCCCTCGGCTACAAGACCGGTATGCGCGCGCTTGCCGGCATTGATTGGAAGCATCTGCCCGTTCCAGCCATCTCCTTCCTGAAGGCTGCGACAGAAGGGCAACCCGCTTCTCTTTCACCCATTCTCATCATCAAAACCGACTCCCGCGGGCTCCACTGTTTCAGGGCAGGTTCGCGGGTGCCGGAAACCATCGACGCGGGGGAAACCCCGGCCCGGTTCGAGCCGGACCTGATCATTGTCGGCCGGGAAGCAGCGGAGGCCTGCGAAAGGGAAGGGGAGAAAGGCGGCTTTCCGAGGGAGACCGGGAGGTTCGGCTTTCGCTGGTTCATACCGGAACTTGCCAAACATCGGCAGATCTGGCGCGACGTCCTTCTCGCATCACTGGCGATCCAGTGTTTCGGCCTTGCCGCACCGCTCTTTTCCCAGGTCATCATCGACAAGGTGGTGGTGCATGATGCCAGGAGCACGCTGGTTGTGCTCGGCGTGGCCCTGGTCATGTTCATGCTGTTCACAAGCGTCATGACCTGGCTGCGTCAATACCTCGTGCTCCATACCGGCAACCGCATTGATGCCGTGCTGGGCAGCCGTGTCTTCAGCCACCTGCTGGGACTGCCGCTTCCGTACTTCGAGCACCGTCCAACGGGCACGCTGGTTGCGAGGCTTCACGGCGTGGAGACAATCCGCGAATTCGTTTCCGGTGCGGCCATTACACTTCTTCTCGACCTGCCGTTCCTGCTCATTTTCCTGGTGGTGATGTTCACCTATTCGTGGCAACTGTCCCTCATCGCCGTCGGGCTAATGGGCCTTATCTGCCTGGTCAGCTTTCTCGTTGTCCCCGTCTTCAGGGAACGGCTCGACCGCCAGTTCCTGCTTGGCGCCCGCAACCAGTCTTTTCTCACTGAATATGTCTGCGGGATTGCCACCGTCAAGTCGCTGCAAATGGAGCCGGACGTAGACAAGAGATATTGCGGGCTGCTGGCTCGATACCTGGCCGCAGGTTTCTGCACCAGACAGCTCGGCAACAGCTACAACGTCATCGCCAACGGCATCGAACAGGTCATGACACTTTCCATTCTCATCGTCGGCGCCTTGCTCGTGATGCGCAATGAAGGGTTTACCATCGGCATGCTGGTCGCATTCCAGATGTTTGCCGGACGCATGAGCCAGCCCATGCTCCGTCTCGCCGGCCTGTGGCAGGAATTCCAGCAGGCGAGCATTGCCGTCAGGCGTTTGGGGGACATTCTCGACATGCCGCGGGAGCCGCATACCCTGGTACCCAACAGGGAGAGCGCCGGCAGAGGCAGGCTCGAACTAGTCGGTTTGTCCTTCAGGTATTCGGAGCGGCAACCATGGCTCTACCGTAACCTGAACCTGTCCATTGAACCCGGCCGTCTGACC
>JAGFXO010000120.1 GCA_017861285.1 Geobacteraceae bacterium | reverse complement strand
CACAACGCTGCTGGCAAAAGACTTCGTATCGAAAGGCCTCTGCAATCTTGCAGGCAAAACGGCATTCTTGAGTGTCATAACTATACCGTCGGCAGTTCTCCTGGGTGTAGTGACAACCAATGGAGAATCTGCCTTCACAACCACCTTCGAGTATCCACCTGCTGTTGTAAAATCAATCGATTCGATATGAGAATTATTTGCTGTTCCTGCTGCCGCAGCTTCATGCCTTTTCGCTGCCTGTTCCTTGATCTCACCCGCAACGGGTGTCTTTTTATCGGTACTGTTTTCGTCAAAATATACTATTAAGCCGTTTGATGATTTCTCTATTCTGTATTTGGGGAATTGACTGCTTGACGAATCGAAAACAATCCGTGTCTTTTCAGGATATATTCCTAGTCGTGCACTTACCAGTTCAAAGCTGTTTATCGGTATGGATTTCGCTACTATGGTGGTCGTAAAATCAGGGATATCAATTATCAGACGCTGCGGTTTGGACATTCTGAAGGAATTGTATCGTTCAATTTCCTTACTGGATACAATTTCGATCCCTTTCCCGGTAATGTTCAACCCACTGATAACTTTTCCAACAGTTTTATCTTCGACTGCGGGGGGCTTTTCCTGCAATCCGGCCTTGTTCGCGCCCTCTGTCTGAAAAGGTGTTGCAACCGGTTTCGCTGACTCGTTATGAGCAGAAGCATTCTCTTTTTCAGCAGACAACTGTGGAGGATTGGCGCTTTCTGCTTCTTTTTTTTCAATCAACGCCTGATTGCTTCCCTGTGTAGTTCCCGCTGAAGAATTAGTAACTCCATCTGCCGCAGTTCCTGCATTGCTTGCCACTTCGGCCGAGTCGCCTGTTTCAGCAAATGAAACATAGAGAATACTACCGTTATTCCGATCGGGTGTAACTGTAAATTCTGAATTCTTCACCAGATTGACGACAACTCGAACAACGCTGCCATTTTGATCCTTGTTTTCTAAAATTTCAATATTCTTGACAATTTTAGAATTTGCGATTTCGGGTGCACTTACGCCACCGGCCGCCGTTGCGGAGAGGTCAATTACTGCGCGGGGCGGTTCACTGATTGAGTATTTTGTGTATGTCAGCGGGGCATCCGAGACAATTCTGATTGTTGTACTGTTCTGCTCGCTGGTGATCGTAATGTCTTTCAAAACGGCATTAGTCACCTGTTGCGATGGTTCTTTCAGATTATAAGCTTGCTGCGCACAGCCGGAAATACCGAGAAGACACAGCATCAGCAATATCGTATGGAAAAATTTCCTGGTACAGATTCGCATTGTATCGATCTCCTTATTCTTTTACAGGAAGGGATAGTCTGACAGTTCTTTTCCTTATTCTACCGTTCTCATCCCGGTACTTTTCCACGACTTCAACGGATCGTGCACTGATTTTTTGAATTTCTCCGCCATTCTTCCCAATTTCCATTCCGGGTTTGACAACATAAGTTTTGCCTGTCGGGTCTACCACTAAAGCATTGTTCTGTTTGAGACCCGCTATTATCCCTAATACCCTGAACTGGTTCACCTCGTAGTTCTGTATCGGCAACAATCCCGAAAAAGAGCCCTTCCTGGAAGCAGGCCTGAAAGGTCTAATATCCAGGACAAAAGGCTTGAAAGGATCCTTCTTCCCGCTGAATTCGGCATACTGTGCCGCAGTAATTGGCACTCTGGCGGTAGATTGCTGCTTCTGAACCGGCATTGGGGGCTTTGCCGCCTCGATTCTTTTCACGGGTTGCGGAGCGGAAACTGGCTCCTCCTTCTTACTGCACCCTGCGGTGAACACCGTGAGAAGAACCATTATCGGCAAAATGAATTTTTTGCTATTTTCCTTTTTTGTCATTCTCAGATTCTTTCTTGTCCAGAAAACGGAATGTTGTCGCAAGACAGGTGATTTTCATATTGGTTTGGTTCCCTGAACTTTTAATATCAGAGAAGACGACATTGTTGATATTGACGATTCTTGGCATCTCGGAAACTGCCTTGAAAAATTTCCCAACGTTGGTATACGAACCGGAAACCGAAATATCGACGGGAACGTTGGCATAAAATTCTTTCGGTTCCTCCGGCTTTGGCCTGAAGACCAGAAAGTCAAGGCCCACTCCCTTGCCAGCGCTGGTTATGCTTGTCAGCAATGACGGAATCTCCTTCTGGTTCGGCAATTCAGTCAGAGCTTTTTCGAGTTCTGCATTTAACTGGTTGTACTCTTTCTGCAAGACAGGGAGGTTGTCGGCAACCTTCCTGTTTTCCTGAATCTGCGTCTGCAGTCCTTCGAGCTTGACATGCAATTCTTTGAGTTCTTCATGCCTCGACTTAATAAGCGAAAAGTAAAATGCCAGGGCCGCCGCCAAAAGCACGAGCACCCAAACGGTCACCTTCTGCCTCGTGGGCAATTTAAAAATCTTTTCCAGGATCGAATTCATGCTTTCCCTTGTCAATCACATAAGTTCTGGATATTTTATTTCTTCTGTGCCGGAGATTCACTTCCAGGATTTTGAATCTTCATTTTAAGTTCGAATTTCTTGACCTTTGTCCCGCTCATTTCCATTTGCTCCGATACTATCAGTTCAACATTTTCAAAATCCGGAGAGGCTTCGAGATTGCGCATGAACGATGCAATGAGCTCCTCATTGTATGCTATACCGGCAATACTCGTTTCAAGCCCGCTTTCGGCATAACGCGTAAGCCAAAGCTTGTCGGGACTGGAATCACTTAGTGTTACCAGCCTGAGGACAGGACCGTCTTTTCCTTTTCTCAGCGAAGTCAGCACATCAACTTTCTTTTTTACTTCCTCTTTGAGCTTCTTCAGCTCGTTTATCTTGCCAATTTTTGCTTTGAGCTCCTGGATTTCACTTTCAGACCGTGCTATTTCTTCTTTTGCTGCTCCTATTTTGAATTGCAAAAAGAAATAGAGGGCAAAAGCCACAATGACAACTGAAAGCAGTGAGAGCAGGAAAATAGTTTGTTGCTGTTTTAGAGTTTCCTTTTTTCTGGAAGCTCTCACGGGTAATAAATTTATCTTGATCATTTATCCCCCAGCCTCCTCATGGCCAAACCAGTAGCAACCGAAACAAACGGACCGATTTGTTGTATATATTCAGGGTCAAAAACTTTTTCATTATATTCCACTTTCAGGAAGGGATTCAATATTTCTACGGGCATATTGGATTTTTTACTCAAAACCGATGGCAGCATCGGTATTTTGGCACATCCTCCGCTGATAAATATTTTTGCGACTTTTTGTTCATCCGCTGTCGTATAATATAAATCCAGGGACCGGAGTATTTCCGCAGAAATGCTTTCATTCACCCGATCCATGACTTCTTGAAACTTTGAAGCATCAGCACACTCACCTGTTATTTTGATTTTTTCGGATTCTTCGCTACTGATGGCAAACTGTCGCTGTATTTCCTCTGTATAGACATTCCCGCCTATCTGGACATCCCGGGTGAACAGGGAAATCCCCCCCTTGACTATATTAACATTTACCGTGCTTGCACCTATATTGATCAAGGCGACAACGTTGTCTTTCTCGGAGTCATAATTCAGCTCAAAACAGTTCTGCATGGCGAAAGAATCAACATCGACGACAACCAGTTTCATCCCGGCTTCGTTAAACACCGAAACATATTCATTGATAAAATCTTTTTTGCTGGCCACCAGCAAAACCGTCATTTTCGCACTGTCGACAAGGTCACTGTGCAATATCTGGAAATCAATATTTACGTCATTGATGTCGTAGGGAATATATTGCTCCGCTTCCCAGAAAATCTGGTCTTCCAATTCTTCCGGAGTCATAGCGGGCAGGGTTATTTTTCTGACAATTACGGAATTCCCGGAGATTGAACTGACAATATCTGTCGTTTTTATACCCAAACTTTTTACCAGAGTCTTTATCGTTTCCACAATAGAGGTGGTATCCATCAAACTGTTATCCACAATCGCGCCAGAAGGCAATGGAGCGATGCCAACATTCAGCAGCGTATAGTTGTCGACGTTCGCCTTCATCTGTACCAGCTTCACCGAACTGGACCCGATATCAACCCCGATTATTTCCTTTTTCTTAGAAAATAGCATTTTTTTCCCGTTGAACTTACTATAGTAAATATCGTCCTCTTTTGCCTACTGAACCATCAGCCTGACAAAATTCTCCTGCCTAGGCTGCGAGTTTCTCTTTATTGCAGCCAGAATGTCCGAGTATCGTCAAACATCCGCGGGCAAACCGGGAAGATCCGCTCATTAAAAATCCATCTCGGTCGTACCCGTACATTCCTGATATATTTCATCAAATTACCCATGAAAAGGATTCCCATGGAATTTACAACAAATCAAATGAAAGTCAAGAAGTTAATGATAATTTTGTTTAATTTTTTGTAATGTAAACAAAAAAAATAGCCGGACCAAACATCGCTTGATATTTCGGTAACCCGGCTATCTCAACGAGACCCAGTAGGCTTTCCGCCCCACCTTCACAGATGGTTTAGTATTGTCGTTTATCATCGAAACCTAATGTATATATATTGTTGTGAACAAAATTAGCAATTAGAATACCAATGGCCATGCGTCAGCTTGTATATCGTTAATATATCAGATGTTTATATTTTTAATCAGTAAACGTAAAAGCCGGAATCATTAACTAAATGTCAAAATACGTCAATCCGGATACTAATTTCCGTCACATTGACGCAATTTTCATCATTCACGCATCCTGTTAATCCCTTCCGTACGCAACTGGAACTCAAAAATCCACATTCCGGAAATTGGCTTGCAAGACGTACTAATTGATGCATAGGTAAAACCGGATCTCAGTTTCGAACCCATTTCTTCCCATTCCACCTCCACAAGGCATACCCCGCATCTACCGAATTGACAACGACAGCCATTGCTGCCCCAGAAGACGAGATGATATAGACAGTCCCGGCATTACCTGAAAGCCTGTCGTTAAATACCGCCGTATTTCTCGGGAAGGTTATCCCGTCATTTGGCGCGACATTCCCCGGGATCGGACCATATGTTCCACAACCGAACCTGAGACCACCGCCTTTGTTTTTCAGATGAATCGATCTGATAAACGTATCTTTGACATTCCACTTTCCGTCATCGAGAATTTCAGAATACAAAGTGACGGTTCCCTTTTCCGCATCGAAGACAATAGCATGATTTTTTTCATCCAGTGCCTTCATTTTTGCTTCTCTCACCATATTCACTATATCGCTCATAGCTACCTTGACACAGCAGTCATGATAATATTGAACGAAAAGCGGGACAGAAAACATGCCAAGCAGGGCAAGGATTGACAAAACCGTTATTGCCTCCAATATCGTGAAACCTCCTGCTTTGAAGCAGTTTTGGTTGAATTTCCGATACGTCATTTGTGTGTCTCCTGCGTTCAGGCTGAATATGTAATTCCAACAAAAAAGAGTCATGCAAAAATAGCACGACTCTGTTTTTAATTACAATATGTTTATTATTTTTTTTTATTTTATTCGAGACCATATTCCTTCAATTTATACAACAGCGCCCGATGGCTGATCTCCAGGAGCTTGGCAGCATGGGTTCTATTGCCGCAGGTCCTTTCAAGTGCCCTGCGTATAAGTTCTCTTTCAAGCATCTCGTCAGCTTTTTTTATGGAAAGGCAATCGGCGAACATACCCCCGGACCAATTATCAGTTTTGCAATCGCAAATGACACCGGGAAAACTATCAAGGTCCATTTCGGTTCCTTCGCATAGAATCAAGCCGCGTTCAATGCAATTCTGCAGTTCCCTGACGTTGCCGGGCCAGTGGTACCGCATAAGAGCTTGCAGAGCATTGGAAGTCAGACGGACCGGAGCCTTTCCAAGACTCGTACCAAACTTATCCAGAAAATGCCCTATAAGAAGAGGTATGTCTTCAGGCCTGTCACGCAGTGGCGGCACCTTGTTTGACCTGCAGGGATTGCTGCATTTCCCCTATTTCATCAAGGAAAAGCGTGCCTTTGTCTGCCTGCTCGAAGAGTCCGATTTTGTCTGAAACTGCATTGGTGAAAGCGCCCTTCACATGGCCGAACAATTCGCTTTCCAGCAGTGCTTCAGGCAAAGCACCGCAATTCACGGCAACGAAAGGTTGCCCGCTCCTATTCCCGGTAAAATGTATTGCCCTGGCGATCAATTCCTTGCCGGTCCCGGAATCCCCAAGAATGAGCACCGATGTTCTGAAATCACATACTTTCTTCACCAACTGGAAAATTTCGAGCATTCGGGGATTTTCGCTGATGATATCCGAACAAGTATTTTCCTTCTTGTTCTCTTCCTTCAACTGCCTGCCTTCTCTTTTCAGTCTTTCACGCTCTTCAGCCTTCTTCAACACAAGCAGTATTTCATCGTTCTTGAATGGTTTTGAAATGTAGTCGTAAGCACCCTGTTTCATGCATGCAATGGCTGTTTCCATTGTTCCGTAAGCTGACATCATGATAATCGTCGAGCGAAAACCGGCTTCGGCAAATTTTTTAAGAAATACCGGACCATCCATGAGAGGCATTCTGATGTCACAGAGGATGAAAGTGAATTCATGGTGAGACGCCATCTGAAGCGCCACACTTCCATCTGGAGCAGTTTCCACATGATATCCGTGCTTCCTCAACATTACCTGAAGCATATGTCGTAGATTTTCCTCGTCGTCCACAACGAGAATTTTCATGATTTCCGCCATTTATTCCTTTCCATCCTTCACATAGGATGACCGCATACAGTGAATGGGCCAATAAGGTCGTCAACCGGCAATGCCGGGAAGCCATACGGTAAATTTGCTCCCTTTGAATTTCTCGCTCACCACAGTAATTCTCCCATTGAATGAATCCATTATCCTCGCCGAAATTGCCAACCCAAGTCCGGTTCCATGTCCGGGTTCCTTTGTAGTGAAAAACGGATCAAATATCCGCTCAAGACAATCTGCATCTATACCACTGCCATTGTCGGAAATTTCAATCTTTACAAGAATGTTTTCAGGACTGAAAAAAGCATTAAAGGCCCCCCTGAAATCATTTTTACGCCTCCCCATGATTACGCCTGGTGTTTTACAGGAAACCTCTTCAGGATTGCCCAGGTATTTCTCCATTCCCGCCTTGATTGAAAGTGTCCCGCCTTCAGGCATAGCATCCCTTGCATTGATGAACAAATTAGTGAAAACCTGCTGCAGTTGGTGACGGTCGACCCGCACGTGCGCAAGATCATTCAGAATTGTTACAGATTTATGTATCTTTTTTAAAGCGCCTTGCTCTTCCAGCATTTCAAGTGTTGAAGTAAGAACCTCCACGACATCCACATTGTTGAATACAGATGGCGTTGGACGGGCATAATCGAGAAGCCCCCTGACAATGCGATCTATTCTTTCCAGCTCGGACTCTATCCTTTTCAGATAATCGGACTTAACCGCGTCATCCTGCAGTTCGTCAAGCAAGATTCCGGTGTAGCCCATGACAGCGGCAAGCGGCGTCCCGATCTCGTGGGCAGTGCCGGCGGCCAGCAAGCCGACAGAGGCCATTCTTTCCGTACGCATCGTCTCCTGCCTTGCTGTCTGCAATTCCCTGTTGACAGATTCAAGCGTTTGCACGTGACATTGTATATCATTCTGCTTTTTCTTCAGGGATTCGACCATCTTGTTGAAAGAATCGGCAAGAGCGGCAATCTCCGCGCTTCCGGGAACAGATACCCGGTGTGGCAGATCACCTGCGGCTATCCTCTCCGTAGCGGCCAGCAACCTCCTGAT
>JAGFXO010000119.1 GCA_017861285.1 Geobacteraceae bacterium | reverse complement strand
GGCACAAGGCAAAGGGCGTGAGATGTGAGATGTGAGACGGGACGCAGGAGTTCCCTGCCCCCAGCCCCCAATCAAAAAGCGGACGATCAGCGCAATCCTTCGTCAATTGCCGTAAACAGTTCCTGCAGATTGATGGGCTTGCAGAGATATTGATGACTCTCAATTTTCATGGCATCGATAATCTGTTCCGGTTCGGTGCTCGCCGATGTCACGACAATGCGGACATCGGAACTGATTTCCTTGATCCCTTTGACCATCCGGATCCCATCCATGACCGGCATGACAATATCCGTTATGACAAGGTCGGGTCTTTCATCCCTGAACATTTCCAGTCCCTCCTTGCCATTTGCCGCGGACAAAAGGGTCGCTCCCGGATATCTGCGCTTGATGAGATGGATTACGGTATTCCTGGTTACCTCTTCATCTTCCACATATAAGATTTTCTGATTGCTCGATATTCGATCAGTGTCGGGCATAAGGCCAATACTTGGAAATGAAATGAGTATGGTGCTGTGGTTGGGTATATTAGCAATTACCATGCCTTACTTCATGCTCACACAATAATCCCCCCAATCGACCCCGCATCCTGCTAAACGCCCGTTTGATGATTGTTCGCGATTGATGATACAATGAAATACTCTCAGGAAAGCGCTCGAATGGTGACACTTTACGTCAGCAACACGATGCTTCGGCTGTAAAACATTCCGCAATGGAAATACGCATCGATGGAAAGAGGTGAAGGGAAATGTTCTGGGAATACAAAATCGTCTATTTCGGACTGGATATGGTTCCCCCCAAAGTCATGGAAGAGGATGAATATGAGGAGCGCCTTATGGGTGGTGAAGAAATGTTGAATGAAATGGGCAAGGACGGGTGGGAACTGGTAACCTTTCTCTCCCACACAACCGCAACGAAGGTCGCCAAGACTCATGCGGTGATGAAAAGAGTCAAAACATCCTGAGCCTAATTCGCGGGAGAAGATTCCGTTCCGTGGGAGACGCGCGTTGTTTCTCTACCAAACGAGTTCAGCCGATTACCCGGAATGTTCCGAAGACCGTGTTCGACACATATCCGCGGTTGTCGGTAATGAAAACGCTGAAAGTATAGGTCTCGATCACCGCGGTGCTGAAATCTATGGAAAAAGCGATGGTGCCGCTCTCTGCGCCGGAATATCCGGACAGTGGCATAACGGTTTTGGTGACAGGGAATCCCCGGGAATCGACAACCGATACCGTCAGCGTGGAGATATCGGCATCGGGAGCATAAAAATCCAGGGTGACGGCACTTGTAGCTGCTCCCGCACCCTGACCGGGCACCGCTGAATCCGGAGAATAATAGATCAGTGAAATACCTGGAATATTGATTACAATGGCAACTTCCCCGCCGCATGACGAGCAGAGCATGGAGAATCCTGCAAGCATCAGCATGGCAATTTTATTCATGGCATCACCCCGGCTTTCACTTCAAGATTACCTGATGCATGACCGCAGTCAACATCTATAACGCAGTGTCCGGGAGATTGAATAGATGGATTTATCAACTTCCGGGATTCTATATGCAGCAATCCCCGCCATGTGCCGCAAGACATTCCCATTGACGTAAGAGGTACCGTTGATTATAGTGATATCGGTTAGTTCCAGTCTCCGGGCGGAGATGTAAGGCACCTTCATGAACTTTACACTTATCGTAAACACCCTGAAAACGGTTTTGCTTGAAATCCAGTTTTTTTCAGCTTTCGTGGAAAGCCTTTCGAAAAATTTTCAGAGTTCTGTTGCACTAACAGGGGTTTGACACCAGTTGGACAGGATCGGGGTTTGCTCCCTGTTTATCATCGTTCTCACCGGCACTCCCAGATAAACGGTTTCCATTTTACGAGGCGGATTATGAAAATTACAGGTAAATTGTTAATTCTCTCACTCTCTCTGCTACTCCTCATTCCGCCGGCCTTCGGTGCCGGTCTGGAGGAAAAAGTCAAGGAACATACATTGAAAAACGGCATGAAAGTTCTCATGGTGGAGAGGCACACGTCCCCGACGGTAGCCCTGTGGATCCGCTACAAGGTCGGAAGCGTCAATGAACTGAGCGACGAGAGAGGTATTGCGCACCTCCTGGAGCATATGCTGTTCAAGGGGACAAAAACCATCGGGACCAGAAATTATGCCGCCGAGAGACCGCTCCTTGCGGAAATCGAAAAAAATGCCAGTGAACTGATGGCCGAAAAGCTCAAAAAGGACAAGGCTGACAAGGGGAAAATTGAGGCCCTTTCAAAAAAACTCGCTTCCCTCGAGGCAAAAGAAGACGCGTATGTCCTGCCGAACGAATTTTCGCAAATTTATGCAAAAAACGGCGGACTGAGTCTGAACGCATTCACCGCCAAGGATACCACGGCATACATGGTAAACCTGCCCTCCAACAAGATTGAGCTGTGGGCATCCATGGAATCGGACCGGATGAAAAACGCCGTTCTGAGGCAGTTTTATACCGAGAGGAATGTTGTCATGGAAGAAAGGCGGCGCGCATATGAAACGGAACCTGACGGAAAACTATGGGAGGAGTTCCTTGCGGCCGCATTCGTTGCCCATCCGTACGGCCTTCCCATAATCGGTTGGATGTCCGATATCGAAAACCTTTCCAGGACAAAAGCCGAGTCGTTTCTGCGCAGATATTACGCCCCCAACAATGCCGTCGTGGCCATAGTCGGCGACATTGACCCCCGCAAAACCGTCAGCCTTGTGGAAAAATATTTCGGATCGATTCCCCCGGGCAGGTCAGTTCCCCCCGTTGCGACGGTCGAGCCGAAGCAGTCGGGAGAAAGACGGGTCGAGGTCGTGGACGATGCTGAACCGGAGCTTCTGATGGGTTTCCACAAACCGGCCGTGTCATCTCCCGACGACTACGTGTTCGACGTAATCGAAATGATCCTGGCCGATGGCAGGACTTCCCTGTTGTTCAGGAAACTGGTCGTGGAGACGCAGATTGCCGCCGACATCTCGGCGGCCTCCGTTCCGGGAAGCATGTACCCGAATCTTTTCCTTATCTCGGCAACACCGCGAAGTCCCCATACAGTAGCCGAGTTGGAGAAGGCCATCAATGATGAACTGGAACTGCTGAAAAACAAACCTCTCAGCAGAAAAGAACTGGATAAAGTGCTGAATAATCTGGAAGCAGGGGAGATCAACTCCATGGGGTCCAACGGCGGCATTGCCTATCGCCTGACCGAATATGAGGCCACCGTGGGTACGTGGCGTTATATGGTGGAACATCGGAAGAAGGTTGCCCGGGTTACCCCGGAGGATGTCCTGAGGGTAGCCCGAACGTATTTCACCCGGGAAAACCGAACAGTTGGATTCATCACCAAGAGGGAGGCAACCAGATGAAAAGGATATTCGCTATTTTTCTCCTCATGCTCGTTGCGATTGCCGGCACAGCCGGCGCTGCCGCGTCTCCCGATCCCCGGAGCATGGCCTTTCCGCCCCTGAAATTCCAGGTTCCCGAAACGGAAAGAATAGTGCTGAAAAACGGTATGATTGTCTACTTACTCGAAGACCGCGAGCTCCCGCTTGTTTCAATAACCGCGTACATAGGCGCCGGATCCGTGTATGAACCATCCTCGAAAACAGGCCTCGCCGGCCTTACCGGCACCGTCATACGCAGCGGCGGAACCGCTGAAACCTCACCGGAGCAACTGGATGACGAACTGGAATTCATGGCTTCGTCAGTCGAGTCAAGCATCGGAACAGATGCAGGAATTGCATCGATGAACTGTCTGAAGAGAAATCTGGACGGGACACTGCGGTTATTTTCCCAGGTTCTCATGCATCCCGCCTTTCGAAGCGACAGGGTCGAACTGGCAAGAAAAAGACTCCTCGAATCCCTTCGCAGGGAGAACGACAACCCGAAGGAGCTTGCAGACAGAGAACTCATCAAGGCAATTTATCGTGGAAGTCCTCTGGGTATGCATCCTTCGCCTGAATCGGTTTCACTCATTACCAGGGAGGACCTGGTGGAATTCCACAGAAAATTCTATCATCCCGGCAATATTATTATGGGTGTTGCCGGAGATTTTACCAGGCAGGAAATGGTGGAAAAGCTGAACCGCGCCTTTGGCGCATGGAAAAAAGAACCGGTATCGTTTTCTCAAGTGAAGATTCCGGAAACGAAGAAGAAACCTGAGTTGTATCTGGTAAAAAAGGAGACCAGTCAATCGGTCATCAGAATGGGGCATCTGGGCATCGACAAGAACAACCCTGACATTTATGCCCTGCGCGTCATGAATTTCATACTTGGGGGTGGAGGGTTCGAATCAAAGCTCATGTCGGAGATCCGCACCAGACAGGGTCTGGCGTACAATGTGGATAGTGATTATTCCATCGGCAGACGGTTCCCCGGCACCTTTACCGCTGAAACGGAAACGAAGGCGGAAAGCACCGCAAAGACGATCGGACTGATGCAGTCGATCATCAGAGGGATGACGGAACGCCCCGTATCAGAGGGCGAAATCACTCAGGCAAAAGAATCCATCATCAATTCTTTCATCTTCGGGTTCACCAGCAGCGCTTCGGTCGCCGGCCAGAAGGCCATGCTGGAATATTACGGATACCCTAGGGAATATCTCGATAATTTCCGAAAAAACATCTCAAGGGTGACAAAAGACGACGTCTTGAGAGTTGCAAAGAAGTACCTGCGCCCGGAGGCAATGACACTGGTCGTTGTCGGGGACGAGAAGAAATTTGACAAACCGCTCTCGAACTTCGGCGAGGTGAGCGAGATCAGGCTGAATGAAACGAAATAGCTGAAGAACAAACCGCCAAAGAAACATGCTCCTTGTGATAACAAACGTAAACATCCATCCGTCGAGGTCATGCCGTCGGTACTGTCCTTCGTTGCATCTCTCAACGGGATTTCACTCCCAGGAAATACAATTCACAGGGCATCCGTCGATGGCCTCCTGGATTTTCGATTCTGGAGCCCCAATAGGATCATACACCTCCGCCAAGTCGGCGTCGTTCATTCTGAACACCTCAGGAACCGTCTCGACACAGAGACGGCAACTGATACATACATCCTGGTCAACAAAAGGTTTTCCGGGCATATCGTACACTCCTCACCCCAAGTTCTTTAAAAACCCCTCAATAAATGTAATTGTTATCCGGCAGAAACTTGCGTCATCGCCAATGGTATAACACAATACTGCCTAAACCCCTCTCCCGGCCTACGGCTACCCTCTCCCTAAGGGAAAGGGACAGTGTTTTCCCTTCTCCCTTAGGGAGAATGTCTCCAAGGTGGGGCGGAGCGCCGCTACCAGTCGGGGAAATTCCGCACGTCGGACTCCCGCTAGATTTTTTCAAAACTGTCCTTGTCGACACCGCAAACCGGGCAGACCCAGTCTTCAGGCAAAGCATCGAATGATGTCCCGGGAGCAACTCCATTGCCGGGGTCTCCTACTGCCGGATCATAGATATAATCACATATGGTACAACGGTATTTGTCCATCTCACCCTCCTTTTTTCTGCCTGCGGATTGTTTTGTCCACGGAACTTTCCATCCTGCGCGGATTCGACATACACGGGCCACTGGCCGCGACACGACCGACGGACCCGGCAGAAAGTTCATTGTCAGTATACGGCATTTTCTCCCATTGACAAGGCTGCTCGTTTATTCAGTGGTCTGTAGCGGTTTTGCCCTGGTTTTCAATGGTACGATTTTCACAAAACTGCTCCTGCAGACTGAAAGAACCCTCTCCAGCCAATCGGCTTCCTCCTCCTGGTGGGAATGAAGGAGTTCCCGGTGATAGAGAAAGAGAAGCTCTTCAATCTGTTCAACATCTTCCTCCTCCAGATCCCTTATTTCCACGCCGGCGCCTATCGCAATCCTGCGGCGGAGGGCTTCCCTGTCCATCCCCTTTTCGCTGTCCAGATAACAGTAAACAACTCCGCCGGTCATACCCGAGCATATCCACGGGCCCGGGTCACCCAGCACCACGGCGCGTCCCGCTGTCATATACTCGAATGCAAACCCCTTGATGTTTGCACGGTCTGCAAGGTTCCCCAGGCTGTCGACAAGGGGTTGCCGGATTCGCCCCCCTAACACCACGTCGGCCCCCGACAGCCGTACACACGCACGGCTGTCAGCATTCCCCTCCCCTTGAGAACAACAATTTTCCCTCCGCAGGCGGACTTTCCGACCCCATCCTGGGCGCCGCCTTCCACGACAATATTGATGGGGGGAATATTGAAAGAGCCAAGCCCGTTGCCGGGAATCGCGTTTCTCCGGAAATGCAGAGCCGCCTCCTTCCCCGATAGTACGGCACCTTCCGCCCGCCCGCGCGTCATGGCCCCTGCCAGGTACGTTCCTATGGCTCGGTCGGAACTGGATACATTGTAATCATCATAATGCACGCTGTTTTCACCATGATTGAAGGCATCGGTGACCAGCATGGAAATGAGTGACGTAAGATAGTTCAACGGCTTGCGAATGATGCG
>JAGFXO010000040.1 GCA_017861285.1 Geobacteraceae bacterium | reverse complement strand
AGAACGTCGGGACGGTTTGTGGCGGCCAGCACAATGACCTCTTCATGGGGATCAAAACCATCCATTTCCGAAAGCAGTTGATTGAGCGTCTGCTCGCGTTCGTCGTGGCCTCCGCCGAAGCCCGCTCCCCTGCTCCGCCCCACCGCATCGAGTTCATCGATAAAGATAATGCTGGGGGCTTCCTTTCTTGCTCCGGCGAACAGGTCACGCACCCTGCTGGCACCGACACCGACAAACATCTCGATAAATTGCGATGCGGAAATGCTGAAGAAGATAACCCCCGCTTCTCCTGCCACCGCACGGGCAAGCAGGGTCTTTCCGGTGCCCGGCGGGCCCACCAGAAGCACGCCTTTTGGCACTTTTCCGCCTATGCGCTGGAATTTCTTGGGATCCTTCAGAAATTCCACCACCTCTTTCAATTCCTGTTTTGCCTCCTCCATCCCGGCAACATCCTCGAACGTCACCCGAGCCTTCTGCGCAGTATGCATCTTTGCTCCGGATCGTGCAAAGCCGCCCATCATACCACCCGGGCCCTGTGACTTGATTCCTCGTGTCATGAGGACCCATACCCCTATGATCAAAATCCACGGTAACAGGTAGATTATTGTACTCAGGAAAGGTGATGTCTCGGTTGTTGTTGCAGAAACCTCGACCTTTTTGGCCTCAAGTTCGGGCATCAACTGCTGATCCTGGATGGGGGGAACTGTGGTTGTGAATTGGGAGATTTCCTTCGTGACACTTTGATTCGAAACGGTCTGAGTCAGTTTGATCCTGTTTCTGAATTCTCCCTTGATGGCACTTCCCTTGATGTTTATCTTGCCGATGTTATCGCGTGCAAGTTCTTCCTTGAAGCGGCTGTATGTGATGTCGGCGACCTTGCTCCCGTCCGTGCCGGTGATGTAGGTGTAGATGAAATTGAATGCCAGAACCAGTACCAGCATAACCAGCAAAGGTTTCCAGATTGACTGCCACATACTGCCTCCCGCATGAATTCTTTTTCATTTGCCCTCCGGACCCGCCGGAGTTGCTTGCTTACTGTAAAGTGGTAACATACACATCCACCTTTTGCAAGGTGCCAATTTCATTAAGCAGGGATGAAATTTCCGCGGAAATCGAGCAGTCGGACTCAGGGTGCCCCTAGAGATTCTTCTCTATCCGGTAACGCCCCAAACCGTAGGGTGAGCCTTTGCCCACATGGAAATATTCTCCGAGGAGCAGGAATGGATGGAAGTCGACGAGCATCCCCTCGCAGGTGCCGCTGCCGGTAATGCCGCTGAGCCATTCCCCGCGACGGTCTTCATCCCACCTCGTCCAGCGGAAATCATTCTCTGAAATCACGATCGATGTGCTTATCGAGGAGAGCCATCCATAATCGTAATCCAGCCCTCCCCCGTAATAATAATAGGCAAGGGAGGAGATGCGGCGCATTAGCGCCCTGACGAAAGACGAAAATGCAAAATCCCGGACCGGTTTACCGTCCCCCATCAGGCGTATGGGAGTGGTGACAGTCAACCTGACCCGGTTTTGATCGAGGGTTCTGGTCTCGGCAAGGTCCCTGGCGGAAATGGTCGAAATGGCATCATACGATGCCGTACCGCCGTTTTGCATAATGCTGTTCCTGAACCCCGAGCATGTCTCCGATTCTACTTTTATCACTGTTCCCCGTACCGTTCCCGCAGGTCCGTCCTGCCGGAAAAGCTGACAGACCGCAGTTATATAATCTCTGGCGTAAGTAATCGCCGACCCCGCCAGGTTCATGCCGATTTCAACTTCGTCCCCCTCATTGGGCTGGTCGGGGACAGGAGCAAGATCAAAAACAAAAGGGAGGGATGGTTTCTGGTGCCTTTTGACGGCCAACCTGTCGTTGCTGATCGCCTGGGAAAATGCATGATGGTAGGAACAGCAATCCTTTTCCCTGCAGGTCTCGCACTGTCCTTGCCGTTGGCAGACTGCATTGCGGAATACATCCTTGAAAAAGTTTCGTATTCCAAATAATGAGTATGGGTCGGGACAGTCCCGGTCCAACCGGAGGGTGAAGATCAGTCTGGCAAATACGAATTCCATGGGATCCGCCTTTTCATTCATTATTGCTGCGGCATTGCTTTTGTCATGTCAATCTGATAATAAGCTTGTATAATGCAGCCTGACAACAGGATTGTAAATAATTAACGGAGAAAAAGGCTGCGCTCAGTATCCGCGCGGCTGCGGGAAACCATGATTTTTACCCTCATCAAGACAGATAAGAAGACATCCGCACGGCGCGGCATGCTTGAAACTCCTCACGGAATCATTGAAACGCCCATTTTCATGCCGGTTGGCACCCACGCAGCCATGAAGGCAATGACCCCGCTGCAGGTCAAGGAAACCGGTTCGCAGATTATCCTGTGCAACACCTATCACCTGCATCTGCGTCCGGGCGAGGCCCTGGTTGAAAAAGCCGGCGGGCTGCACCGGTTTATGTGCTGGGACGGGCCAATCCTCACAGATTCCGGGGGATTCCAGGTGTTTTCCCTGCCCAACAAGCGCATTACCGACAACGGGGTGTTCTTCAGACACGAAATAACCGGTGAAGAAATATTCCTCGATCCCGCTAAGGCGATAGCCATCCAGGAAGCGTTGGGAGCCGATATTATCATGGCTTTTGACGAATGTATCCCCTACCCCTGCGAAAAAAGCTATGCGGCACAATCCACGAAAAAGACCATTCGATGGGCGGAAGAGTGCAGGAATGCACAGTCGCGGAAAGACCAGGCGCTGTTTGCGATTGTCCAGGGGAGCGTTTTCAATGATCTTCGTGCCATGTGCGCAGAAGAACTGGTAAAAATGGATTTCCCGGGGTATGCGATTGGTGGAGTGAGTGTCGGCGAAGGCCTGGAACTGCTGAAAAAGGTCGTCGAGTTCACTGCCCCCCATCTGCCCGTTGACAAGCCGCGTTATCTGATGGGGGTGGGACTTCCCGAAGATATTTTCGAAAGCGTCGAACGCGGTATTGACATGTTCGACTGCGTGATACCCACCCGCTATGCCAGAAGTGCGACACTGTTCACCAACCGCGGCAGGATACGCCTGACAAACAGAAAGTACCGAAGGGATTTCTATCCGGTGGAACCGAATTGCACCTGTTATACCTGCAGGAATTTCACCAGGGCCTATCTTCACCATCTCTTCATATCGAACGAGGTGCTCTCAGCCATCCTGGCAAGCATCCATAATGTCCATTTCTATCTCGGCATGATGGAAGAAATACGCAAGGCCATCGAGGAAGACCGGTTCGCCGAACATAAAAAGACCTTTCTCGAAACGTACCTCAGAGGGGAAAAATAATGAATTCCGCTACTGACAAGTTCAAAACTCTCATGGAACTCATGCGCCGTCTGCGCGGTCCCGGCGGCTGCCCCTGGGATGCCGAGCAAACCCATGACAGCCTGAAAAGATATCTGCTCGAAGAAACATACGAAGTTATGGAAGCAATTGATGCAAACTCTGTCCCGATGATGAAGGAAGAACTCGGTGATTTGCTCCTGCAGGTCGTATTCCATGCCGTCATAGCGGAAGAACAGGGTGAATTCAGCATCGACGAGGTTATAGACACACTCAACGACAAGCTGATACGCAGACATCCCCATGTGTTTGCGGATTTGCAGATAGACACTATAGATCAATTGATCGAAAACTGGGAAAAGATAAAAAAAAATGAAAAAGGGATGACCAGGAAATCGGCACTCTCAGGTGTCCCGTCCCATCTGCCTGCCCTGCTCAAGGCGCAGAAAATAGGGGAAAAGGCCGCAAGAGTCGGCTTTGACTGGTCTCGGGCGGATGAGGTGTTTGCCAAGGTTCTGGAGGAGTTGAAGGAGTTTGAGGAAACAATGCTCGACGACAATCAGGAACGCATGGAGGCCGAGCTGGGAGATCTCCTGTTCGCCATAGCGAATCTCGGACGATTCCTGTCGCTCAATCCGGAGGATGCCTTGAGAAAGACGATCAGCCGTTTCACAAAACGCTTCGAGCATATCGAAAACAGCCTTCACACCGCGAACAAAGAGATGCAGGATGCTACCCTCGAAGAAATGGAGAAACTCTGGCAGGAGGCAAAATTCCTCGAGAAGGAAGGGCCGGAATGATGTACGGCGGGTGCGGGAACAAAATTTCAGTGAATTGTTACGTCTTTTCAACACTGTAATGAATTTTCCACAGAAATTGTGGAAAATCTGTTGATAACGGTGTTGAAAAAGAACCAATTAAATACTTTCTATGGGCATTTTTACTCTCTGCCCATTTTTTATTCAAACATAATTATAGTTTAAAAACAATTAGTTACTATCTTTTCAATTGTTATTAAAGGGTTACGTGATCCTCTTTTCTTGTTCGGCGGCAGATCTTGCTGAAAAGTAAGGGGGAGTTGTTCGCAACCGGCAAAAATACTTCGATACGGCTCTTTTCGCTGGTGGCAGCACCTCCGTAGCCAGGTCCGGCAACATAAGACAACGAAAGAACCCCGCTTCATCCGTCCGGCGACCCTTCACCACCGCATCTTCCTGCGCATGAGGGAAATAGCATCGCGTGCCTCTTCACAGCGAACCAGGTGCGCACAAACAAAGAATATAACGACTCCGGCTGCTACAAAAGCACCGAGACCGGCAGCTTTTTCGAATTTCTGCCCGGGAACCGACCAGTCCATGAAGCTCACACCCCAAGAAACGGCCAGAAACATCGGCAGCGACGCTAACGCAGTCCTGCCTCCCGAAAGGGCTATTTTTCTTCCGCCGAACCTGCCGATTTTTTTTCGCAGCAGGTAGAGAAGCAGGGCCATATTAACGAGCGCTGACAGTGTTGAGGCAAGTGCCAACCCTCCGTGCAGGAGTGGCTTCATGAGAACAAGGCTGAACAGCGCATTGAGAAGAAAAGCGACGAAGGCCGTTTTTACGGGTGTCCCGGTATCTTTCAGTGCATAGAATGCCGGCACCAGGACCCTGACCATTGCCACGAAAGAAAGGCCCAGAGAATAATAGAAAAGGGCCTTGGCGGATTGTACCGCCATGGGAAAATCAAAACTGCCCCCCATGAAAAGAAGGCTGAATATGGGGGTCGAACAGGCGAGGAGCCCTGCCATAGCTGGGATGGTAATAAAAAGGGTCAGGCGCAAACCGAACGATAATGTCTCCTTGAGCTGATCGAGTTCGCCTGCCGCCGCCTGCCTGCTCATGGAAGGAAGAACCGCCTGTGCAACCGAGACCGTGAAAATCCCCTGGGGAAACTCGAACAGGCGCTGTGCGTAATACAGATAGGAAACGCTCCCCTGGGGCAGCAGTGAGGCAAGGATGTTCCCGACGGTTATATTCAGATAATAAACACCAACCCCGAAGATGGACGGACCCATGAGAAGCGCGATCCTTTTCACCGCGGGGTGATTCGGCCTGAATGCCGGACGGACGGGAAAGCCTTTCCGGTAGAGAACCGGCAACTGAAGCAGCAGTTGCAGTACCCCCCCCAGGAGCACCCCAACCGCAAGCGCAGTGATCGGAACGCGGAATTTGTCATGGAGAAAAACCGCGCAGAAGATCATGGCAATATTGAGAAATACCGTGGATATCGCCGGGGTGAAAAAGTGCCGCACCGTATTGAGAATGCCCATGCACAGGGCAACCAGACTGATGAAAAAAATATAGGGAAACATGAGGCGATTGAGAAAGACCGTCAAATCCAGTTTGCTTGGCTCTGCACGGAAGCCCGGAAACATCAGGGACACGATCAAGGGAGAAAAAACGATACCCAGCAAGGTGACCAGCGCCATCACCGCGGTTAGCACCGAAAAACATACATTGGCCAATTCCCTCGCTTTGACTTCCCCTTCTTTCGTATAATATTCGGAGAAAATCGGCACGAACGCCGAGGTCAGGGCGCCTTCCGCAAAAAACCGACGCAGCATGTTCGGAATCTGGAAGGCGGCAAAGAACGCGTCAGTTGCATAGCCTGCCCCGAAAAGTCTCGATACGACCATGTCGCGGACCATACCGAGGATTCGGGAAATTATGGTGGCAGTCCCGAGGACGCCCGCCGCCCTGGCAATATTTCTTTTTTCCGACATGAAAAAACCCCTCGAATTTTGTATTCTCGGGGTTTTTATCATAGATTGCAGACAAAGTGTAATGTAATTTGGCAGATTTTAAGCGATTTCGTCCAGCAGTCGGCCCAGGTTTTCCGCTCCCGTGACTGGCGGCCGGCAGGTCCCGTAATGGCACACATACGCCGTCGGCTTTCCATCCAGGGTTTTGTAGCCGGTATCGGCCCCCTCGTTTTTGACCCGTAAAGCGAGATGGGGTATGAAGCGTTGTCCGATACTGCGCAGCATTTCCTTCATGACCGGATCTTCCGGATTGCCGACCATGGTGACGTCAACGTCGGGTCCCTGCAGATACTCAAGCGCCATTAGCGCACCACTATAGGCCGCAGGCTGCTGCAGAGCATCTCCCATCATGGAACGCAGAATTCCCTGTCCTTCTTCCTTGAATTTTGTGCTTTCAATAATCTTTCCGATTCTCAGAAAATTCATTGCCGCAACCGAGTTGCCCGACGGGATGACCCCGTCGAGAGTGCTTTTCTTTCTGACCAGGACATTTTCCGCATCGAATCCGGTGTCGAAGAAGCCGTAGCTTTCCTCATCGACAAACAACCGGAGGCTCTCCCTGCTGTAATGGACGGCTTCCAGCAGATAATCGGCGTTAAGGGTAGCTTCATACATTTCGATCAGTCCCCAGGTGAAGAATGCGTAGTCTTCCAGAAATCCGGGAATGGAAGATTCACCCAGGTAATGACTGCGCAGCAGGCGACCCTCTTTGCTTACAAGTTTCTCCCGTATGAATACCACGGCCCGTTCGGCAAGTTCGAGAAATCGCTCTTGACCGGTCGCAGCGAAACCCTTGGCAAGAGCGGCGATCATCAGGCCATTCCATGCAGTGAGGATTTTGTCGTCTCGCAGCGGTGTCACCCTTTCTTCCCTGACGTTCAGCATCTGTTTCCGCCATTTCTCAATGTCGGTATTCAGGGATGAAAGGGGAATACCTTCGCGCAAGGCAAATTCCTCGATGGGTACGTCAAGATGGAGTATATTTTCCCCTTCGAAATTGCCCCTCTCCGTCACGTCGAACAAACTGCATGCCGTCCGCGCTGCTTCCTCCCCGAGGGCATTCCCTACTTCTTTCGGGGTCCACAGGTAATATTTCCCTTCGACACCTTCGGTATCGGCATCACGGGCTGAGTAAAAGCCTCCATCCGGCGATGTCATATCGCTCTGAACATGCGTGAAAATTTCTTCGGCGACTTTTCCATAGAGAGCGTTTCCCGTGGCCTGAAATGCTTCGGTATAGTTCATGGCAAGCATCGCCTGGTCATAGAGCATCTTTTCAAAGTGGGGAACCAGCCACTTCTGGTCTACCGAGTAGCGATGGAAACCAAAGCCCAGCTGATCGTAAATGCCCCCGTTGCGAATCATTTTCAGGGAATGCTCCACCTTTTCAAGTGCCTGCTCATTTTTTGTCTTTTTCCCGTATCGGAGAAGAAAAGAAATGAACAGTGGCCGCGGGAATTTCGGAGCGGAGCCGAAACCGCCCCATGTGCGATCATACAGCATCTCCAGATAATGGTACGCGCTCTCCAGGATTTCACTGCCGGGTATGGGAGCCGGTTTCGGGCCGGCAACTTCGACAAGGTTCTTGATGATGGTTGCACAACTCGATTCAACAACATCGCGTTGAGTTTTCCATACATCGGCGACTTTCTCCAGGATTTCCATGAATCCGGTCATTCCCTGGCTTGATTTTTTCGGCAGGTAGGTCATCACGTAAAAAGGCTGCCGGTCGGGAGTAAGAAAAACGTTCAGAGGCCATCCTCCCCCGCCTTTCATCATTTGCGCCACTGTCATGTACTGGTCATCGACATCAGGACGCTCCTCACGGTCCACCTTAATAGAGATGAAGTGGCGATTCAACAGTTCGGCCACCTCTTCATCTTCAAAAGATTCGCGTTCCATTACATGGCACCAGTGACAGGTTGCATACCCGATGGACAGAAACACCGGTTTGTCTTCCTCCTTTGCCCGGACAAAAGCCCCATCCCCCCATTGGTGCCAGTCCACGGGATTTTCGGCGTGCTGCAAAAGATATGGACTTCTTGCAAATATCAGCCTGTTGTATTGACTACCTCCGTCCTGAGGAAGAGAGCTTTTGTCAACGCCGACTAGTCGCTTTATCCTCAAATTTTCATTGCCTGAAGTTGTTATTGCATCCATTGTTGTCCCTCCTCATGCATTCCGCTATAATGTTTTTCTGTATATGCTGATTTTACTATACTCTTGTAACAATTTTTTATACATGGGAAAAAGAGCGTTTCCCGAAATCGATTGACCAGTATTTTTTCATTATAGCCGTTAATTATCCTTTAGCTTGACCCTGTTTGTAAAAAATGATAGGTACAATACCTGACAAGTGCCATAATCACGGGAAAAAACATGCTGAAAAAAATATGTATCGTATCTCTGCTCATTATCTTCGCCGCAATAGTAATCCACGACCCCAAAGCCGTCTCCGACCCTGGCG
Organism: Geobacteraceae bacterium; assembly: GCA_017861285.1. Lineage (GTDB taxonomy): Bacteria > Desulfobacterota > Desulfuromonadia > Geobacterales > Geobacteraceae > CAIWTU01. The sequence goes on along the minus strand of JAGFXO010000040.1, from coordinate 6,691 downwards.
CATCACCCCGAGACCCGGCCAGGGAAGACCTTACCAGGATAGCATACCCCAGCATGGAGAAAATAAAATGGAAACCGTACTTCATGAAACCCCAGGATTCTCTTGAAAGGCTGTTTGGGGGGGACTGGGAGTATGTCGCACGGTTCAACCGGGTGGACCGCCGGCACGCATATCCGGGCATGACCATCAGGGTTCCGGTGGATATGAACGAGATCAGGGCCTACACCCCGATGCCTGCCTTCTACCAGCCGGCCAAACGGTACGACAAATATATCCTGGTAGATATCACCGAACAATGGCTGGGCGCCTATGAGAACGGTACGCTGAAATTTTCCATGCCTGCCGCCTCGGGAACCATGGGTCACGAAACACCGACGGGTGTTTTCCGTGTCGATGCCCGCCACAGGGAACACACTTCATCTCTGTACAAGACGGAAGACGAACAGGCGCAATACCCCATGGATTATGCATTCAGGTTCCATGTGGGAAAAGATAACGTAGCCTACTGGATTCATGCCAGGGATCTGCCCGGCAAACCTGCATCCCACGGTTGTATCGGCGTATATGACGAATCGATGCAGAACAGAATGTACGGCATACCTCGGCAGCCTGTCCTTCAAGACTCCAGAAAGCTGTACGACTGGGCGGTAGGGGAAAATGACTATGAAGGTGATTCAGGAGAACTGGAACTTCTCGAGAACGGCCCCATCGTGGAAGTAATCGGTTCAATTCCCGGATGCAGCGCGACACCTTTCGAATCGTTTACCGCTTCGAGCAATCGTTTTAAAGAGCTCATAACAGGCCTGAGAGGTCTGTTTTCCAATTCCATTTAAGATCCCCGTCCTGTCATTCCCGCGAAAGTTGGAGTCCGGTTTTCTCCGTTTCGCGTTTCACTTTTCTGGAATGATTATCCCTTGAAAAAATGTTATTTCCGGTCCAGGGAATGCCGGTTTGAAAAAGGATTCGATAGTGAAGATCCTCGTAACAAATGACGATGGGATTCATGCCCGGGGAATTACGGTCCTTGCCGGGGAACTGCAAAAACTTGGTGATGTGACGGTGGTTGCACCCGACAGAGAGCGTAGCGCCGTCGGACATGCGCTGACATTGCATCATCCGTTGCGCGCCATGGAAATAGGCTCCTCGATATTTGCAGTTGACGGCACTCCGACCGATTGTGTGAATCTCGGCATTCATACCCTCCTCGGCTTCAAACCGGACATCGTCGTCTCCGGCATCAACAGGGGCGCCAATCTTGGCGACGATGTGACCTACTCGGGAACTGTTTCCGCCGCAATGGAGGCCACGCTCATGGGAATTCCGGCTTTCGCGGTTTCCCTTGCCACCAGTGGACCAGGTGACAACTACCAATCCGCGGCGGTTTTCGCTGCAAGGCTTGCCGGTTTGATTTTTGAGAAGGGCCTTCCAGCGGATACGTTTCTGAATGTCAACGTGCCTGATGTTGCGGAAGCCGAACTACTTCCCCCTCTCGTGACCAGTCAGGGGAAAAGGCGCTACGAAGGGCTCATCATCGACAAGATTGATCCAAGGGGCCGGAAATATTACTGGATAGGAAACGGTCAACAAAACTTCAGAGACCTGGAAGGAACCGATTACCACGCTGTTTCAAGGGGGCATATCTCAGTCACTCCCCTTCACCTCGATTTGACGAATTATGAGTCGATGCAACTGCTGAGAAAGTGGGAATTCGAGTGACTGTGCATGCACTGGACGTGAATTTATCCTGAAAATGCCTGCCGTGCTTTTTGATCAACTACATGGTTTATAGTATAATAAGTCGCCATAATTGGACTTTTGCCTGTCCATTTGGTATATAGATACGACACGGTTTCACGAGGAACTTGATGAATTTCGATACTGCCAGAAAACGAATGATTGAAACTCAAATTTTAGCAAGGGGCATAACGGACCGTCGTGTGATTGATGCAATGTTGAAAATTCCTCGTCACATCTTCGTAGAAGAAGCGATGGCTTCTCAGGCATACAATGACAATCCTCTCCCTATCGGCGAGAAGCAGACTATTTCCCAACCATACATGGTCGCACTCATGACGGAACTCCTCGAGCTGACCGGCAAGGAAAAGGTCCTGGAAATCGGCACGGGCTCCGGTTATCAGGCGGCTATTCTGGCGCTGCTCGCCGACCGTGTTTATACCGTGGAACGCATAAGGCCGCTGGCTTTGAAAGCACGCAAGGCGCTTGACAGCCTCGGGCTTTTGAACATAAATATCAAAATTTCCGACGGTACAATCGGGTGGAAGGAAGAAGCTCCCTTTGACGCCATTCTCGTTACTGCAGGGGCGCCCGTCATCCCCTCCGGACTTGTAGACGAACTTGCACCGGGAGGCAGGCTAGTCATCCCGGTGGGGGATCAATATGAGCAGACACTGGTAAAAATAACAAAGCAGGAAGATGGTTCCATAGAGCAGCAAAATCTGATAGGTTGCCGTTTTGTCAAACTGATCGGGAAATATGGCTGGGAAGGCGAAGAGTGATAAATTCTTACCACAGGGGAAATAATGGAAATCGACAAACTGCTTGATGATTTCGAAGGGGAAGAAAACCCCGAACAGCCGGAGGATTTTTCAGCACAGGAACCGGAGCCGTCGATTTTTGAAGAAAGTGAGGAAGAGGAATCCAAACCTTTTTTCGAAGGACATTACGACGATGCCATAAAACATTACCTTCGCGAGATTCAGAAAACAACCCTCCTCACCGCCGATGAAGAAAAGGAGCTCGCCGCACGTATCGACAACGGGGACAAGGCTGCACGCGACAAGATGATCGAATCCAACCTGAGACTGGTAGTCAAGATAGCCAAGAGGTATATCAACAGGGGGCTCCCTTTTCTCGATCTGATTGAAGAAGGAAACCTCGGCCTTATAAAGGCAGTCGAGCGATTCAAGCTTTCCAAGGAATGCAGGTTTTCCACCTATGCGACCTGGTGGATACGGCAATCCATTGAGCGCGCGCTGGTTAACCAATCCCGTACGATACGATTGCCGGTTCACGTTTCCGATGACATAAACAGGATGCTGAAAATGACCAGGGAACTTGTGCAGAAATTGAACCGTGAACCGAGCATCAAGGAAGTTGCCGCGCAGATGTCGGTAAACCCGGCGTATATCAGACGCCTCATGGTCCTGTTGAAAAAGACCTATTCCATCGAACGGCCGATGGGTGAAAATAGCGACTATTTTCTCATAGATACAATTGAAGATACTTCTACCGTTTCACCAGGTGAGCTTCTTGAAGATGTGAACAAATTCGAGCTTGTCTCCCAATGGCTTGATTCGCTTTCGGAAAACGAAAAAAAGATAATCAGCATGCGTTTCGGGCTCTGCGACAAGGAACCGCAGACTCTTGACGTGATTGGGCGCAGCTTTGGCGTCACCCGGGAAAGAATACGTCAGATTGAGTCGAAATCATTGGAAAAACTGAGAAAAATCGTTGAATCGACTGAGCTGAAAATAAAAACAGATAGATAAAAATTTTGGAGAACACATGGAAGATCTGAAGAATATCATCCGGGACATACCCGATTTTCCCAAAAAAGGCATTATTTTCAAAGATATTACAACCCTCCTTGCTGATGCCGTTTCTTTCCAGCGGATGATTGATCTGATGTCTCACCGGTATATAGGCAAGAAAATCGACAAAGTCGTCGGCGTCGAGGCAAGGGGGTTTATTATCGGCTCCGCCCTTGCCTACAAGCTCGGTGCCGGCGTCGTTCTGGTCAGAAAGCCGGGCAAGCTTCCCGGTGAAACCTTCAAGAAAAGCTATCAGCTGGAGTATGGCTCCGACACCCTGGAAATTCACACCGATGCAATTAAGAAGGGAGAGAGGATACTCATTGCCGACGACCTTCTTGCAACCGGCGGAACAACAGCCGCGGTCGTCGACATGGTGAACAGTTTAGGAGGAGATATAGTTGAATGCTGTTTCATGGCGGAACTGGATTTTCTCCATGGCAGGGACAAACTCCCCCAGGGAAAAGTGTTTTCTCTGCTCACATTCTGACGGATTGCATTTGCCGCCGCAGACCTTACAATTAATATGAGGAAAAAAAACTTGCAAAAAGGCAACCGCTGATATATAAAGTTTGACTCTGTCATGTCCCCGTAGCTCAGCAGGATAGAGCGTCGGATTCCTAATCCGCAGGTCGCACGTTCGAATCGTGTCGGGGACACCAATAAAAACAAGGGGTTACAGTTCAGGCTGTAACCTTTTTTAATTCTTGCGTTCATTCTCTCCCCTCTTTCTCCCCATCAGTTGTTAAACCTCCAGGTACAAAAAAACCGGCTTCATAAATAGGCCGGTTAATACGTGCAATGGAAAAGGCTTTATATTTTTTACTTATTTTTCATCATATCATCCATATTAGACGGCATCATTTCTTTTCCCTTTTCCTGCATCTCCTTCGTTGGCTCTTCACCTTTTTGCTCTATCTGTTGTTCTTGCTTCTGGATATCCTCTTGTATTTGTTCTTTCTTAATATCCATCCAGCTCTTTTGTTGATAGGTGGAGTTCCCCCCTAGTTCCTTTGTTTTTTCGTCAACTCCAGTACCATAACCGGCAGCCCAGGTGCTGCCAGCTAGAAACATTCCTGTAATTATAATAGCAATCGTAGTTAATGCTCTTTTCATAACACACCTCCAGAGCTTTTATTTATAAATTATAACATAAGCAAAACTACGCCGACAACCCACGTTTTTTGAAAACAAAAAAGCCCCGGATTTCCCCGAGACTGTCTATAAAGTGAAATTTTGTCATGTACCCCCGGCAAAGCCGGGGGGTTCCCAATGTACTAATTTCTGCGGGAAAATAACATTTCTCAATTTCTACATCTCAGAATAGTCCGAATCCTTTACTACCAACTCCCCACCAGCGCCAGGGGAGAACAGTTACCGGACACTATAAGCGTAAGAGCAATCTTACCATGTGCAGAATGGTACCTCGTCACCACTCGGCCGCATAGTTCGCCAATTGCAGTTCCGAGAACAACGTCACTTGCCCAGTGCTTTTCCTTGTACATTCGGGAAAAGCCGACGAACGTGGAGACAAGTATCGGAGCGACTTTGCAAAAAGGTTCTCCTTATACCAGCACCATTCTATGGCGTCCCCCTTTTTTTCTGTTTTCCGTAAGAAACCTGCACTGAAACGGTGTCTTCAGGTATCGCTTGTCGCTATATCGGACGCCAGCACGACCCGGTCGTCCATGAGCACCGCCATATGGGAGTTGTGCTCGATCAGTTTATAAAAATTCAGGTATTTTGCCACCTCGCCGGGCTGGGAGGTCTTCCTGCCGAAGTATCTACCTGGCTGGGTGAAGACATCGGTTACCACCCTGTCATCGTATAGTGCGAAATCGAAGGAGTTGTTAGTGTCCCTGCCGCTGATACCGCTGTTCACGGGCAACTCTTCGCGATAGGCGATGCGGACGTCTATCCCGTCGCGAAGTTGGGTAAGAATAACCCGTTGTACGGATTCGGTAGCCAAATCGTCATGGCTGATGACGAAGGTGCGGCTCACCGTTGCGCCCCTCTGCAGGGCACGAAGATTGGCCTGGTAGAAGTTGAGAAGCGCCCCTCGGCAGTCCCATCCTTCCGTCAGTGGGTCCACGGCATTTACCTGTCGGACTGCGTGGTCCATTTGATTCGCCCCTTCCAGATAGAACTCGCTTTCTTCCAGTGGGATGTATCCCTGTTGCAGAATATGGATGGTCTTCATGGTCCCGGACATGATCTCTTGTGCCTTAGATTGGCACTCCGGGTCCGTAATTCCCGCGATGGCGAATGTAGTTTCATGCGCCTTACAATATTGATCCAGCAACCCTTCCCTCGTGTTTTCCATCTCCTCCCTGACCAGGTAGGTGGCCAGTGACAGCAGAATGCCGACGCCGAAGATAATATAGGCCGCCTCTTTGTAATGGAGGACCCAATGAAAAAGCACCGCGAGTCCCGAGCCGGTGACGAATTCGATAAATATTGCCATATGATTATTATTGATTTTCACGATTAACCTCCAAGCGTATCAGAAACCATGGTCGAAGAGCCATTGCATGGAGGATGTTGCTCGCAAGGTTTCTTTACAATAGATTTGTGGATTGTGCGACGGGAGGTGCTAATGGATGATACACGATTTATGGACGCTATGTGGGTTTGTTGAATGTTGTAATTTTGTTACCATACATCAATTTTCTGTAAACGTCAAACAGCGTCCGCTTCACCGACAAAACCAGCAATCCGCTACAGCAAATACCTGGTCAACAAGAGAAGGGAGCACAAGAACCAACTGATGTTACAGAAACAAGCCGGTTGAAAGCATAAAACCCGTCAGACGTCGGCGTCTTTCAGTTGCTTCAGCATATTGCAGAACAACCGTCCTGCCGAAGGCGTATGCTGTTTTCAGATACATGGCAAAACTCCTTCCCTCCGTAAACCGGAGCGTACTTCCTACCTATGTTTATCGTAACATGGGTAAGTATAACAATGGATTTGATATCGTCAAAGATAGTGAGTTCGGGTTTAGAGAGGCTTTCCAGGGCAGCCCTGTTGATGGCGGGTAACTGAAACGATCCCAGTTGCCATAACCATGGAAAACACCCTGCATTGCATTCGATGATACCTCCTGCAGTTGCGTTCTTTGCCCAAACTTCTGAAATCATCCA
>JAGFXO010000224.1 GCA_017861285.1 Geobacteraceae bacterium | reverse complement strand
ACGGCCTCGGTACAGGGAAGCCCGCCGAGGTAATATTCACCGTTTTCCCTCTGATAATCCGAAAGAACCCGCTCAATGTCCTTCCAGGCTTCATGAAGGAATTGAGAGCTCGACAGGATGTAATTGTTTGGATTATTGATCTCATGGGCAATACCCGAAGCCAGCGTTCCGAGCGCGGTCATTTTATTGGCCTGTATCAGTTTCTCCTCCAGCTTTTTCCGTTCCTCCTTTATTTTCAGCTTTTCCGTAATGTCCCTGAATGTACAATACAGGTAATTTTTACCCTGGGATTTGATAATCTTTCCCCGCACCGATGTCATAATGTTTTTCCCGCTTTTGTCGACAACCCCCAGCCGGTCGATCCTGAACAGTCTGCTTCTGGATGGTGTCTCCGTCTCCGATGTGGAAAAAAATTGCTTGAATTTACCGTATTCAACAGGCTCCATGAACAGAGCGGGAGATTTTCTTTTCATTTCCTTTTTAGAATATCCATACAACCGGGCGGAGGAGGAATTGGCATCTACTATGGCAAATGTCCGAGGGTTAAGTATAAGGGCTGCATCTTCGCTTTCCTCGAAAATCTGCCGGAAACGTTCCTCGCTTTCCCGGAGAGCCTCAAGCGACTGCTTTCGCTCCGTTATGTCCCTCACCACCGCCAGGGCCCGGTAATCACCGCCGATTACGGCCCCCTTCATATTGACCTCAACCCAGAAAAGCCTGCCTGAACTGTCTCTTGCCATCCATTCGAAAAGGTGTGATTTATTGCCCCTTGCCTTTCTGATTTCCCGTACGGCGTTCTCCTGCGTATATGGCGTCTTGCCTGAACTCAAATCTTCAATCTTGAGAAGCAGGACTTCTTCCTGCGGATATCCGTACATCTCGCACAGCTTGCGGTTCACATCCAGTATGGCGCCTGTTTCGACGTCGAGAACAAATATGGCATCGTTCGCCGCATCGAAAATGGCGCGGTAATTCGCTTCGGATTCCCTGAGCGCCTGCTGGTTGAGCTTGCGCTCCGAGATGTCGGCCATGATTGCCATGTAACCGATGTTGCCGCCTTGCTGGTCTCGCAAAGACGCCGTGGAAAGGCTGACATCGACAAGCGAGCCATCTCTGCGCTTGCGGCACTTCCCCCCTGTTCAGGCACCTGATATTTTCCATCACCTCTTCCAGCCGGTCTTCGGGGATGAGCGGATACGGCTTGAATAGGATTTCATCCTTCTTCCACCCGAACATCTTTTCGGCGGCATCATTCCACAGGGTAAGGTTTAACTCGGGATCGAGGGCGACAATTGCCAGGGGAGAGGCCTTTATGATTGCCTCGAGAACGTGATTTGCCTGGCGCAGCGCATTCTCCGCCCGCCTTCGACTCGTTATATCGCGGAGGTATTCCGCGGCCATGACTATGTTGCCGCTCTCGTCAAATACCGGAAAGGCATGCACTTCCAGGTCGCCTATTCCGGGGTTATGCTTTTCCCTGATTACCGGCTTGCCGGTTATGAATACTTCCTGGAGATGGCAGGGTTTGCACGGCTCCCCCTGGCCCGGATAATAGGCGTCGAAGCAATGGGGATGCCGTGATCTCACCTCGTGGGGGACATGCTCGTATCCTCCGTGCCAGTTGCTGAATACTATCCTCATGTCCCTGTCGACAACGGAGAGCAGATCGGGTATAGCTTCAAAAACAGCATGCATGATATCATTGTTTTTATTGGACATTTTCTTCATATCTTTCCCCGCTGATGCGAAACATAGCCTGCAATTAGTCTGTACTACATTCTGCCCTATCGTACTCCTTTGTCAAATGCCGCCTCACCTTCATGGTACTTGATTATATTCCGATTATCGGGTACCATCCGCACCTTTCCATTTCAGTCAGAGCAGGAGAAACTCCATGGGCATCCTTTCCAATACCGTAAATATCTATCATTTCAAGGTCGAAGGGGATATCCCCCCGACCGCTGACCTTTTCCAGTGGACAGCCGAACGCCTCGCGATCAACGGGTTCAAACCCATCGATCAGGGCACAGCCGAACTTTCCGTCGGGTGGGTTCATGTCGATGATCATCGTGACAGCGGCTTTTCAGTGCCCGCCGCCTTTTGGCGAGACCATTACCTGGTTTTCACCCTGCGCCGCGATCAGCGCCGCATTCCCTCCGCTCTCCTGAAAGCCTATCAGCAGGTTGCCGAGCATGAATACCTTTCCGCCAATCCCGGCCTGAACCGTGTCCCCAAGCAGAAGCGTGAGGAACTTCGGGATGCGGTGCGCACGTCGCTGCTGGCGAAGACCCTACCCGTGCCCTCGACATGGGATGCAGTGTGGGATACGCGAACCGGCCTCGTTACTTTCACCTCGCTGACCCCTGCAATCGTCGAACTCTTCGAAACACAATTCAAGAAGACTTTCGACGGGCTGCGCCTCGTTGCAATCCATCCCTATTCTCGGGCGGAGCAACTGGCGGATGAGGCCATAAAACCTGCCCTGCTGAATGCGAACATGGCTACGAGCGAAGCGGCAGTCGACCTGATAAAAAGCAACCGGTGGATCGGCTGGGATTTCCTCCTCTGGCTTCTCTACAAAACGCTGAACGATTCGTCTGAATATGCCGTCAACAGACCTGGTCCCGGCCCGGAAAACGAGCCGTTCACGGCCTACCTGGACAACCGCCTGGTTCTTTTCAGCGAGAATGAAAACGGTATCCAGAAAATTACCGCGGCCGGCCCGCAGGACCATTTCAGTGAAGTCCGCGCTGCCCTCTCCGCTGGAAAGCGGATCGTGGAGGCGACCATCCACCTGGAGAAGGACGAACTCCTGTGGAAAATGACCCTGAAAGGGGAAATGTTTCACTTTGCCTCGTTCAAGTCCCCGTCAGTCAGAATCGAAAGGGACAATACCGTCGATGAGACCAGCGAACGTGAATCGGTATTTTACGAGAGGATGTATGTTCTGGAGCAGGGAATGCAGCTTTTTCACAGCCTCTATGCCGCTTTCCTCGGTATCCGCCTTGGTGCCGGTTGGAACGATGAACAAAACCGGATAGATGAGTGGCTGAAGGGGGAATAGCCGATCGCGCACCCGGTTTGACAAAACCACTTTTTACTGATACTATGTATGTGAATTCAACGAGTTATAGAGGTGGGCCATGAAAAGACTGATTGTTCTATGTGCCCTGTTCTGGCTGTGCTCCGCAGGATGCGTTTATTATCCGTATGGTTATGCGGAGTACTCTGCCCAGGCGAGTTACTCTTCTTCTTCCTACTACTATCCCTATTGGTATTATTATCCCAATTTCTCATTGAATCTCAATTATAGCTACCCATACTATGGATACTACTACCCATACTACGGGTACTACTACCCAAACTACAGGTACAACTATCC
>JAGFXO010000118.1 GCA_017861285.1 Geobacteraceae bacterium | reverse complement strand
GGTGATTCCGTCCATTCAAGTATTTTCTTGGCCCAGTACATGCGGAGATAGCCATGCATCTTCCCCTTCACCGCCAATTCATTCTGGGCGGCATTCCACAGGGGATCGTGCGTTTTCGCATTCTCAAATGTTTCAATGGAATAGACATACTCCCGAAGGTCACGCCTGTGCGCATCGAGACTCTTCCTCGCCCACTCGGGAAATGAGGAGACGGAGTCATACTGGTCGACGTACTGGCAGAAATTGTCCGACAGCTCGCGGCGCACCACGAGTTCCTCGAGGAAGGATTCCTGTGATTTTATATAATCGCAGCACATCTCCGCGGACAGGGCTGCCCTCTGGGGCGCTAGCTGGCCAAAATGTAAATACGGTGACAGATCGGACTGCCCGTTTTTCATGGGATCATTTCTGTCCATGTCATAGGAAGGCAGCCGCTCTTCCAGGAAAGTGCGCAATGCCCGTCGTGCAGCCGACTCACCCGACTCCAGCCAGTCAACCTCCGGCACGGAACGGTCGACACGGCACAGCTTCATTGCTCGATCCCAATCGGTTTTTTCCACGACGTCATGACATGAATAGGGGTGTTTTTCAAGGGGGGGGAAATCGGTAAGAAATTCCGGCAGTGCACGATGGATCTTGGGCCGGATCGTATATGCCCCGAACTCCGGTTTCTGGGATGCTATCCTGCACGGGACGATATTGTGCGCGTCAACCTCGTAGAGGGGAATTTCGATCTTCTCCACGATCCCGCGGTTCCATTCCCGTTTGATGCGGAGAGGGTTGAAATCGGCAACGAGAGCACCGGCTTTGCGGCTGTCGAGAAAGAGGGGGATTTCCACTCCAGGGGTGCCGGTCAGCAGGAAAAAGGGAATATTTTTCTCCGCAAGCCTCTCCTCCACCTCCTTGAGCCCCTTCACCATGAATCCGTACTGCCTGATCGTGGCTCCCAGATATTCGGGCACCAAACAGAAAATCACCGCCAGCGGGACTCTGCTCTCAAGGGCAACTTCCTGGGCGAACAGGAGCGCCCAATTGTCTTCAGAGCGCTGATCCCGGCTCATCCAGTACACGATGGGCCCCTCCCTTGGCTCGGAATCTTTCAGCATGGTCACTCTTTTTCGATTTACCATCGGGATACCTCCATGAAAGAGCATGGAATTCAATTATTTTTACTGGAAAACCGGCATAAAACAACTATAATTCCCAGGGAAAAGTGATTTCCAGCAAAATCGGGGGAAAATAACCATACCAGGAGGGGGCTTCATGGTAACAAATCTGCCGCAGGACAAAATCGGGGGAGCACGAAGTTTCCTTACCAGGTTCTTGCCGAGAATCATTCTTGCAGTGATTGCATTGATCATATTCTTTCTTTTCCTGAACCCCTTCGTGATTATCGGGGCAGGGGAACGCGGGGTCGTTCTGAACTTCGGCGCGGTGTCTCCTGCGGTTCTCGGTGAAGGTCTGCACATGCGGATACCGATCATGCAGAAGATCATCAAGATGGATGTGAAAGTCCAGAAATCCCAGACCGACGCGGAAGCCGCCTCGAAGGATCTCCAGGAGACATTCTCCACGATAGCCCTGAACTTTCACATCCTGCCGGAGAAGGTCAATTGGATTTATCAGAAGTTGGGAGCCGACTTCAAGGAAAGGATAATCGATCCTGCGGTGCAGGAGGTGGTAAAGGCCGTCACCGCCAAGTATACGGCCGTGGAGGTGATCACCCAGAGGGAAAAGGTCCGGTCGGAGATACGGGAACTGCTCAAACAGAGGCTCATGGTATACAATATCATCGTCGACGATTTTTCCATCGTCAATTTCAAGTTCTCCAACCAGTTCACCCAGGCCATTGAATCGAAACAGACCGCCGAACAATTGGCCCTCAAGGCCCAACGGGATCTGGACAGGATAAAAATCGAGGCGGAGCAGAAAATTGCCCAGGCAAAAGCTGAAGCAGAGGCGCTGCGGTTGCAGAAGGAAAATGTATCAGCACAGCTGGTGAAATTGCGTCAGATCGAGGCATCTTTGAAGGCCATCGAAAAATGGGACGGGCACATGCCGAAGGTCACGTCCGGAGCAGTACCGTTTATCGATGTGAAAAGTCTGGACTAAGGGGGGCGCTTTCCGCGCTTTTCTTATTCCAGGTAGGGGCAAACACAGGTTTTGCCTCTACAGCTTCACCCCCATTACTTCGGCAACCGTATGGATGTCCTTGTCGCCCCTGCCCGAAAGGCAAACCACGATAGTCTTGTCACTGGACAGTGCCGGTGCAAGCTTCAGTACGTGCGCAACGGCATGGGCTGATTCCAGGGCAGGCAGTATGCCCTCTTCCAGGGTCAGCACCCGGAAGCCCTCCATCGCCTCGTCATCAGTGATGGAAACGTATTCGGCGCGGCCGGTATCTTTCAGCCAGGCATGCTCCGGACCTACCCCAGGATAGTCGAGGCCGGCGGAGATCGAATGGGCATTGGCGATCTGCCCGTATTCATTCTGCAGCAGATACGTTTTGTTGCCGTGCAGCACGCCGACCGTTCCGGCACAGAGAGGTGCGGCATGCCTGCCGGAATCGATGCCGTATCCTGCAGCTTCAACGCCGATCATGCGCACCGAAACGTCATTGAGGAAGGGATAAAAAAGTCCGAGGGCGTTGCTGCCGCCACCGACCGCCGCTACCAGGCAATCGGGGAGTCTGCCTTCGGCCTTCCGATGCTGCACCTTTGTCTCCCTGCCTATTACCGACTGGAAATCACGCACCATCTTCGGGTACGGGTGAGGTCCGGCAGTCGTGCCGATGACATAGAATGTATCACGCACGTTGGTCACCCAGTTGCGCATTGCCTCGTTCATGGCATCCTTGAGAGTAGCGGTTCCCGATTGTACGGAAGTCACCTGGGCGCCGAGCAGCTTCATGCGGAACACATTGAGCGACTGTCGGTGAATATCTTCTTCACCCATGAAAATCTCGCACTCCATACCGAAAAGAGCGGCTATTGTAGCCGTAGCGACGCCATGTTGCCCCGCACCGGTTTCGGCAATAACCCGCTTCTTGCCCATTCGCTTTGCCAGCAGTCCCTGTCCTATGGTGTTATTGATCTTATGGGCACCGGTATGATTCAGGTCCTCCCGTTTCAGGTAGATTTTCGCCCCGCCCAGCCTTTTCGTGAGCTTTTCTGCAAAATAGAGGGGATTCGGGCGGCCTACGTAGTTCTGCAGATAGTAGGAGAACTCATCCTTGAAAACCCTGTCGTTTTTATAGGTATCATAGGCCTCCTCCAGTTCCTTGAGGATCGGCATCAATGTCTCGGAGACATACTTTCCGCCGAATTGCCCGAAGTGGCCCTTTTTATCCGGTAATTTCATTGATCCTCCACAAACCCTTTCGCTCTTTTTATGAACTCTTTCACCTTTGCCGGGTCTTTTCTACCGGGCGATGCCTCTACCCCGCTGGAAACATCCACTGCGTAAGGTTGGACCTGAACGACGCCTTCACGGACATTTGCCGCCGTCAAACCGCCTGCCAGAATCATGGGTCCGAACTTTTTCGCGTTTCTTGCCAGCTCCCAGTTGAAGGTCAGGCCGGTACCGCCATATGCCCGTGGCGAATAGGCATCGAGAAGGAATGCAGAGACATGGTAGTCCTTCATCGCCAGGAGGCTTTCCTCGCCCCTGATCCGGATAACCTTCACAACCGGACGCTCAACCCGGCGGCAAAAATCCGGAGATTCGTCACCGTGCAGTTGCACACGGTCAAGGCGGCATTTTTCACTTACGGCATTCACGAAACCGATATCCGCGTTGACGAAAAGGCCCACTGTCGAAACAAACGGGGGCAATCCCCTGATGATATCCGCGGCCGTTTCAGGAGTAACGCTGCGCGGCGATTCTTCATAAAAGACGAAGCCCAGGGCATCGGCCCCCGCCTCGACCGCGGTCAGAGCATCGGCCGCATTGGTAATGCCGCAGATTTTAACTCTTACCATGGCACTATCTCTTCATGCACGCAGTATTCCCCATTTATCGAAAGGGGGAGCTTTCAGGAGAAGAACTATAAACTCACCTTCGGCAATCTCTCCAGCGACTCCCTGATCTTTTCGTCCGGATATTCGTAATCCTCCAGGTTGCCGGACAGGTACGCGTCATACGCTCCCATATCCAGCTGGCCATGCCCGGAAAGCCCGAAGAGGATGGTCTTTTCTTTGCCCTCCTCTTTGGCCAGCACGGCCTCGTCGATGGCGGCCCGAATGGCATGTGAGGACTCAGGGGCAGGGACGATCCCCTCGCTGCGGGCAAAAATCAATGCACCTTCGAAGCAGGCGGTCTGTTTGTAGGACTTGGCCTCGATTTCCCCCGCATGATGCAGCTGGGATACAAGCGGTGATTCGCCGTGGTAGCGCAACCCTCCCGCATGAATCCCCGGCGGCATGAAATCGTGGCCGAGTGTGTACATCATGGCAATGGGAGCCATTTTGGCGGTATCACCGTAGTCGAAGGCATACACACCCTTGGTCAGTGTCGGGCAGGAAGCGGGTTCCACCGCCAGGCAGCGCACCTTTTTGCCGGTGGCGCGGTCGGCAAGGAACGGAAAGCTCAAACCGGCAAAATTCGAACCGCCGCCGCAGCAGGCAATGACAACGTCGGGGTAGTCCCCGGCAATCTCCATCTGGGCCTTTGCCTCGAGCCCGATGACGGTCTGGTGGAGACATACATGATTCAGTACGCTTCCGAGAGTGTAATTGGTATCGGCATGACTTGCCGCATCCTCAACCGCTTCGGAAATGGCAATTCCAAGGCTGCCCGGGCTGTCCGGGTCGTGGGCGAGGATTGAGCGTCCGGCATTGGTGAACTCGGATGGAGACGGTATCACCTGCGCTCCCCACAATTGCATCATGCTCTTGCGATACGGTTTCTGGGAACATGAGACCTTGACCATGTATACCGTGCATTCCAGGCCGAAAAAATTGCATGCGAGGGCCAGCGAACTCCCCCACTGGCCGGCGCCCGTTTCGGTGGCCAACCTGCGGATACCGGCCTGCTTGTTGTACCATGCCTGGGGAATGGCCGAATTCGGCTTGTGGGAACCGGCGGGAGAAACCCCTTCGTGCTTGTAGTAGATCTTGGCAGGGGTGCCCAGGTATTTCTCCAGCCTCCGGGCACGGTACAGGGGTGTCGGCCGCCAGAGGCGGTAGATTTCGCGAACCTCGTCGGGGATGGCGATCCACCGCTTCGTCGACACTTCCTGTTCGATGAGAGCCATGGGGAATATGGGCAGCAGGTCGTCCGGAGTAACCGGCTGCATGGTCCGGGGATTGATGACCGGTGCCAGCGGTCCCGGCATGTCAGGGATGATGTTGTACCATTGTTTCGGGATCTGATCTTCGTTGAGCATAATTTTTGTGTTCATTTTCCATACCTCGGAGCGATTTCACTGCAACATCCTGGAGCCGAGAAGCCGCGTAGAACATATTGGAAATCCCGGGGAGCCTTGATGTCGGGTCCTTTGCATGCCTCGCTACTTCGCGGTTCGAAATTCTTATTGTCCCAGCAATTCCCTCAGCTTGGTTCCGATGTCCGCTTCACGCATCAGCGACTCCCCGACGAGGAAGCCACGAGCGCCGGCGTTCCGCAGACGCACGACATCGGCGCGGCTGTTTATGCCGCTCTCGGAAACCACGAACCTGTCCTCGGGAATGATTCGCAGCAGACGCTCCGTCGTTCCCAGGTCTGTCACGAAAGTGCGCAGATCACGGTTATTGATACCGATCAGGCTACAGTCCGTCCGCAGTGCCATATCGAGATCGCTTTCATCGTGTACTTCAAGCAGCACATCGAGATCGAACTCCCGGGCAAGGGAGTAAAAGTCCATCAGAGCAGGCAGGTCAAGCATCGCCGCAATGAGGAGAACGGCATCCGCGCCTGCAGCCCGGGCTTCAACGATCTGGTAGGGATCGAAAATGAAATCCTTTCGCAACAGCGGGATGTCGACAGTCTTGCGGATATCCGACAGGTAGCGAAGATTACCGAGGAAAAAATTCTCGTCGGTCAGCACAGAAAGACATGCGGCCCCGTTATCTGCATAAATTCCGGCTATGGCAACCGGGTCGAAATCCTCCCTGATTACACCTTTGCTCGGAGAGCCCTTTTTCACCTCGGCTATGACCGCCGTTCTACCTGCTTCATCAGCTTTCCGCAAGGAAGACTGAAAACCTTTTACACGGGGAAGGTCCGAAATGCGGGCTTTAAGATCGGCTATTGAAGCCCTTGACTTGATCGCAGCCAGTTCATCCCTCTTGTGAGCGACTATTTTTTTCAGAATATCGGGGGTATCTGTCATGGAGTAAATCTCTTGTTCTTTCAAAGTGGCAACATATCTGGTAAAAGCTTTTTTT
>JAGFXO010000039.1 GCA_017861285.1 Geobacteraceae bacterium | reverse complement strand
ACATGAATCGGGAAATCCTGCTCAAGCTCAGATTTGATCACATACAGCAGCGAAGGGGCTTTCCTGGCATCCCGACAGGTAAGTGCGACCTGCCAGAAAAATGGTTCTCCGCGACGAGCATTGGTCGCAAGCACTTCGCTGCGCACCAGTCCCGGACGTTCGACCAGCACGTCAACTCCCCTGGCAGTGAATCTCCTGATGATCTCTTCCTGAAGCCCGGGATTTGCCGCCAGGACTTCCGTCGGGACAAGAAAATGGCCAACGGCAAAAGAGGGAGATTCGGCGAGGTCCGGATCCTTTCCCGCCTCCAGGAGGATTTCCTTCCAGAGCGGCCTCGGAATATCGGTAAGAACCCCGCAGCCGTCTCCTTCGCCGTTGATCTCACCGGCACGATGCCCCATTTTCACGAGAGCTTCTATGGTGCGCTGCAGGTTTCCATGCGTAGGTTTTCCCGCCTTGTTCACATAACAAATAATGGCACAGGCATCCCTCTCACGATCCATGAGCCCTGTTCTGTCGACTGTACATGTTTTCATCATCACACTCCCGGCAGCCAATAATGTGAACCTGGAATCACTAGTACATTTATATCAAAGGATTACCTGCAAGCAAGTATTCCGCGAAGGTGGATGACAAATGCATGCAGCCGCACGCTGTCAGTCCGGGACGGTTTTTACGAGCCCAGCACATTTTGCTTAAAATATTTTAAGCAAAAAAAAGAAGAATTTAGTATATACTGTTTGAAGAAATCCCCATAAACCCTTAACAGTGAGGAGGTCTCCATGAAGGGTTTTCTGGTGCGATGGGTGATAAACACCATCAGCCTTTTTGCCGTTGTCAATATCGTCCCCGGAATAAGCGTCAACATGTGGACCACCGCTATCGTCGCGGCGCTTGTTCTCGGTCTCCTGAATGCTTTTCTCAGGCCATTGATTCTACTGCTGACGTTACCGGTCAACCTAATAACCCTGGGCTTGTTTACCCTGCTGGTAAACGGATTCATGTTCTATCTGGCATCATTCCTTGTGAAAGGCTTCATGATAGCCGGGTTCTGGTATGCGTTCCTGGGTGCCCTGGTGTTCAGCATCATCAGCTCTCTGCTGAGCCTGCTGATCAAGACCGAGTAAATTATTCCAATTGTACCCCTAACCGCTGAGGACTCCGGCTGCATACCCGCCTGCAGTCCAGGGTGGCGGGCAAATTTCCTGGGTGGGAGGTCAGAATGAAAATTATCGAACTGAAAGACGCGGAAAGGGTGCCCATTGACATCGATGCACGGAAAATGTGCATACGGCCGGATGTCGAACTGATCCACCTGGTATTCTCTCCGGGCGAAACGCTGGCAAAGCACGCCAATCCGTTCGATGTCATCTTCTATGTGGTTGAGGGGACCGGCCTGCTGGAGGTGGAAGAGGAGCAGAAGCTTATTGAAAAGGACACCGCCATCGAGGTTCCGGCAAACGTAATGCGTGGCTGGAAAAACACCGGCCGGGGAAATCTCCGCGTATTGGTGATCAAAACCATGGCGAAACTGTAGGGGCGAACCTCGCGTACGCCCTTTGATGGGCTTCAGAGTTTGCCGAATGGTTGGTGAAAGAGGAGGAGGAGATGGGCATTTCGTTCAAAATGCTGGCTGCAGCCGGAATCCTTCTGCTGTTCGCAGTAACTGCCGCAACTTCCGGAGACGCTGCACAACCTCAAAAAACTCCCCGCACGGAAAAGGCAACCTTCGCGGGCGGGTGCTTCTGGTGCATGGAGCCTCCCTTCGACAAGCTGGAAGGGGTTTTGTCGACCACTTCAGGCTACACCGGCGGGAATAAGAAGGGCCCCACCTATGAAGAAGTGTCGGCCGGATGGACCGGACATGCCGAAGCGGTGCAGATTGTCTACGACCCTGCAAAAATCAGCTACGCAAAGCTCTTGGACGTATTCTGGCACAATATCGATCCGACCACCCCGAACATGCAGTTCTGCGATGCCGGCAACCAGTACAGGACGGCTGTCTTCTACCACAACGAGGCACAGAGAAAGCTTGCCGAAAACTCAAAACTTGCGCTGGCAAAATCGAAACCCTTCAAGGGACCCATCGTCACCGAAATCACCGCTGCAGCCACATTCTACCCCGCCGAAGACTACCATCAGAACTATTACGAAAAGAACCCGGTCCGCTATAAACTTTACCGGTACAACTGCGGCCGTGACAGGCGCCTCAAGGAACTCTGGGGAGCCGCGGCCGGTCACTGAGAAGCCACCTGTATGCATGCCTTGCAGGATTTACGATTCGCGGGCCTTCAAACGGCCTGTTGCCGCTTGACCCTGAAAGCAGAGTGAAAAGTAGCGGTTTTGACTCCGTTCTCATCATAAACCTCGGCGATCCCTTGTATGGATCTGTCGTCACGCTCGGCGATCCATGCTACCGCCCGGACCGTCCCGCACTTTACCGGCGCATGAAACATCAGGGACAACTCAACGGTCACAAAATGGCTCCCTTCGGGAAGCACGCTTTTTATCGCCATGGCAACCGCGGTATCCGCCAGAGCGGTAATCGCCCCGCCGTGCATGAGCCCCTTGCCCTGGGCAAGTTTGACAAGGAACGGCATGGTCAGGACAGCCCTGCCATCACGGGCTTCCTCTATCTTCATTCCCAAGTACTCCTCGAAAGGTGCGCAGGCAATCCAGTCAGGCAGTTCAAACGGAAGCTGCCCTTCCACAGACATGGGCTTCTCATACACATCCCGATACATTCTTGCCTCCCTCCAGGTTTAAAAATTATCTGATTATCACCAATCTTCCGCTACCCCCTCATCCGCCCCTACGGGTCACCTTCTCCCCCATGGAGAAGGGATGGTAGGCCATGTCCTCTCCATGAGGGAGAGGGTGGCGCACGGCGCCGGGTGAGGGGTGGATATCAATACAGGCTATCGTTCGTTGTTAATGCTCAAGCTGCGGAAGATTAATACTAATCAGGAAAAATTATGTCATGCCTTCATGGCGTTTTCCCAGAAATACCTGTTATCAAGCTCCACATTACATTACCACTACCCGAGCGTCCGGATTCATGGGATTCTTTCGCAGGGCAAGGGAAAACAGATATGGATAATCCGCCTTGAGGTGCTGTATGTAGAGCACCCACTGACGTGTAAGTGCGTGAAAGACTCTGCGGATATCCGAAGCAAGATGGTCGAGGTCCGATTGGGGCAATTCTTCCAAATTCTCTCTTGCGTCGAGCTCTTCGGTCAGGTGGAAGACAGCCCAGAGCAGGTCGGTAAAATCGTCATGTTCCAGGAGATTCGGATTTTCCAGGAGTCCAAGCATGAAATTGCGCTTTGCGATCAGGAATTTTTTAAGTTCGGCAAGGTCTCCCAACCGGCAATCAATTTCAATCTGGTGAAGTTTCAGGAAATTTTCCGCTTCAGCGAAATCCCTGTTTGTCCATTGCGGCCCTACCCTTAGTTGTGCAGCAAATTCATTGCGGTTCGCCAGAAAGTGAGAGTAATCCCCCATCAGCGCGGTACCCACCTCACTGAAAAAGACCCCTATAACCATATTCATTTTCTGCCTGATGTTCAGTTTCTCCCGCTCCCTCAGGATCCTCTCGATAATGAGTGTCACAAACAGCACATAAATAGGCAAGAAGGCAAGGTTTCCTAGAAAACCGAATGCAATGTCCAACGCTTTTCCGGAAACAAGATAATCAACTTCATACAGAATGATCGACAGGACCAACATAATCCATGCCATATTTATCGTCTTCAGATAAAATCTCTTCAACGCTCCTCCGCGATATCAAACTCTACTACAAATATTTCTCTCTCCATGAAAAATCACTTATTCTCAAAGCACTCACCCAATCATTTCCTGATTTTCTTCATTATTTCCCTCATGAAGGCTGGAATGTCCGACGGCTGCCTCGAGGTAATCAGGTTGCTGTCTACAACAACTTCCTTGTCCGCATAGAGTGCTCCGGCTGCTTTCATCTCCTGTGCCACTGATTTATAACAGGTTGCATGCCTGCCACGCAAAAGTCCCGCACTGATAAGGATTTGGGGGCCATGGCAGATGGCGGCCACAGGCTTGCCGGCAGCAAAAAAATGTCTGGCAATTTCGATTGCCCTCTGCTCTTTCCGAATTGTTTCGGGCGCCTTTCCTCCCGGAAGGAGAAGCATATCGAAATCGGCAGGGTCAATTTCTCCCAGTGATTTACCAGCATTGACCTCATAGCCATGTTTACCGGTTATTGTGCCTTGGCGTATGGAGGCTATTTCCACCGGGTATCCTTCCTCCAGAAACCTGTAGTATGGAACCAGCAGTTCGGAATCTTCAAAATTATCGGCAGACAGTGCAAGTATTCTCATGGGGGCGTCACCTCACATTCAACTCTGAACCACCTTATCTTGCTTCAATATACACATCCACAATATCGATATCGGGCCGTTCTTCAACGAGCCATTCTTCGAGCTGCTCGAGGACACGGCGTGCCTTGACGGGATCCTCGCTTACCGTTACGAAGGCAAGCCGGGTTGAACCGTGAACGTCATGCAGACCTACTTCAGCAGCGGAAACATTGAAGCTGTTCCTTGCCCGGGCAAGAATACTTTTAACGATGCCCCTCTTCCCCTTGAGAGACTGGCTGGGAAGGTGCAGGTGAAACTGTATGGAAAAGACATGCATGGAAATTCTCCCGATATTTCAGCACCTGTGAAACATTAGAATTCGGCATGCCCCGGAGTCCGGGGAAAAGGTATGACATCCCTGATATTTTCCATGCCGGTCAGATACATAATCAGCCTCTCGAAACCGAGCCCGAAACCTGCGTGCGGACAGGAGCCCCAGCGTCGGGTGTCAAGGTACCACCACAGCCCTTCATGACTGATGCCCATTTCTGTCATGCGTTTTTCAAGCAGATCAATCCGCTCTTCCCTTTGACTGCCCCCGATTATCTCCCCTACCTTCGGAACCAGCATGTCCATCGCCGCCACGGTTCGGCCATCATCATTCAAACGCATATAGAACGCCTTGATGTCTTTCGGGTAATTAACAATGAAGACCGGTCCCCCGACGATATTCTCCGTGATATACCTCTCGTGTTCGGTCTGCAGGTCAAGGCCCCATTCAACCGGATACTTGAATTGTCCCGAAACCTTTGTCAACCGCTCGACCGCCTCCCTGTACTCCATCATGGCAAAGGAAGCATCGGCAATACTTTCAAGCCTCGTCACCAGGCCTTTTTCGACGTACTGATTCAAGAACTCGAGATCCTCCCTGCAATTCTCCAGTGCGTGTCTGCACAGATATCTGAAAAATTCTTCGGCAAGTGAGGCATCCGCCATGAGATCGGCAAATGCCATCTCCGGCTCGATCATCCAGAACTCGGCCACGTGCCGGGCGGTATTGGAATTTTCCGCGCGAAAAGTCGGACCGAACGTATAGATATCGGAAAAAGCCAGCGCGAACAGCTCGCCTTCCAGTTGGCCGCTGACGGTAAGCCCCGTGCTCTGGCCGAAAAAGTCCGCGGAATAATCAACTCTGCCTTCAACCAGCGGAGGCTTGCACGGATCCATCGTGGTAACCCGAAACATCTCGCCCGCCCCTTCACAATCATTGGCGGTTATGATGGGTGTATGCACATAGAGGAATCCCCGATCGCAGAAGAAGCGGTGAATTGCCTGCGCAATCGATGACCTTACCCGGAAGACGGCCCCCAGGGTATTGGTGCGCGGCCGCAAATGGGCAATACTTCGGAGGTACTCGAACGAGTGCCGTTTTTTCTGCAGGGGATAACTCTCGTCGGAGCGCCCCGTTATGGTAATTTCACAGGCATGCAATTCCACATTCTGCCCCGATGCCGGAGATTCCGCCAGAATACCTCTGACCATGACGGCACTGCCGGTGCCGAGGCCGCATATTTCCGGATAATCGGGGGCACCCGGTTCCACAACGATCTGCAGGGCCGCCATGCATGAACCGTCATTCAACGCAAGAAACGTAACGTTCTTGCCTTCCCTGACAGTACGTACCCACCCCTTCACCATTATTTCACTGCCGACCTCTCCCCGGGTAAGTATTTCCCTGACCCTCAGTCTCTTTTCCATGCAGCATTTCTCCATCGACACCGGTATTGAAGATTCTCTTCTGGCTTTCAGAGAGAGTCATCACATATCGAGTATACCCAATAAAGAGACATCAGCACAATCACTGTTTGATGTTTCACGGTAAAACCTTTCCATGCCACATTGGTTTTGACCTTCAATAATGATTGCGTTATAGTTCTTCAAAAGGAATCTTATGAGAAAAATTGTTTTTTTGTCTGCTTTCTTTTTTCTTTCCCAGGTTGTTTGTTCCGGTGCAGAGAGGAGCGCGAGATTCGGGGGGGTAGGAATTGACGGAGTCCCGTCGCCTGACGGGGAAATACGGGTTCGGCAACTGGTTGCCGGCGGACCGGCTCATCGGGCAGGCATACGTCTGGATGACGTGATTACGGCCATAGACGGCAAGCTGACGAAAGGAAGCAGTTTCGGGGAAATGGTAGAGAAACGTCTTCGGGGAAGAGAAGGGACAAAGGTAGTCCTGACCATTCGCAGGTCCGGCCAGCCGAAGCCTCTCCGCTTCACACTGGTGAGAAGGCAGTTGATAACGGCCGGCAAGTAATTGCCGGGTCACGAGACGGCTGAAAATTAAAAACCCATGTGCCTCATACTTTTTGCACACAAATGGCACCCAGGATATCCGCTGGTTCTTGCCGCAAACCGGGATGAATTTTATGACCGTCCCAGTGCATCAGCCGTATTCTGGGATGACGCTCCCCAGGTGCTTGCCGGCAGGGATATTCGCTGTGGCGGGACTTGGCTCGGAGTGACACGAACGGGCAGAGTTGCGGCACTGGTTAATCACCGCGAAATGCAGACGGTTCGGGCCGATGCACCCTCTCGCGGCTTTCTGGTGACGAATTTTCTAAAAAGTGATATTTCCGCTGATGACTATGCGACAACGCTGAAGCGGAAAGGCCACCTCTACAACGGTTTCAGCCTGATTTTCGGGAACATTCGACAACTGCACCATTATTCCAACAGCGGCACCGGTCATACCGTCATCCCCGCCGGGATACATGGCCAGGGCAACCACCAAATGGACAGCCCCTGGCCGAAAACGCAACGGGGGAAGGACACCCTGCGACAGATACTCGCATCGGAACCTGAACCTTCACGGGATACATTGTTCGCATTACTGGCTGACCGGACCAGGGCGGTCGACAGCCAGCTTCCCGACACCGGCGCGGGAATAGAGAAAGAGCGGATACTTTCGTCCATATTCGTCAGCGGCCCTTCTTACGGAACACGTTCCTCCACGCTGGTAGTCGTGGATTCTGAACATACCCTGACCTTTATCGAACGCACCTATAACGGCAGTCCGGATAATCATACCGATGTGGAGTTCTGCTTTACCATTGAACCTGAAAACTTCTGATTTCCTGGCATGTGCATTGATGAACAGGAATAACTGCTCATCCTGTGGGTAAACTTCTTTTCGAGGTTGAAGGGGAAGCAGGGAATTAATCCGTGTCTGCAAACCTGACAAGCGTTCCCCGTTTTGCCCCATATCTGAAAACCGTTATCCCCTTGACGCCTTTCCGGTAGGCCAGCATATAGGCCTTGGCCACGTCTTCCCTTTTGGCGCGGTGAGGGAGATTTACTGTCTTGGAAACCGCATTGTCAGTGTATTCCTGAAATGCCGACTGCATTTCAATCTGATCTTCGAAGGGAATTTCAAGGGCGGTACGGAACAATCTTTTCACGTCGGACGGAATCCCTTTGACGCTCGTCAGGGACCCTTTCCTCAAGACCAGATCCATGAGCTGATCGGAATAGAAACCGCATTCCCGGGCGAAATCGACAAAGTACCTGTTTACTTCCACAATTTCCGTATCCATTACAAGCCGCTTGTATGCCACGGCAAAGAGTGGTTCTATCCCGCTCGAACAGTCGGCGATCATTGAAAGGGTTCCGGTTGGAGCTATGGTGGTTGTAGTCGCATTGCGCACCCTGGGCATGCCAGGAGCGTCAAACACCGAGCCGAGAAAATTCGGGAACACCCCCCGCTCTTCCGCCAGTTCCACCGACGCTTCCCTGGATTTCATGCTGATAAAGCGCATGATCGTGCGTGCAAGCTCGAAGGCATCTTTGTGGTTGTATGGAATTCGAAGCAGAACCAGCATATCCGCCCACCCCATGACCCCAAGGCCAATTTTCCTGTTTCCCTTGTGCATCTGCTCGATAGCAGGAACAGGGTATGCGTTGGCATCAATGGTGTCATCCAGGAAACGAACCGCGGTGAACACATCATCTTCGAGTTGCGGGTAATTCACTTCGCCGTTTTTCACATATTTTGACAAATTCATCGAACCAAGTACGCACGCTTCATAGGGAAGGAGCGGCTGCTCGCCACAGGGATTGGTGCTTTCAAACTGTCCTAACTGTGGCGTCGGATTCGACTCGTTCATCCGGTCGATGAAAACCAGGCCGGGATCTCCGGTTTCCCAGGCACTCTCGACAATCTCTCCGAACACCGCGCTCGCCTTGAGTTTCCCTGCACTCTTTCCCGTTCTCGGGTTAATCAGTTCATATTCTCCATCCAGGGAGAGGGCTTCCATAAAAGAATCAGGTACGGCAACAGAGATATTGAAATTTACGAGCTCATTTTCGTTCCTTTTTATCGTCAGAAATTCCAGGATATCCGGGTGGTCGACCCGCAGAATCCCCATGTTGGCGCCGCGTCGTGCGCCTCCCTGCTTGATGACCTCGGTAGCGGCATTATAAATTTTCATGAAAGACACCGGACCACTGGCAATACCGCCGGTAGAGCGGACAACATCGAACTTCGGTCTCAGACGGGAAAAGGAGAAGCCTGTTCCGCCGCCGCTTTGCAAGATGAGAGCAGCATTCTTGAGGGTATCGAAGATGCTTTTCATGGAGTCTTCCACAGGGAGCACGAAGCATGCGGCAAGCTGGCCCTCTGGTTTCCCGGCATTCATGATAGCGGGGGAGTTTGGCAGGAATTTCATGGATACCATCAGCTCACGGAAACGCTCTTCCCAGTGTGCCGAGTCTTCTTGATATGCGGTCTCGACCCTGGAGACAAAATGGGCAACACGACTGAACATCTGAGAGGGGGACTCGATGATCTCTCCGTTTTCACCCTTCAGCAGGTACCTGGCCCGCAAAACTTGTAACGAATTGTCCGAAAGTTCCATATCATGGAATTATAAAGTATTTTTTGCCGATTGCATGGAGTCAAGTGTATACGTTTCAACCTGTAAAAAAAGCAGCCCGGAAGGCTGCATTTCTCTCCATGATTCAGATCGGGGCATCAGGTTCGGCAGAGCACCCTCATACTTCGAAACCTTACAAAAGACTATTCATTCTCAGCATTTATCCCGGTGTACAATTCCGATGGATGACAGACCATCCTTAAGATCCCGCATTGCGGCATCAAGAAGATTATCCAGCAAGTTTTGGTCAGAGCCCACCGCGGTAAGGGAGATATCGAGCTCCGGCGTCTCACCGATAGTCCTTGCCAGGGACTTGATATATACATTTGGATGGCCGGATACGACCCTGCTGAGCACCGGCTCCATGACTGATTCATCATTGCATCGCACAGTTATGGTGCGCATAAGCGATATGCCGTTGCTGAATGTCTCCTTCAGGAACGACTGGAGCGAAGAGCCGAATATTCCCTTCAACTCCGAGGGGACCCCCGGCAGGCTGATCATGGTTGTCCCTCCGCTACGGAACAGGACCCCGGGCGCTGTACCGACAGGGTTGTCCAGCGGCACGGCGCCCTCCGGCAACCACGCCATTTTCTCCCTTGCGGGGTTCAACCCGCCCTGAGCCATGATTCCCCTGGCGAAAAACTCATCGTAGCGCTCCTTTACCATCTCCAGTGCTTTCTCATGCAGTTTTATCTCAACACCGGCACCTTTGGCGACAGCGGCCAGGGTAAGGTCATCGGCCGTGGGTCCGAGACCTCCGGAAGTGAAGATCACTTCAGGACCCCGCTTCAGTGCCGCATTTATTTCAGCGGCAATGACGTCGAGTTCGTCGCGCAAAACCGTTGCCCTGGAAACATACCCGCCAAGGTTGCTGATTTCCTTGCACATCCAGTTGGTATTGGTATCCTGAATGTCGCCGATAAGTATTTCGTTGCCGATAATGAAAATTTCCGCGATAACCGGTTTTGTCATGAGACCCCCTTGTGCCCCATCAGGGGACACTGCTTTTTGTAATCAGAATAACCCCGGCACACACCAGGATAGTGCCCGCCCAGCGCATGGGAGTGACGACTTCACCCAGGAAATACTGCGACAGAAAGGCGACAAGAACGTAGTTCAACGCCTGCATCGGCAGGGCAACGGAGAGGTCCTCCCAGGAAAGCACCGCCAGCCAGAGAAAAAAGAATACCGCCAGCATAGCCGTACCGAAAATCAGCTTGGGACTGGTAAGTGCCTGGTATGCTGCATTCAGGATTCCTTTCAGGTTCATCGCCGAAAGATCCCCTAACTCCTTCATCCCTTTTGTCAGCAGAATATCTCCCACAGTGCCGGCGGTAACCGCAAGAAGCATTACAATAACCGTTTTAAGCATACGATTTTCTCTCTCCCCTGTAGTTCCTCAGCCGTATGCCGAGCAATGTCATCTTTTCTCTTACTCTGGAGCTTTTCAATGCCTGCAGTTCCTTTTCATGAAGGTAGCCAGGAATCGGCCCTCGCAATTCAGCGCACGGGTAACATCCGGGGTGGAAATAGATTTCGGTCACTCCTTCGCCAAGGCTTTCGAGGGTATCGAGCAGATAATTCTCCGTCATGCGGCCGGAATTCAACAGGCCTTTCACTTCAGCGGCAAATTGAATGCCGAACTTCTCAAGGTGGGGCCTGCACCGGCTCGCGAGGCAGGAGAAAATAACGGCATCCGCAATCTTACCCGGTATCCTGCGCCTGTCAACGGCAAGGTTCGGCAGCAGCTTTTCCCTGGTGAGCCTGAAGCTGGCAACGCCGTATTTCGGCATCAGTTCGAGAAGAATGTCGAAAATTACCGGATGCATGTGAATGTTCAAGTGTCCGTCTATGTGAGTAAGGCTCATGCCGGTCATTAGAAATGCGCCGATCTGCGCTTCGATTTCCCGGTACAACTCATTTCTCAACGCAGTATCGAAAAAATAGCTCATCCCTGCCTTGACGGCGTTATCGGTGAAGTTCCCCTTCCCATCGACAAGTCCGGGGATATCCTCCGGGGGAAGTGTGGAACGCCCCTGTACCAGGTTCAGATGGAGCCCGACCTGAAGGCCGGCGTTCTCCTGCGCAAGAGACACGGCCTGCTTGAAGGCGGCCCCACCGACCATGAGCGAAGCGCTTGTGAGGATGCCCTCCCGGTAGGAGTCAATGATCGCCCGGTTCGCCCCTTCGGAAAGGCCGAAGTCATCTGCGTTTACAATAAGCTCTTTCATGGTGCGTATAGAATCGGCCGGCCGGGGTTATCCGCGGACCAGCTTCCGTTTTTTCATATAGGCCATATACTGCTTGCCTTCCTTCAGCATCTTCTTCCTTTCCTCACCGTTACTGATCATTTTCACGATACTGCGCAAGATGTATTTCGGCCGGAAATAAAATTTGTTATAGAAGATTTCCACGGCATCGAATATTTCCCTGCTGGAAAGGTGTGGATAGTTTATGACACAGGTCTGGTGACCGGTCTCATCGATAAAGCTATCGGATGAAATCCACCCCTCCTTTTTGCACAGCTCGTAAAACTCTGTTCCCGGATAGGGAGACGCGAGGGAAGCCTGGATGGAATTCAGGTCCAGACAGCGGGCAAACTCGATGGTCTCCCTGATTGTCTCCCTCGTTTCACCCGGCAACCCCATGACGAATGCCCCGTGGATCGAAAGGCCGAGCTTCTTGCAGTTGCGGGTAAATTCGATGGCCTGGGCCTTGGTGACGCCTTTCTTGATATTTTTCAGGATCTGCTCGTTGCCGCTCTCGTAGCCGACTACCACATGCCGCAACCCGGCATCTCTCATGATGCGCAGCGTTTCATAATCGCAGTTGGCCCTGGCATTTATGGTCCAGGAAATGCCGAGAGGCTTGATCATCTCCGCAACTTCGCGTGCATGGTTCCTGTCGGCGGTAAAGGTATCGTCATCGAACGAGATCTCCCGGATCCCGGGTATATTGTCGATTATCCACTTTACTTCCCTGTAGACGTTTTCGGGGCTTCGGGAACGCATTTTCCTTCCGGAAAAAGTCTGCGGCCACAGGCAATAGATGCATTTCGAGGGACAACCGCGGCTGGAATAAATCGAAACGAACGGATGCAGAAAGTGCGGTATGATATATTCGTTCACCGGAAGATCACGCAGATACACCTGGCTGGCAAACGGGAGGGCATCAAGGTCCTCGACAGGTTTACGCTCAACCGTATGCACGACGGTCCCTTCCCTCATGAAGCTGATGCCGTCAATTTCGTCCCATGCCATTCCTTCCGCAAGTTCCTTCACCGAGTAATCGAACTCTCCGCGGCAGACAACGTCAACCGCTCCATTGGCAAGCTCGAGCGATTCCTTGGGTAGGACCGTAACATGGGGGCCGGTAAAGACGATGATTGTCGAAGGATTCTGCTCTTTGATACTGCGGGCGGTTTCTATGTCGATTCGGAGGGTTGGCGTGGATGTATACATTACCACCATGTCATATTCCCGGGCGATTTCCAGGCAATCGTCCAGGGTAAGCCTTTGCACAGGGGCATCCACGACCCTGCTGCCTTCGATCATTCCCGCCGGGAAACAGAGCCATGTGGGATACCAGAAGGACGTAACTTCACGGGACGCCTGATACCGCGCACCGGCACCGCCGTCAAAGTCTTCAAAGGTAGGCGGATTCAGAAACAAGGGCTTCATCCAATACTCCTGCAGAACTATTCTTGTATGCAAATCAATATGTTAGCATATAAGGAGGAGTCTTTTTTGTCAAGGTTAAAGCCCCTGCGCAACGGAAGGCGGAATTCCCTCATTTCCCTCATTCCGGAAAAAATCCCCGGGGAAATCTTCAATAGCCTGTTCCATGGTTGAAGAATAAAACTATCTCTGATACATTTCCGGCATTCGGGAACCAGAGGATTGATATGGGGAATACTACAATAGGACTTATTGCGGCGATGCCCGATGAAATCAGGCCACTGCTGAAAAAAGCCGGCAAATACGAGAAAATGTCGTTGGGGGGGGTTCCCCTGTACCAGTTCCGGGTTGCCGGAAACAGATGCCTGCTGCTTGAATCGGGCATCGGCATCAGGCGGGCGGAAAGGGCAGCGGAAACGCTCCTTGCTTCGGAGAGAGTCGATGTGATGATATCATTCGGCTTTGGAGGAGCTGTAAAGCCCGGCATGTCGGCAGGCGACCTGGCCATTGCCCGAAGAAGCATTCTGTATGGGGGAAGACATTCAAGCTGCGCGGAGTCAGCTGTCTTTCCCTTACCCCGGGACATGTGGCTCGCGGTGGAATCCATTGGCGCTAAAAACGGCTTCAAGGTTGTGGAAGGAGATTTCCTCACGGCGGACACTATACTTGACAAAAAGGCCCTCCGCGGAACCCTCCCCCGGGACATGACGAATCCTGTCCTTGACATGGAAACATGGGCGGTGGCTCAAGCAGCAGCCCGCAGAAGTACTCCCCTGCTGGCAATCCGTGCAGTCAGCGACGCCGCGGATGAGGATCTCGGTTTCAGCCTTGACCAGTTTTCGGACAGCGAAATGAATATCCGGATATCCAGAATACTCCGGGCGATCGCCCGGAAACCGCGGATAATTCCACAGTTGATACGGCTGGCAAGAAATGCCGGGATTGCCGGACGCAACCTGGCATCCGCGATCATGGTACTGGCAGCGAGCGATTACGACTTTCCCCCGGATACCGGCGAATGGGGAAAATCTTGCAGATGCTCCGACAACTCCTCCCTGCTGTAGCGGTTTGCCCTCCGGACCAGGAGCACCATGACGATCGCAATCGGAAGAGTGAAAATGAAAATACCGGTTACAGCCAGGAGCCGCTCTCCTATCATTAGGGTAATTGCCAGGTTGAAAATGAGTACGGAGATATAGAGAGCCGGTCCAAAAAGTGATCTGAACGGAATATCTTTCATTCCTGAAGGTTTTTTCGCGTTCCTGCCAACAATTCTGTCAATTATCTGCAATGTCAGGACGAGAATGACGCTTACCAACCACCAGCCGATATAATTTGACAGCGGCACCCCGAAATGTACCCCCGTCTCCCTGTAGCCGTAAATCTGGCCGAGAAACCAGCGATGACCCTGCAATGCCACCGGATCGATAATGATGTCGAGAAATACCTGGAACAGAGACCCGAGTAACAATACGGAAAAGGACCTGCGAATGCGCCGCGTCTCAAGCAAGGCAAAATTCCAGCGCCATACCTTTACGGGAGATACCACAAGAAGCGCAGTGGTGTAACTGCAATAGGTCAGAAACACGTATGAAAGGGAATCGAAAAACGGCACTCCTGCAATCCACAGTTCCTGGTGCCTGGTTGTGTCGATGTAGAAATACCAGCCATAGGGAAAGCCGTTATGAATTGAACTGTATTCGGACAGAAAGGCTATGAGGTAGCCGATTATCGTGAAACAAAGGGTTTTCCGCCATCCGATATGCACTATTGCCACAAAAAGGTATGCCGCCAGAAAAATAAATACATAGGGACGCATTACTACGCTCCCGGCAAGCACCTGCAAGAAATCTGTCATGTTCCTCTCCGAGAAAGATTTTTGGATTCAGATAGTCCGGGCAAAAAAAGGCAGCGATCCGGCACGCTATAACGGGAAACGGCGCGATTTTGGCCGCGCCGTTTCCCGCACTGTTGAAGCATCATCCGTATTGGTAATCTCAGTGTCCTAGAACAGGGTCCCCACGACACTCCCCAGGACCGATATGGGACCGCTGTCTCCAAGCCCCTCAACCGCCTTCTCCGTCTTCTTCAGAGTGGCAGTGGCATCCCGATACAGCGTATCTTCGTTGAGCAGTTTCCCAAGGGTACCCTGACCATTGTTGATTTTCTGGGTTATCTCCTTGATGTTCTTCGAAGCATCCTTGAATTCGGTATAGAGGGCCTCATCGTTGACCAGCTTGCCCATGGTGCCTTCGCCACGATTGATTTTTCCGGCTATGTCCTTCAGGTCCTTCATGCTGCCGTCCATATTGGCCATTGCGCTTTTCGCGTCCCGGTAAAAGGTATCGTCATTAACCAGCTTGCCGATTGTTCCCTC
>JAGFXO010000038.1 GCA_017861285.1 Geobacteraceae bacterium | reverse complement strand
CCGATAGACGGACATCAGGAATCGCCGGTGTAGCTCAACGTCAGAGCGGCTGAATTGTATTCAGCGTATGGAGTGTTCAATTCCTCCCGCCGGCTCCAGGAAAAGCCAGGCCACCCGGCCTTCGGATAGACGCAGCATCGCAGCCGATCATCGGCTGAATTGCATTTAACGGATGCCCCCCTCCTTTCACTTCCGTGAACCTTGCAGTCTCGCTGCGCCGCTTCAATCCTGCAGAGTAATTCTACATTGATTATCGGGGAGATCGTATGCCGGGAATCGTTGGTATTTTCGGAAAGGGCGCGTCCGAGTTCATGGGCGAATCGCTTCGCCGGATGACGGCGAGCATGATGCACGAGCCCAGCTATACGTCGGGGACTTACATCAACGAGTCCCACAGGCTTTGGCTGGGGTGGGTCTGTCACGGAGGGTCGTTTGCGGACTGCATGCCGGTGTGGAATGAGACGAAGGAGATCTGCCTGATTTTTTCTGGCGAAGACTTCCTCGATGAGGCCGAAATCGAAAGGCTCAGGGCCGAAGGCCATGAATTTGATCCGGAGAATGCGAGCTACCTCGTTCATCTGTATGAAGACAGGGGGCTCAAGTTTGTCGAGATGCTCAATGGCTGGTTCAGCGGCGTGCTGGTGGATCTCCGCAAGAAGATGGTCGTTCTTTTCAATGATCGGTATGGGCTGAACCGGATTTACTATCATGAGAATGCCAGCGGATTGTATTTTTCATCTGAGGCCAAGGCCCTCCTGAAGGCGTTGCCGGAGTTGCGCTGCCTGGATTTCAACAGCCTGGCAGAGACATTCTCCTGCGGTTGTGTTTTGCAGAATAGAACGCTGTTTCGAAAGATATCCTTGCTTCCCGGCGGATCCGCGTGGATGCATGATGGCAGGAATGGCGTAAAAAAAGCGAGTTACTTCCATCATGAATCCTGGGAAGAGCAACCGGTGCTGAGCGGCGACGAATTTTATGGGAAGCTGGAGAATACATTCGCCCGCATCCTTCCACGATACTTTCGCGGAAAGGGGAAGGTGGGCATGTCCCTGACGGGCGGATTGGACGGACGCATGATCATGGCGTGGGCGAAGCGGGCCCCGGGTAGTCTGCCCTGCTTCTCCTTTGGAAGCCACTATCGTGATTGTGCTGATGTGAAGATCGCGCGCCGGGTCGCCCAGTTGTGTCAACAGCCTCACGAGACGATAACCGTCGCCGACCGATATTTTAAAGAATACCCGGAGTTGGTCGAAAAAGCCGTTTATATATCGGACGGCACGATGGATGTGACCGGATCCGTGGAACTGTATGTCAACAGGCTCGCAAAGCGGATCACCCCGGTTAGACTGACAGGAAATTACGGGTCTGAAATTGTCAGGCGGGGAGTGGCATTCCGGGCGGGCATTCCGCAGGGAGGGATCCTGGAAGAAGGATTCGGCAAGCTTGCTGAGCAGGCTGTCGCAACCTTTGCCCACGAGCTGCAGGTCCACAAACTGTCATTTATCGCATTTAAGCAGGTTCCCTGGCATCACTACTCGAGGTTGTCCGTTGAGCAGTCTCAACTGACCATGCGCTCTCCCTTTCTTGATAATGACCTGGTCTCTCTGATGTACCAGGCGCCGCCGGAACTGGCTGCAAGCAATCGGCTCGCCTTGCGGTTGATCGCGGGGGGCAGTGCAAGTCTTGCGCGGATCCCGACGGATCGCGGTCTCCTGTTCGAGCCGATGCCGCTGGTGACGCGTTGCAGACATATGTACGATGAATTCACGTTCAAGGCGGAATGGGCTTATGACTATGGCATGCCGCAATGGATAGCGGCCCTCGATCATTTCTTTGCCCCTTTCCATTTTGAAAAACTCTTTCTGGGCCGCCACAAATTCTACCATTTCCGGGTGTGGTACCGCGACAGGCTGCATCGGTACTTGCGTGACGTCCTGCTTGACCCGAAAACGCTCAAAAGACCCTACCTGAACGGGTCCCGCCTGGAGAAGATGGTCAACGGCCATATCAGCGGGAAAGAGAATTATACCAGTGCGATACACCGGATCCTGACCAGCGAACTGACACAACGAACGCTGGCGGAGAGAGCCTAGGAATGTATAATCTATGATCATCGTGAATGCCGACGACTGGGGTCGCTCCCCGGCACAGACAGACACGTCTCTTGCCTGCTTTGCGGCAGGCCGGATCACGTCGGTGAGCGCAATGATGTTCATGTCGGATTCGGCAAGAGCCGCGGATCTGGCTAAAAACGCACACATGGATGTCGGACTGCACTTGAATTTTTCTCTGCCGTTCACGGGAAGTTGTCAAAATGAGACGCTGCGGAAGTATCATGACCGCGTCATCCAGTTCACCACGCGAAGCAAGTATGCGCGCGTCCTGTACAACCCGGGTTTGCGGAAAGAATTCCACTATCTCTACCGGGCACAGGTTGAAGAATACTGCCGCCTGTACGGGAGGTCACCGTCGCACATCAATGGCCACTGGCACCTCCACCTTTGCATGAACATGTTGCTTGACCGGATCATTCCGCGCCAGGAAAAAGTCAGAAGGAGTTGGCATTTTCTGCCGGGCGAGAGAAACGTGATGAACAGAACCTATCGGCGACTGATCGACCTCGTGCTGGAGCGCAGGTATCGAACGACAAGGTACTTCTTTTCTCTCGCCCACTGCCTCGAAGAGAACCGCATGACGCTTGTTGCCGAGTTGGCCGCGGACGAAACGGTCGAACTCATGACGCACCCCGCGAAAGAGGCCGAGTATGCGCATCTGATGGGGGAGGAGTATCTCCAGTGGCTGAGCAGACTGAAACTCGGCAATTTTTCTTCCCTGTGAATCGCCTGTTCAGCCGGATGCTCTCACGATCATCGGGAAGGCAATTCATCCAAAGGCGAAGGCTCCTCTGGTGAGCATGGAAATGGTTGAAGAGCGAAGCCATATTAGCGTCTGTATCTGCACGTTCAAGAGGCCACAGCTGCTGAAGCGGGCATTGGAGAAACTGGGGCATCAACGTACCGAGGATCTCTTCTCGTATTCGGTGGTGATTGTAGACAATGATCGGGCGGAGTCTGCAAGGGAGGCGGTAGCGGCGTGCGCAAACGGATCGGCGTTGAAAATCCTCTATTGTGTCGAACCCGAGCAGAACATTGCACTGGCGCGGAACAAGGCCGTTGAAAACAGTTCGGGCGACCTCATTGCGTTTTTTGATGATGACGAGTATCCGGCGGAGGATTGGCTGTGCAATCTCTTCAAGGCCTATCAGACGTACCGGGTGAATGGCGTACTTGGGCCGGTTCGACCCTACTTCGAGCACGAACCGCCGGAATGGGCGGTTAAAGGAAAGTTCTTTGACCGGCCGACATATGAAACGGGTTATAAAATGGACTGGACACAAACAAGAACGGGAAATGTCCTGCTCGAAAGACGGATCGTGGAAGGAATCCCCGAGGTCTTCAACCCTGTATTTGGAACGGGAAGCGAGGATATCGATTTTTTCAGAAGGATGATGGAAAAAGGGCATGTGTTTGTGTGGTGTAATGAAGCGGAAGTCTATGAACTGGTTCCTGCATCCCGCTGCAGCATAAAATACCTCCTGCACCGTGCATCAATCCGGGGGAGCAGCTTCCCGAAGCGCCCCGTGCATCGGATGAGAAATATCGCACGATCAATCATTGCAATCCCCCTTTACTCAATCGCCTTGCCGTTTCTTGCGGTACTCGGGAAGCATCTCTTCATACGGAATTTGATAAAACTGGTCGATCATGCGAGCCGCATTCTGGCTTTTCTCGGGTGGCGCGCGGCAACGGTGAGAGAGATTTGAAGACGATCGGCCGGCAGATGCGATGCGGAAACACAGAAATAGGTTGCAAAGGCAGGCAAACGCCTGCAACACGTTCGAAAGCGGATCCGATGCATAAAGCGACGTCAACGAAAGAGAACCTGCAGGGCTGCCCATAATGCCTCAGCAGCTTGCATTGCTCATTTGCGTCCTTTTCATTCTGTTTCTCTTCGACAGGGATAGGCGGTCTCGCCCCTTCGATTCATGGTCTCTGTGGATTCCCATGCTGTGGGTATTTCTCCTCGGATCGAGGCCGGTTTCCTCCTGGCTGGGCGCAGGAATTGAAGGACAAATGCTGGAGGATTATCTCGAGGGAAGTCCTTTGGACCGGGTGGTCTTCTCCACCCTCATTGGGCTGGGGATACTCGTCCTCCTGCGGCGCAAAGTCGATTGGGCCAGAATCTTCGAGTCCAATAAATGGTTCCTCGCGTTTTTTCTGTACTGTGGCATGAGCGTGATATGGTCAGACTATTCACTGACCGCCTTCAAACGATACGTAAAGGAAGTCGGCAACGTGGTCATGGCCATCATCATTCTTACGGAACATGATCCGGTCAAGGCCATGAAGGCAATCCTCGCGAGGTATTCGTACCTGGCTGTTCCGCTTTCCGTTCTTTTTATAAAATATTATCCGAGTCTGGGCAGGTACTACGACCGATGGATATGGGAACCGATATATTGCGGGATTTCCACGGGAAAGAACGGGCTGGGAGCTGTCGTGATGATCGCCGGCGTGTTCCTGATCTGCGATTTGATGGATATGCTATCCGAGGGGTTCCGAAAGGCCGATAAGGTCGACGTGTCATGCCGCATTGTCCTGATCGGGATGGTCTTTTATCTCTTCAGTTTAGCTAAAAGCTCGACATCGCTTGTTTGTTTGATCATCGGGGTCGTACTTTATCTTCTGCTGCGTTTCACTCCGGCCAGGGAACAGGTCAGATATCTTGGCACGTACGGCCTGGTCATTGGCACTTTCAGCTTGTTCCTCTATTATTATCAGGGTATCTTGGAAGCGGTGGTCGGACTGGTGGGACGGAACTTGACGCTGACCGGGCGAACCGATATTTGGGGTGTTCTGGTGAGCAGGGAGACCAGCGTATTGTCCCTGTTTTTCGGGGCTGGATTCGAGAGCTACTGGTTGACCGACTTTGGAACAGCCCGCAAACTGGGCTTCTATTATCTGCTGAATCAGGCGCACAACGGATACCTGGAGACTTACTTGCAGCTTGGCCTGGTTGGTCTGTTTCTGCTTGTGGCCGTAATTGTCGCGACAGGCGCCAAATTGAAATGGGATATCCTGGAAGGAAGTGCACATGGCATGCTATTGTTGTCATATTTTGTTATTGTTATCTTCTACAACTGGACGGAGGCAATATTTAACAAACTGAGCCTTGTCTGGATGATGCTGATATTATGCGCACTAAATCATGCCGATTTGCCCGGTTCAATTACCGGGGGCACCGTACACGATGATATGGATACGAAATGACTATGCAGGACATTTATGCGCGCATAAAAGGCCGTTGCCATACTCTGCTGGCCGAGGTATTATTCAAGAAGCCGCTCAAAATGAATAACGCGGCTCCTCATGTCTCCTTCACTTTCGATGATTTTCCTCGGTCGGCCCTGCACCGAGGCGGCGATATTCTCGCACAGCACGGCCTTCGGGGAACGTATTATGCGTCCTTCGGGCACATGGGTGAAGAATCCGTTTCCGGTTCATTATTTACGAGGGAAGACGTGGAAATGCTCCTCGCACGGGGCCACGAACTGGGGTGCCACACGTTCGATCATTGCCACTCTAGAGAAACAAGACCGGAAGCGTTCGAAGCCTCCATATTGAAAAACAGGCAGGCTCTCCATGAAGTTTCGCCCGGAGCGTCTTTTAAGTCGTTGTCCTATCCGATCGTCGGACCGCTTGCGGATACGAAGCGAAGAGCAGGAAAATATTTCAGGAGCTGCCGCTGCGGGGGTCAGACATACAATGTAAAAAATGCAGATTTAAATCTTTTGAATGCATTCTTTTTGGAGAGAAGCAAAGGGGATCTGTCTCTTGTCAAAGAAGTCATAGAAAACAATCGCAGAGAAAGGGGATGGTTGATATTTGCTACACACGACATTGATGAAAATCCATCTCCTTACGGGTGCACACCCGCCTTCTTTGAGGAAATCGTCAAATATTCGGTAGGCTCGGGCGCCAAAATATTACCCGTTGACGAGGCGCTCGAGAATATATGCACAGGATCGAACGGGAATTGAATGCTTTGCGTGTGAAGATACTCCCTCTGAGTATACTTCTGGTCAACCGTCCATATCCAGAGGTTCATTGAGAAAGCGAGCATTACGGAGGGAAAGATGAATACTGAAAATATCTCGAGACGGTGGAGTGCGCCTGTTCTACTTTGCTTGTTACTACTTCTGCAGTATATTCTGGCGGGCTCGGCAAGTGCACAGATTATACCAGCCAGCAGGGTGGTCGCCTGGCAGGGAAACGTCGGAGTAACAGGCGGTATTCCTACCCGCACTACGTTGAGAAACTGTGTTACAAGTGATGGGGCGCGCGCTGAAGGCAGCAATACGGCAAGTCAAATCAACAACTGCATATCGAATGCTCCAACAGGGGGTGTGGCCTATCTTCCTGCGGGAAATTATTTGGTGACATCGCCCATTTACCTTCAATCGAACAAGACTCTTCGCGGCGCAGGAATGAACGCCACGATTATTCGTGGTAACGCGAATCTCAACGGAATCATTATCGCATATGGGGGATATACCGATTGCACCGGCGGGGCTGGAGCCATCAGCATAACCTCTGGATATGTGAAAGGGTCGACGCAGATTACTCTTGCGAGTGCATTTACGATTTCGGCTGGGGATTTCCTGTACCTGAGTGAATTGAATGACTCCTCGATCCCGGTTAAGCCGGACGGTGGAAATGGCATATGGCGAGGTGGTTGTTACGGATCAGGAGGGTCAAGAAACAGAACGCAGATTGTAAAGGTGACCGGCAAGAGCGGCAACACGCTGACGGTCAGTCCCCCTTTGTATTTTACCTTTTCTAGTGCAAATAACCCGACGGCTACAAAGACCCCGGCCTATATGCAATACGCCGGGGTGGAAGATCTGACGGTGAAGATCGGAACCGGAACCGGGACGGTGGCAAATATTTCTTTTCAGGGTGTTGCCAATTCCTGGATCAAGAACGTCAAAGTAGAGACCTGTGGCAGACGGTGTATAGCCTTTAACATTGACAATTACCGGAATGAATTGCGGGACAGCTATATTACGGGTTGTGTCGATCGGGAAAACTCGGATACCTGTTATGGGACGGAAATCATGAGTTCGTCGGCGATATTGATCGAGAATAACATATATGACAACACCGCCGATGGCCCTGTTCTCGTGAGCGCTTCCGGAAATGTTATCGGGTACAACTATTTTTACGGAGTTCACAGAACAAACAACCTGACGACGTGGTTCTGGAATGATAACTGGACCCATGGATCTCACTGTTCCTACAACCTCTGGGAAGGAAATCATATGTCAGGGCTCTCATGGGACATCTATTGGGGCAGTAACTCGCACAACACGGCTTTCCGAAACAGAATTACATCTAAAGATGCAACCGTGAATTACAGTGCATATCATCAAGAAGTATCGGCAATTGCCGTCTGTACGGACAATCACTACAATAATGCGGTGGGGAATATTCTTGGTACATCGGGATGGAGTAACACTTATGACGTGAGAAACACAAACGCATGGACAACGAATGCCATCTATGCAACGGCAGTACCGACTACAGATGACATGGCATTCACTACATTTCTGCGGCATATGAACTATGATTATTATACGAACTCTATTAAGACTTGTAACACGTCCGGTGAACCCGGATGTCAGTCAGGAGATGGGAGTAGTACCTTGCCAGATTCCCTCTATTTGGGTTCAAAACCGTCATTTTTGGGGAATTGCGCATGGCCTGTCTTTGGTCCGGATCTGAATCCGATGGTAAAGACGCTTCCAGCCAAGGATAGATTTGAAGGGGGCTCAACCTGTCAGCCCGCGCCCGGGCCCGTGCTGTCAGTAGAACCACCCACAAATTTGCACGTGGTCTTTTGAGACCGGTCACGGGCCCGGATAGGGTGGACCGCGCGAAACAGGAATAAACTCTGCGTGGGTTCCCTATTTGAGCACGTTTCCGTCGCAAAGCCCCCTCGAACGAATCATGAGAGGACTGGTTTCGGACCTTTCTTTTTTTCGCTTCGCAGTTTGGCTACATCTCTGAGCGTGGAACAGTCCGACCGGCGTCCGACATGCTTTCCACCTTTGTCTGCGATGTGCCGCCGGAAATAGAATCCGGATGCCAGTCCGCAGATTCTGTATCTCGAAATCATCTGTTCGTCACATTGAACCATCCCAGAGAGCTATCCGTACAGATCGGGTTGCAGGCAGGAGAAAATAGTATGCGTAGTCCCGCACTGTTTGAGATATAAATGATCGACCATCCAGTGCCGAAAAGATGAGCATCTCAAATAGTGTCTAAAATCATAGAAACCATGCAGACTGCGATACCTCCTGATGAACATGGAAAGGCCAATGATCAAAGCCTGCAAACAAGGGCCGTCAAGGGGGCGGGGGTCAGTGTATTTGCGCAGTTGATGTCCTTTGCCATACAAACCGCAAGCGTCGTTGTGCTGGCTCGATTGCTGTCCCCCAAAGACTATGGATTGGTAACCATGGTGACGGCATTCAGCATGCTGCTCATGAATGTCAGCGTGAACGGCTTTCCAGAGTTCATCATACAAAAAAAGACAATCAGCCACACCGAGCTGACATCCGTCTTCTGGTTTAATGTCATTATCAGTCTGTTTCTGACGATTGGTTTTGTTGCTGCCGGTCCCCTTCTGACGTCTTTCTATGGGAATCCGGAGATCAATATCCTCGCCGCAGCCCTGTCTGTCAGCATCATCCTGCAGGCCATATCGACGACACATATCGCGCTTCTGAATCGGAGCATGGAATACAGCAAAGTGGCTGTGAACCAACTTGCATCGGATTTCATTTCCGTCGTATTTGCAATTCTACTGGCACTGATGGGATACGGATACTGGGCAATTGTCGGGAGACAATTAATGTCGCCGTTCATCATGGCGATCGGCGGCTGGACACTTTGCCGATGGAGGCCTGGGAAGCCCGGGCAAAGCGAATTTGCATTCGACAGCGTGCGCTTTGCACTCCGCGTCTATGGAAACTTTGCAGTCGGCTATTTGGGAAGGAACCTGGATAAAGTGCTGCTCGGTCGATACCATGGATCTGCAGCGCTCGGCAATTACGATCGGGCATACTATCTGTCATCGATGCCGGCGACTCAGCTCGTGACACCGCTGCACAACGTTGCACTCGCAACCCTCAGCAGGATGAGGGATGATGCGGAACGATTTACCCGATATTATCTGTCTGCAATATCGACGATTGGTTATCTCGGGGTGCTTGCCGGCCTCGTACTGACTTTATCCGGAAAAGAGATCATATACATTGTTCTGGGTCCGGGTTGGGAAGAAGCAGGGCGCGTTGTGACAGCCTTTGGGCCGGGAGTCGGTGCAATGATCATTTACGCGACTCATAGCTGGATTCACTTGTCTCTTGCGAAGCCGGAGCGCTGGCTGCGCTGGAGCATCGCAGCCTGTATATTGACAGTGATTCTTTTTGTCCTTGCGGCACCCCGTGGGCCGGTGGTGTTAGCAACCGCATACAGTCTTTCTTATTATGTCTTGTTGGTTCCGGCAATCTGGTACGCCGGCAGACCGATTGGACTTAAACTGGATCGAATCTTCTCGGCCATCTGGCATTATTTTGCTGCGGCAGTCGTGACCTGGCTTATCCTGGCAGGATTCCATGTTTATTCTCCTGACACAGCCAGTTACTTCGAAAGTCTCCATCCCGCGGAGCGGTTAGGCGCGATCATTCCCTTGACGAGCGCCATTTACGTGCTCCTCGTGGCAAGCCTCCAGCGCAATTTGAGTTCGATCAGAAACCTGGTATTTTATGCACGAACAATGCTCTCAAAAGGGAAAAAAAATGAATTGGTATGATATGCAGTGTCTTTCAAGGACGGGGTTATTCAGTTGATCACGGTCATGATCCGGTTATCACCCCCCGAGTTGATCACCCACGCGGCAGCATGAATTCCCTCGATGACAAGGGCTGAATGACCAAAGCACAGCGTACCTTCCAGTTCAATCTATTCCGTGAGATTCCTCCGATCCAAAGTTCATTTTAAACGCACCGCATAAAAAACTCCCCACACAGATATGGCGTTGCAGTCTATAGGGTAAAATCCCATGCTTTTTAATTCATTGATATTTATCCTATTTATCAGCATCGTCTTGCTGATATATCCGAGGCTGCGACTACGGCAGCAGAACCTCTTTCTTCTTGCTGCCAACTACTTCTTTTATGGGTGGTGGGATTGGCGCTTCAATATTCTTCTTTTTGCATCGACACTTGTAGACTTTATCACGGGGCAGAAAATCCATAAGTCAGACACCGAGAAGCACAAGAAGCGATGGCTCCTCGTTAGCATTGCATTCAATTTGGGCCTTCTTTGCTCCTTTAAGTATTTCAATTTTTTTATGGATTCCACGGCTGCATTGCTTCAATCTTTTGCCTTGGAACCGCATCTGCCGGTACTGAGAATCATCCTTCCCGTCGGCCTGAGTTTCTATACCTTCCAATCCATGGGTTACATCATCGACATCTATCGCGGCAGGCTTGCGCCGGAGACGAATTTTGTCGATTACGCCGTTTTTGTCTCTTTTTTCCCGCAGCTTGTTGCGGGACCCATTGAACGAGGCGGTCACTTACTGCCGCAAATCCGGAGTAAACGTGAATTAACACGCGGAAAAATGATAGCCGGGCTGAATCTCGTTCTGCTCGGCTTTTTCAAGAAAGTCGCCATCGCGGATACTCTTGCGCCTGTGGTCGATAACATATTTGCCATGCCGGACGTGATGTCCAGCGGGCAGCTCTGGACCGGTGTCTACGCGTTCACGTTTCAAATATACGGCGATTTTTCCGGGTATACGGATATTGCACGGGGAATCGCACTG
Organism: Geobacteraceae bacterium; assembly: GCA_017861285.1. Taxonomy (GTDB): domain Bacteria; phylum Desulfobacterota; class Desulfuromonadia; order Geobacterales; family Geobacteraceae; genus CAIWTU01. The sequence goes on along the minus strand of JAGFXO010000038.1, from coordinate 4,627 downwards.
ATTCTCGGTTTTGAACTCATCGAGAATTTCAATGCTCCATACCTGAGCCGGAATATTACGGAGTTCTGGCGTCGCTGGCACATTTCCCTTTCCACGTGGCTGAGAGACTACCTTTATGTCGCGCTGGGGGGTAACCGCTGCGGTCGGGAACGGACGTATGCAAATCTGATGATCACGATGTTTCTCGGCGGCCTGTGGCATGGCGCCGCTTGGCACTATGCAATCTGGGGTGTATTACACGGGATTTACCTCGCGGTGCATCGCATGTTTCTCGGGGGGGAAAAGGCGTCGCTGTCGTGGCCGCGAACTATACCCGGCTGGGCAGCGGATACTGCGAAGATCATCTTTACATTCCACCTTGTGGCGCTTACGTGGATTCTGTTCAGAACCGATAGTGTGAGCAACGCGCTGGTGTACATGGAGCGGTTGTTTCTTTTCCAGAATATGGTTGATTTGCAGGCATCCGTTATCTTTGCGGCCTGTCTGTTGATCGCCCTTGATGGGGTGCAGGTGTGGAGCGGGAGCCACACATGGCTCACCGACAGACACGGTGTCAAGATCACAAGATATGCCGTTGCTCAGCTGATGTTCGTCTGCACTCTTGCAGCAGCCATTGCTCATTTCAACAAAATAACCCCGTTTATCTATTTCCAGTTCTGATCCCTTGAGGTGCGCGCATTGTTCGGTAATTCGGTCTGGGTGAAGCGATTGCTGCTCTTTGCGATACTCACTCCTCTTTCCCTGCTGGGGGGGGAGCTGTTTACGAGAATTCTCTTACCGCAGAATGTGGATCCCAAGATGAACATTTTCAGAGCGGATCCCGTCGTCGGCTATATCTATGAGCCATACGCGGAAAAACGTGAAAAAGGCAGGGAATATAACGTTCTTTATCAAATCAACAGCATCGGCCTGCGGGATCGCGAATACAGCGGCAAGGAAAAGGGCCTGGTCAGGTTCCTCCTGCTGGGGGATTCATTCTCGGTCAGCCATGGGCTCGCCATCGAAGAAAGCCTTTCTAGGCAACTGGAAGGAGCGCTTCAGGCGATCGCCGGCTCGGACAAAATCCGTGCGAAGATTGAAGTGGTCAATGCGGCGGCCGGGGGGTATTCGCCCTACAACTACTGGAAGGCCTATCGACGCTGGGCCGATGTTTTCAATCCGGATGTCGTCGTTGTTGGGCTTTCGCCGGATGATCATGACTGTGATAACGAATATTTGAGCTATTATATTGAAGAGGGGGAAACGCTGGCAGTCTACCAAGACGGTAAAGGCTCACGGAAACTCTGGGGGAATGACCTGTTGAGGTTGAGAAAATGGCTGTCCTGGAACAGCGAACTGTACATCCTGCTGCGAAATTTCTTATACTACAACGACATTGTGGGGACGGTGAGTCTTTGGCTGGATACTCACCAGGATATTCATTACGGTCAGCTGGAGCCGTATCTGGTGCCCCAAACGGAAAAAATGTCAAAGGCCTGGGAAAAGACGTTCTCATACCTTCGATCCCTTCATGATGAAACCGCAGCGGACGGCGTCGTGCTGGTGGTATTACCCATTCCACTGAAGCTGGAAATCAGTTCACAGGAATTTGAGCGTGAATTGAAGGCGGGTGGCAGGACGCCTGAGGAAATGGATATCGATCAACCCCTGAATGGGATTTCTGCGTTTTGCAGTGCAGAGGCCATTGCGGTTCTCGATCCGCGACCGGCGCTGCGGAAGCGCCATGCAGAAATGCCGTGCTACTTCGTTTACGACGGACACTGGAATGCAGAGGGAATTCGATCTGTGGCGGCTCACCTCGCGGAGCAATGGCGAAATCTGGGGCTCCCGCCTTGGCAAAATAGCTCTCGACAAAAGCAGGGTAGAGATGCCCCTACGCGGTAGGCGAGGGGCTCGGCAGATTGACGGGGGCAATCCGCTGTGAGTAGGTACATCGGCGGAGGATCGTTCTTGATATAGGCGGACATCAACCGGCTCCGGAATTGGCGATGCTTGAAAAGAGATTGAAACAGTCAGCCGAACAAATCATTCGTGGAGAATGAGACTCGGCTAAGGAAAAAGAGATCATGTCAGATGAATAGTCCAACGGCTTGGTCAGTCGAATATTTAATGGGTAAATGGCATCCCGGATTTCACGATGATTATTTCATCGGCTGGCTGATTACGGGCTCCTATTTTGCCTGCGGACTGTTGGCGGCATTGATCGCTACGTTCCACCGTCAAATGGAGGAGAAACTCGCAGTAAAATTCTGGCATGTGGTCAGTCTCATCATGGTTTTGCTCGGCTTGAATAAGCAACTGGCCCTCCAGATATTACTCACAGAGATTGGGAGGCACATTGCGCAAACGCAGGGCTGGTATGATCAGCGACGTATTTTTCAATTTTCGTTTATTGTCGTGTTTGCGGCGACGTTTACGACGGCGTTCATCTGGTTTGCAAAGAAATATCGCGACTCATTCCGGCGTTACATGCTGGTTTTCTGTGGATTGTTTTTTCTTCTAGGATTCGTCATTATGCGGGCTGCCACATTCCATCACTTTAATGAGCTGATCCAAATTGAATTATTCTATGGGCTCACGATGAACTGGGCGCTCGAGTTGACGGGGATCTACATGATTATCCTTGCAGAGGTCAGAGAAATTATTGTATCAACGCTCAAAAATAGGGGATGAATGGGAGGAAACGTTTGTTTGAAACGAATGCCGTAAAGAGGCATCGAGAAAACGGTGATACTCTATGGGGAATCGCTGAGTAAAATCCGCGGCAGATTCGAGGCCGAAAGACAGGCGGGATTAAATCCCGCCTTTTCTATTTCGTGCGTATCGGCAGGTTGGGTTGATCTGCTTATTTTCCCACGGGGCTGCCCCCCGGCATGGACGCGATGCCAGCGGAGGCGATCTGAGAGACAATCATCCGACACCTGCCAATGGAGCGCCGCGTCGCTTCGACATCAGCTTGTAAGACTGTTTTCACGAAAGGGAAGGGGGCTGAATCCCGGTAGAAGGGGGTTCAGCTTTTTTTGTTTTCGGCAGGGGGGGGCTGCGGGAATGAGAGCCGACCCTGTGATTCCTCTTTCTCGGCGAGCCGCTCCTTCAGCCGTTCGACCTGGGCCTCCATCTTCGCCCGGCTGTCGTAGCTCTTTTTCATCTCCCGGAAGAACTTGGTGAAGACCTTTTCCAGGTCTTCCCGGTTTCCGTTCCGGGCCTCCAGCTCCTGCCGGAGGTTCCGGGTCTCGTTCTCCTGCGAGGCCAGTCTCTCCTCCAGGGTCCGGATTCTTGCCTGCAGGTCCTCCAGAAGACGCGAAGCGGCTATCGACGCCGGGTCCCCCTCCTTCTCCTCTTCGTCGGGGAAGGTATCCTGCCCTTTGCCCTTCGGGGCCAGATTTCTGGCCTGGGCGACGGCATCGATCAACTCAGGGCCAATCACGTTTGCATCATCGGCATATCCGTACACGAATGCAGAGTCGCAGAGCGTGTTGATCAGCCGGGGGATGCCGAGGGAGTGTTTGTAGATGGCCCTGAGGGCTTCAGAGTTGAAGATGTTGAGATTCTCGGCGCCCGCAACCCTGAGTCGGTGTTGGATGTAGTGCTCGACCTCCTCCTTGTCCAGGGCTTCCAGATGGCAGTGCACGGTAACCCGCTGGACAAACTGCTCCAGGCGCTTCTGGTGAAGCTTATCTCTCAGTTGCGGCTGGCCGACGAGAATCATCTGAATGAGATGGTGCTTTTCGGACTCCAGGTTGGAGAGCATTCGAATCTCCTCCAGCGATCTTTCAGGAAGGTTCTGTGCTTCATCGATAATCAAGATTACTCTTTTCCGTTTTGCGTACTGTTCCAGAAGGTAATTGTAGAACCTGGTGAGCAAGGCCGTTTTGTCGGTAGTCTCCGTCTGAAGATCGAACTCCTGACAGATCATCTTCAGAAGTTCCTGGGGGTGGACGAAGGTGTTGTTGATGATGCCGACATGAATGGTCTGGGGAATCTTGCGCAGGAGATAGTTGATCAGGGTGGTCTTGCCGGAGCCGATTTCGCCGGTCACGACGACAAATCCCTTGCTCTCCTGGATGGCATACTCCAGGTGGGAGTAAACATTCTCGTGACCCGGGCTCATATAAAGGTAATCCGGGTCCGGGGTCAGGTTGAAAGGTTTTTCCTTTAATCCGTAAAAAGTCTCGTACATTCGCTCTTCGTTCCTTTAATCCAGCGATTTGTTAAAGACCGTTCCGATGATGGGCTTGTTTTTCATCATCTCCATGACCTTGATCAGATCTTCTTTCTTCGTTTTCTCCGCTTCCACGACGATGAGGATTCCATCGACAAAACTGGCAAAGACAAGGGGGTCCGCAGAAGTCAGAACGGAAGCCGAATCGAAAATAATGAACCGATCCGGATATCTGTCCTTCATCTCTCTGAGCAGCGCCTGCATTCTCTGGGACCCGAGCAACTCCGCCGAATTCGTGCGGGGAGTACCGCCGCGAAATATCACAATCCTGTCCATCCCGGGGTTAATGAGGCAATCGGTCAGCGATGCTTGATTGACCAGATAATCCGACAATCCCAGCCCCTCTTCCAGCCCCAAATATTTATGGATGCTTGGATTCCGGATATTCGCATCTACCAGGAGAAC
>JAGFXO010000117.1 GCA_017861285.1 Geobacteraceae bacterium | reverse complement strand
GGAATATAACCGACGCCTCACGGGAGCTTGGCATGAGCCGGTCGACGCTGTACCGGAAAATGAGGAAACATTCCATCATTCCCCCGAACGAACAGCTCTGACACCACCAACCTGATGCTTCCTCGTAGGGCGGCCTTGTCGTGAAATGCATCTTGCAATCCATGGTATCCGCACTATCTCCTTTATTATGCTAGAGAAAGTGATCGTATCCCTTCTTCTCCACCGGCAGGACAGTTCCTTCCGGGGAAATTACACAAACCCGCCTTTCGGAGGTCACTTCACCGATCTCCGCCAGCGGGGTTCCGAGTTTCGCGAACAATGAAATGATATCATGCCTCTGGCAAGGCGGAGCCGTAAAAAGCAGTTCGTAATCCTCTCCTCCGGTCAGAGCCACGGAATAGAATTCGCCGCATTCCTGTCGGAAGTATTGCCGGTACTGGTGGGAGACGGGTATCTTGTCAAGGTACACCAGGGCTCCCACTGAGGAATTGTCCAGGAGATGCTGAAGATCTCCCAGTAACCCGTCGCTGACATCTATCATGGAGGTTGCCAGTCCAGCCACGGCCAAAGCCTGCCCTTCCCGGACCCTGGGGGAAGGGTCGAGGTGCCTGGCCACGGCCGGTCCCAACGTGTGGCCCTGCCGCAGCAGCTGCAGCCCGAGCGCGGAATCGCCAATTGTCCCGGTGACGAATATCAAGTCGTGTGTACAAGCGCCATTGCGCCGAACGATTTTCTCCGGCACCTGCTCACCAAGAAGTGTTATGGAAATGACCATACCGGCCGGCGAGGCACAGGTAGCGGCAATGTCGGAGAGATTGACGGCCAGGGATTTTCTTCCCAGGGTACCCGGGTCGCACAGGGAAAGGTCAAAATGCACTCCCTCCACCAGCATGTCACTGGTGGAAAGTGTCAGGACTCCGTTTGCCTGCTCTACCGCTGCCGCATCATCGCCGATGCCGAGGGCAACGCCTCTGCCCGGTACAATCTTGGCAGCTATTCGATCAATGAGTCCGAACTCGCCGAGTTCTCTCATGTCTTCAGAAGTTACTTTCAATGAGCTTTCTCCCCGGGAAAAAATCAGTGGGGTGCTTCGCATCTTTCCACATAAACACAGAAAATTTCACGCACGAAATCAGTGCGCTGTGTTCGAAATACCTGAGAGCAGCATCTGCGAAGTCACTCCGTGTTATTGCCAGCAGCATTGAGAAGAAAGCACAAAAAGGGCCAATTGGTCTTTTGCCCGCGGGAAAAAATCCTCAAAGAGATGAATGGAAAAATATCATGGTAATACGAAGCCTTGGCATTCCATGTGTGTTTTGTAAACGAAAGGGGGGGAACTCCGACGGTTCACGCCAAATGGCGGAGTTCTTGCGCTGCTACAAGTGGCGCAGATCCCTCTGATACAAGTGTCGCACTTTTCCTCTTCCATTGAGACTCTGGTAGAAAGCATGCGAATGTATTCTCTTGGATGTCATGATTGACCGGTTAAATTATTCTATTTTACAGACAGTTACCTTGTCGCATGTTCAGGGCCGGCAGAGGTGTCCGCTTGTTGGTGCCTTTTTTGCTTTAACAGTAAATAAGCTGTGAATTATTGAGAAATACTGACTTAGCCCGGACGCCATTCGATGCAATATGGGACAACGGGCAATTTTATTCTTACCGAGTATGAAGGAGAGAATCACCTATGAAAGATGATCTGAAATGTTCAAATAATTCAAGTTCACCGTCGAGGGAAGGTTTAGTAAAACCCATTTCCCAATCGCGAAAGGTATACGTTGAAGGATCACGACCTGATGTGCAGGTGCCGATGCGGGAAATTTTTCAATGCGCCACGTCCACCGCAACCGGCATGAAGAGCAACCCTTCAATCTATGTGTACGATACATCCGGTCCTTATACCGATGAAGCGGTGCAGCTTGATATTCGTTCGGGTCTTCCCTGTCTGCGCGAAAAATGGGTTGTTGAACGAAATGATACGATTGTTACCGCCGTCTCCGATGCTAAATCCAGCGAGAAGTGTCCTGCGGGTCAGGATCACGCCACCGGTTTCCCCGGAAGCAGGGTTCATCGTCGTGCGAAATCCGGGAAAAACGTTACCCAGATGCACTATGCACGCCAGGGTATCATCACCCCTGAAATGGAGTTTGTCGCCATTCGGGAGAACCAGAGGCGGGAAGCGTTGGACGAGCAGTTGTTAAGCCGGCACCCCGGTCAGAGTTCAGGCGCCTCCATCCCCGAAATCATCACCCCCGAGTTTGTCCGGGCTGAAGTGGCGCGCGGCCGCGCCATCATACCCGTCAATATCAACCATCCTGAAGTGGAGCCGATGATTATCGGTCGCAACTTCCTGGTGAAAATCAACGCTAACATAGGAAACTCCGCTCTCGCTTCGAACATTATGGATGAGGTGGAAAAAATGATTTGGGCGATCCGGTGGGGGGCAGATACCGTCATGGATCTCTCCACAGGTGCGAACATTCACGAAACCCGCGAGTGGATCCTGCGTAATAGCCCGGTGCCTATCGGTACAGTGCCGATATATCAGGCGCTGGAAAAGGTTGAGGGCGTTGCTGAAGAACTGACCTGGGAGATATTCCGCGACACGCTGATCGAGCAGGCGGAACAGGGGGTCGACTACTTCACTATCCATGCCGGGGTAAGGCGTGCGCATGTGCCGCTCACCGCCAGGCGCCTGACCGGTATTGTTTCGCGTGGCGGGTCGATCATGGCCAAATGGTGCCTGACTCACGGCCAGGAAAGTTTCCTGTATACCCGGTTCGAGGAAATCTGCGAGATTATGAAGGCATACGACATCAGTTTCTCCCTCGGTGACGGCATGCGTCCCGGCTCCCTGCACGACGCCAACGATGAGGCACAGTTCGCCGAACTGAAAACTCTGGGTGAACTGGCCCGGATTGCCTGGAGTCATGATGTCCAGACCATGATAGAAGGGCCCGGCCATGTGCCCATGCACCTCATCAAGGAAAATATGGATCTGCAGCTCGAATACTGCAATGAGGCGCCTTTCTACACCCTTGGCCCGCTTGTTACCGATGTGGCTCCGGGATATGACCATATAACTTCCGCAATCGGCGGAGCAATGATCGGCTGGCTGGGTACCTCCATGCTCTGCTACGTCACCCAGAAGGAACATCTCGGGTTGCCGGACAAGAATGATGTCAAGGACGGCATCATCACCTTCAAGATTGCGGCCCATGCAGCGGACCTGGCGAAAGGTCATCCGGGCGCTCAGATACGCGACAACGCCCTGTCCCGGGCACGCTTCGAATTTCGCTGGAAGGATCAGTTCAATCTGGCTCTCGACCCGGAAAAGCCGCAACGGTATCACGATGAAACCTTGCCGGATGAACCGGAAAAAGAGGCCCATTATTGTTCCATGTGCGGACCCGATTTCTGCGCCATGAAAATCACCCGCAGCATCCGTGAACAGGCAGAGTCGCAGGAGGAGCCCGAAAAGGGAAAAGCGGCATGCAGATAACAGCTGCGGAGCGGTAGGGGGGTAAGGATATTGAATGCGAACGGAAAACACAAACCGGAGTATGTATGAAAATAATCTTTAATGGCGAGGAGAAAAGCATTACCGGTATGACGGTCTTTGAATACCTGCAGACGCTGGACATGGATCCTCGACCGCTTGCCATAGAGTTGAACAGGGAAATACTTCCGAAAAATAATTATAAAACAACCATGCTCAGGGAAGGTGACCAGTTGGAAGTTGTCTGGTTTGTGGGCGGGGGCTGAAAGGAGAACGCTCATGGTAGAAAAGAAGGACAAGTTGATCATCGCGGGAAGGGAATTTACCTCCAGATTGATGGTCGGTACCGGCAAATATGAGAGTTTCAAGCAGATGGTTACGGCCATTGAAAAGTCCGGTGCGGAAATCGTAACCGTGGCGGTACGGCGGGTGAATATCTCCGACAGGAGCAAGGAATCGCTCCTTGACCATATCGATCTGCAAAAATATACGCTACTCCCCAATACCGCCGGCTGTTATACTGCGGATGACGCCATACGCACCTGCCGTCTGGCCAGGGAAGCGGGTTTGTCAGATTTTGTGAAGCTGGAGGTTCTGGGCGATGACAAGACCCTTTTCCCGAACAACGAGGAACTGCTGAAAGCTGCACAGACGCTTGTCAGGGAGGGTTTTACCGTTCTTCCCTATACTTCCGACGATCCGATCGTATGCCGAAAGCTGCAGGACATCGGCTGCGCTGCCGTCATGCCTCTCGGAGCACCCATCGGCAGCGGGCTTGGTATCAGGAATCCATACAATATCAGAATCATTCTGGAAACAGTGACCGTTCCGGTAATTGTCGACGCCGGGGTGGGCACCGCCTCCGATGCGGCAATAGCCATGGAACTGGGGTGTGATGGCGTGTTGATGAATACCGCCATTGCCGGGGCGAAAGATCCCGTTGCCATGGCCGAAGCAATGAACATGGCGGTCCGGGCCGGGCGGCTTGCCTATCTGGCCGGTCGTATCCCCAAGAAGTTATATGCAACGGCGTCGAGCCCGCTGGAAGGGGTAATCGAGTGACGGTTGTCCGTCAATTTCATCCTTAATATGTACACTCACCGGAGTAATGATGTTTAGCGGACACATCCACAGGGATCTTCGCATAAATTCATACGGTTCATACCTGCGTCACCGCTTTGGCTGCCGGGTCAGCAAAGTCAATGTGGACGGCGGGTTCACCTGCCCGAACCGTGACGGCACCAAGGGGACCGGGGGGTGCATTTACTGTGACAATGCCTCCTTCTCTCCCGACGGGACCACGGCCGGCATTCCCCTTGAGCGGCAGATGGCCGAGGGGATGGCCTGGCATCGGAAGAGGCTGGGAAGCGAGAAGTTCATAATCTATTTTCAGAAGTTCACCAACACCTATGCCCCGGTAAAGAAGCTGCGCGATCTGTACACTCGTGCGCTGGACCATCCCGACGTGGTCGGCATTTCGGTCGGGACAAGGCCGGACGCCCTGGGAGACGATGCCCTGGCCCTCCTCACGGAACTGGCCCGCACTCATTATGTCTGCGTCGAACTCGGTCTGCAGTCCATGGATGATGCCATCCTCGCCTGGATGAATCGGGGCCACGGGCTTGCCGATTATCTGAAGACGGTTGAAAGGGTGGCAGACCGTGGCATCGACATCTGCACCCATCTCATCTATGGTTTTCCCGGCGAAACCCGTTCTTCTTTCCTGAAAACAACCAATCTCATTTCCCGGTTGCCGATAGATTCCCTGAAAATCCACCAACTCCATGCGGTGCGCGGCACCAGGCTGGCGGAGTTGTACGAACGCGGTCAGTACCTGCCGATTGCATTGGAGGAGTATACGACGACAGTCTGTGATTTCCTGGAGCGCATCCCCGCACATGTAGCAATCCAGAGGCTTTACGGCTCCGCACCTCTGGATCTGCTGGTGGCTCCCGCATGGGGTCTGAAAAACAACCAGATGTGGTATGCGATAGTCAAAGAACTCGTCAGGCGCGGCACCTGGCAGGGGTGTAGGATAACTGGCGATAACCTGCGGGTCAGCAATCTCTGAATAATCAGCCGGTTCCCCGCGTCTAAGGGAGGATTATCTATGGCAAGAAAGCGATTCATTGTCGAATTGGGTTATGGGGCCGATCTCCATGGAGGTAATGTTACCAAGGCCGCTCAGAGGGCAGTCAAAGATGCGATTTCGCGGAACTGTCTGTGCGGCTTGTTCGATATCCTCCAGATGAAGGATCCTGACCGGATGCATGTTGCGGTGAAAATTGGTTGTCCAAAGCCGGAGGAAATCGATGAGAAGGAAGTCCTGAAAGCGATTCCATTCGGCTCCAGGGAGTTGGAAGTCGTTTCCGGAGGGCTCTCGGTGAAGGGTCTGGAACTCCCGGCATTGGGTGAAGGTGACAATATTTTCATTGCGGTGGCGGCAGTTACGGTATCAGTGGATGTTGATTGAAGCCCCCCCCTTATAAAGCCTGAAGGTTTTTCCGCACAAGACATGAATCTTTACCATGAAAGCTATGGGGCAGGGCAGCCCCTGATTATCCTGCACGGGCTTTTCGGCTCTCTCGACAACTGGCGGACATTGAGCGGAAGATTTGGCCGCCATTACCGGGTGTTTGCCGTTGACCTGCGCAATCACGGCAGATCGCCGCACAGCGAGGCCTGCAATTATGCGCTGATGGCTGAAGACCTCAGGATTTTCATGGATGCGCATTCGATACGCTCTGCCTGCCTGCTGGGCCATTCCATGGGGGGCAAGGCAGCCATGCAGTTTGCTGTTACCTGGCCGGATAGAGTTGAAAAACTGGTCATTGTCGATATTGCACCGAAGGATTACCCACCGCACCACGTCGAAATCATCCAATCCCTTATTTCGCTCGATCTGAAGGCATACAAAGGGCGTACGGATATCGACGGAGCCCTCAAAACCTCAATCCCGGACCAAGCCACGCGGCAGTTCCTGCTCAAAAACCTGGTGCGGGATGATGCTGGTTTTTTGCGATGGAAAATCAATCTTCAGGCCATTGCCAAAAACTACTGCGAGCTGATAAAGGGGCTCGATACGGACCGGAGCTTTAAAAAAGCGACCCTTTTTCTCAAGGGCCAGAACTCGCAATACATTAGGCAGGAAGATTTTGCAAAAATTGCCCGGCTCTTTCCGCGCGCGGAGCTCGTCACGATTCCGGGAGCCGCACATTGGGTCCAAGCGGACGCTCCCGCGGAGTTTTTACGGGTGGTTCTCGATTTTCTGCAATCGTCCTGATTGCATCATGAAAGCTGCACCATAAGCAGATATTCCCCCTCCCTTTTTCCGAACTGTCCCCCCCCCAATTTTCCCTGTATGGCCAATTTATGAGACTCCAAGCGTATTGTTCAGTGATATTTGTATCGAGCAATACAGTGTGTATTCCCGTTGCTTTCTTTTTTTATCGTACCGTCCCGGGCAAGTGTCGGAATGTTAAGGATTCCAGTGATACACTTGTTTCGTTTGCCCCCGTAACACCTGTCGCATTTCACGAAAATTTTCCCGTCTGTCTACCCCTGTGAAACACTTTTTTCAAGTTAAATATTTCATTTGAAAGTCCGCATATATGCATTCAAAACGATCATTAAGTGATAAATATATAAGCAAAAACAAATAGATATCAAGTATTAAAAAAGGCAGCCCGGATGGTGCATACCTATAGTTTATACAGCGAACCGGCAACTGGCATGTCTCGTGCTCTATAGAGCTTAAAGATCACGTTGCAGAACGAATTAATGGAGAGATGATCCATC
>JAGFXO010000116.1 GCA_017861285.1 Geobacteraceae bacterium | reverse complement strand
AACATACTGCGGGTCACCATGAGCAATCTGCGCCGCAAAATTGAAGAGGACGCCTCCCGCCCGAGGTACATCCTGACCGAACTGGGTGTGGGATATCGGGTGAAAATGTAAACGAATGAAGATGGAATGCGGGAGTCACGGTCCAGCTATGTGCATGTGAGGGCTTTGGGTAATCGGTATAAAGGGGTTTGCGCCTGACTTCCCGGATGGTGTTAGGGCCGAAACGCTTTAACCGCTCATCCGCTTGGGTTTGAGCAAGTCCCAGGGAACCGGTCGAGAGTGATCTGAAAATTTCTGCGGTAGGAAGCTTATGGATTAATTCTCTCAGACAAGGAATCAAACTTCGGCAAGGATTATCTCAAACTTCTGGTGGAAGAGACTCGTATCCAGGGGAAAGACGCCACAATGAGGGGAAGGTGCGCTGATGTTGTAAATGTTATGCAGAAAACTGCTCCGGGTTTTCCTATTGGATTGCCCAGAACCGGCAGTGTATGGCTCCCCGGGCGGGACGCTCAGCAAAGCTTTTTCGCTTACAATTTCGGGTTTCGAATAATTCCCCTCAGGAAAAACCATCCGAGAACTGAATGTTTGTTTCAGAGTGCAGGCATTACTACGTGACAAAAAGTTCACCAGAGGGTTTACCGATCCGATGGAACGATACGTATACGGTCTTCTATGGCCTTATCTCAACAATCGTACCATTTGGCGCTAACTTGCAAATTTCCTCTATTTCTTCGTCTGTTACGGCAATACACCCTTTCGTCCAGTCAACCTCTGTGTGAGCATCACCAACCCACGAAAAACCCTTCTTAATGCCGTGGATCATGATGTTTCCGCCCGGAGAAACACTTAGTTCTTTTGCTCGCTTTTTGTCTCTCTCGTTTGGATAGGAAATATGAAGAGATCGGTAATAATAGCTGTCCTTGTTTCTTGAATCGATGAAGTAGGTTCCCTCCGGGGTTTTGTTATCGCCTTGCCTTTCCTTTGGACCAATCGGATTTCCACCCAGGGCTATCTTGTAGGTTTTGAGCACCTCGCCCTTTGAGATCAACATCAATCGTCGTGCTTTTTTTTCTATCACTATCTTATCTGTTGATCCCTTCTGGATTGCATAAGCAAAAACCTTTTTTTCGAGCTCTTCAATCTTTTTTTGCAATGCAGTAATCTCATTCTCCTTGCTTGTAACCTCTTGCTGGAGAGTCTCAATTTGTGTTTGCTGCGTGGTAATTGTCTTGTCCTTGACAGCGACATTATTGATAGAAAATATCATCATCTCACTGTTCTGCCTGTACCCGCTCCCTGGGTAATCCTTTATGAGTTTCTGAAAACATTCCAGGGATTTCTGATAATCTTTTTGCTCATTCTTCGGATACGAATAAATAATTCCCATCTCGAATAGAACCCTGTCCCCCGTCGCGGGATATTTTTCAATAATCTGCTCATATTTGCCCAGAGAGGCCTTGTAGCTTCCCTTATTAAATAAGTCATTCGCTTCTTCGAAGGTTGACTTGGACAGAAATCCTTCATTGAAGTGGCTGCATCCGGATAGTAGAATTGGTGTTATAAAAATGCAGATAAAGAAAAGGCAAAGGTGCTCACCCATCCTGCTTTGTTTTTTAGCCATATATGCCAAAAACTGTCCATATCTTTTAGACAGTGCAATTTGGAAGATTCTCAGTCCCCTCATTCCCTCACCCCTTGGCAGAATCATCAGGAATATCCTGTGCTAAGAGCCTGATATCCCCGCTTAACAGGTCAAATTTCTGAATGGTTCAGACAAGCTTACATGGTAGATAATGAAGTGGCAGGGTTTTGAGGCCCTGCCTCTTCATTATTCGGAGCACCAAAGGTAAATTTACCGGCTCCCTTAAAATTGACTTACTTCCTCATCGATTTCTGGAAAGCGGCGTCAGCTTTTTTCGCCTTTTCATCGGCGATCCTTTCTCTTTCCAATGCTGCCTTTTCAGCATTTTCGGCGCGGGTTGTTGCCTCATTTGCCTCTAACTTGGCCGCATCGGCTGAAGCCTTGGCAGCTTGCGCATCCTGCAATGCCTGATCAGCTTTCGCATTAATCAGTTTTTGCTCCGCCTGCACTTTCTCGAGTTCACTGGTTGTTGCACAACCGATCAACGTAACAGGGAGTACAAGCATCATTGAGATCAGCAAAAGAATTTTCTTCATCCCCAATCACCTCCTTTCTGTTCAGTTTACCTTGACAGGAAGCGGGATCGACTATCCCTTCTTGACAGGTTCAATCAATACACCATCTATGTCCAAATCAATTTTCAGGCGTTTGGCCGCATCTTTGGCCTCACCGATATCATTGAAAGGGCCGGCGATAACACGGTAGCCATTGCTCCTTGACAACACCCTTGCCGGGATTTGCGGACCCTGGTGGTTGATAATGGCGGCAATCCTCTGAGCATCAATCTCGTCACGTGCCTCAGCAGCCAAAACATACCATGCATCCAGTTTCAGTTCCGGTATTTCCGGTTTGCCGTACAATGTGTCCGGATGCTCGACTTTTACGGGTTTCGCAGCCTCATTTTGACTTCCTTGGCTCATCTCGAAGATGGGAACAGGAATCCCTCGGGCCTCGGTCTGCACTTCCTTGACTTTTTTCCAGTCAAGCGCGCGCGCCGATTTCTTTTCAATATTTCTCAATTTTGCATATATCTTCTCAAGCTCGAGAGCGCCAGAGCCTTCCAGGGGCGTATGAGCTTCCATGTAAAGTACTCCATCACGTTGACCTATGAGATATGGCTGATTGACAATGAGTACGGGTGTATTGACTGGCGTGTCCTTGTAGAGCATCTCAATGTTTTCCGGATAGAGTCTCATGCAGCCATTGGTTGCTTTAAGACCGATGCTGGCCGGTTTATTGGTACCATGGATCAAATAACCCGTTTTACTCAAATAGAGCGCATATTCCCCCAAGGGATTTTCAGGTCCCGGCGGAACTTCCGCGGGTAGAATATCTCCTTTTTTTCGATGATCAGCAGCAATTGAAGCAGGCACATGCCAGGTCGGCCGGGATGCCTTGCGCGCCACACGCATTTGACCTCTAGGCGTGGGTCGCTCTTCGGTTCCGACACCGACCGGGTAGGTTGACACCGCCTGTGACCTGCTATCCCCTTTGAATTGAAAAAGCCTCATGGTGGCCAGGTTGATCACTATCCCTTTTCTGGGTGTGTCCGGCAGGACAAAACTCAGAGGCAATATGATACTCTCTCCGGCCTCAGGCACCCATACATCTACCCCCGGATTAGCTGCACTGATTGCATTGATCCCCAGACTGAAGTGCCGTGCAATATCCGGTAGAGAATCCCCCTTTTCAAGCCTTATAAGCGCCAACCGGCCAATGACGTCATCTCCTCGTGCAACCGAAAACTCATTTCGTTCGATCTCTTTTTCAGGATGGCTTGGAGAAAGCGAGAATTTCTCCTGAACACCTTTCATAACAGCACATCCTTGGAGAGATAGGATGAATATGCATAGAGCTATAAGACGAAGCCAATTGGATACGAGTGATAGATCAACTATTCGGTACATGGGTTAAATAAGACACCTTTCTCAACAATGGAAAATATTTCGGCAACCCGGCTGTCTCAGTAAGACCCGTAGGCTTTCCGCCCCATTCTTGCGAATGGTTAAGTATTATCGTCTATCTCTCAAACATTTTTTTGTATTTTACATTTCTATGAAGGTTTGTCAATTTTTTTCTAAAGTCCAGTTGGGGGACCAACGGATTCGGGCAAAACTTCCAATTAACCCTGTTGTTAACCGAACACATCATGAATTTTTTGGAACATCTGTTAAAATGAAAGGAAGGGAAAAAGATAAATATACCCATAATTGGATGATGTGTGACATAAAAGGGGCATAAATCTGCTGGAGGCATTGTTCAGGCAGTTACATCTTAATTCAGACGTATACAGCTTTTTCGGGAAAACGTGAGGGGGATTATCTGGGAAATTAATAGCACCGCAAGAATACCGGGACACATAGAACCGGAGTAAATATATTATATTTTTGATAACTTAGAGGTTTACGTTGCAATTAATAATTTAATGCATTAATATGTATAAACAAGTTTATAAGTTGCGAAGGGCAATTAACTGGATAGAGTCAATTGCCCCTCACTTGCCCTGGTAGCTTAACCCTCCTTGCTACTGGGGTTTTTTTATGCAAAATTTCCTCCAATTCTTTTTCCAGAATAGGGAGGATGAATTACAATTCTGTGACTCCTACGTTGCAGGAACATATTTGAAGGATGATTTAATACATAAGATTGCTATTACCCACTTCACCAACTCCATCATGAAATCTTAAGGAAGTTCTCTTGGTGATTTGTCATTATCTTTCCAGCAGGTGCATGCCAGTGAATACATTTACTTGACAACTGTAAACATTAATTGCGACATCAGGACACATCCCGGCACACAGTGCACAACCTACACATTTATCCTCGGATGTTATAATAGCGTGGGTGTATCCGTTATCATCTATTTCATTACTCAGTTCTAGCAGCTTTCTGGGACAGCCGATGGTGCAGAGGCCACATCCCTTACATCTGGACTCGTCAATCTCGATCTTGGCAAACTTCTTTGATTTTACCATTTAAATTCCTAGCAAAGCGGTCAGTCTTTCATGCATCACATGATTCTTCGAATTTCACATTTTTATGTTCGTGAAACTGGATAAGCAGGCATACAAAATAGGTCTTTATGGTGGACTTTACATCACCTGTGTCAATATCTGCGTCATAGCATACTGGGAATAAATAAGGGACTTAAACATAAAATGCCTAAGTCCCTGTTTTTATTATGTCGGAAGCGCATGGGAATCGAAACCATGAGTGTCAAAAACAGCAACGAAGGTGAGTAGAGAATTATTGTTAAAAAACAAATAGTTATCCTGTGATTCTGTTTGGTCTCAGTCCGCACAATGTCAAAAAATGGTTATTTAAACGGGTATTGCAGCGAAAGTTTAGCGAAAGTCGACACTTCCCGAATCGGAACGCCATTATCCGACTGGTGGCGGCCTGCGTGATTACCGGGAGAACAGGCGACGGGCTCACCTGCCGTCTGAAATCACTCGAACGAGCGCTTGTCGAAGATCCTTTTTGTCTTCCCTTCCGATCTCGGTAGCGTCCCCGGCTCCAGTAACTCAACGCTGCACGACACGAGCATGGTATGCTTGATACCAGCCACAATCTGCTTCACAACCTGTTCATCGGGTTGGGTATCGCCGCTGCGCACCCGCTCCACACGTACCAGCATGCCATCCCGCCCGTCTGGGGCATGATCGAGAAGCAGCTGATATTCGCTGCCGATTCCCTGTACCCGGTGCAGCACCTCATCGACCTGACCGGGATAGATATTGACTCCACGGAAAATGATCACATCGTCCGAACGTCCCAGGATGCGGTCGTGGCGTGGAAGAAAGCAGCCACAGGGGCACTCCCCCTCCATGAGCCGAGTCAGATCACGGGAGCGATAGCGGATCAACGGTGCACCCTCTTTACATAGTGTGGTAAAGACCATTTCACCGATTTCACCGGGAGCTACCGGTTCCAAGGTGAGCGGGTCAAGTACTTCTAGGATATAATAGTCGGCCCAATAGTGGATACCGTTGTTCTCGCGGCACGACAAACCGGTACCGGGACCATAAACTTCGGTAAGACCGGTGATGTCATAGATTTCTTCGATGCCCAGATAGTCACGCATGGTGTCGAGCATGGCTCTGCTTGACCGTTCGGCCCCAAGAATAATCTTCTTCAGGCTGAGCTTGTCACGCAACCCCCGACGCTGCACCTCTTCCGCCAGCAGAAGGCCCATGGATGCGGTACAGCAGAAAACCGTGGACTGCAGATCAATCAGAAAGGTAGTTTGCAGCTCCAGATTCCCAGGACCGACAGGTACCGCCAGGGCACCGAAACGTTCACATGCCTGCTGAAAACCGATTCCGGCGGTCCAGAGACCATATCCCACCGCAATCTGCACCCGGTCCTGGCAGGTCAGGCCGGCCAGTTCATAACAGCGGGCAAACATGTTCTGCCAGTCATCAATATCCTTGTGGGTATAACAGAGCACTTTTCGTTTGCCGGTCGTGCCCGACGAAGCGTGGATCCGCACCAGATCACCAAAATCGGCCGCTCGCAGAGCGAAAGGATAGCCGGCTGCCAGGTCGTCCGCTGTGATGAAAGGAAGGCGGCGCAGGTCGTCCAGGCTGGAGATGTCATCCGGCCCGATCCCGGCCGATGTTAGTCGTTCGCGGTAGAAGGGTGAATGTTCAAAAGCATGCCTCACGGTCCATTGCAGGCCGGCCAGCTGATATGCAGGGAGATTTTCACGCTTGGCGATCTTGGGTGGATAATTTTTCAACATTCGGTATCAACTCCGTGGGCAGTCGGTAGTTCCGGCGTTAAGGGCCGTCAGCGCCCTTTCCAACAGGGCAGGCTTTTCCTGTAGTTTATGGATGAGGGTCATCGTCACCTCCTCTGTCGTGCAGAACAGACTGCCGGTTGACAGGGCTCGACCGAGAACAACCAGATTGACCGCCTGGGGGTTTCCGAGCTTCAGGGCGATCGCGTCGGCATCAATCGTTGTCATCTCCAGTTCTCCGGACACTGGAAAGGGCTCGCTGACGTTGGCAGCAATCCATCCGCACGACCGTAAAAATGATCGATGCAGCGCCACATTCCCTGATTTGAGCGCGATCAGACCGTCAGCCTGGCCGGGACGCACCAAGGGGCTGGAGAAATCACCGACCTTGAGATGAGAGATGACGATGCCGCCACGCTGGGCCATACCGTGGGTTTCGGAGGTGATTACCGGCAGGCCTTTGGCTATGGAGGTTTCAGCTAGGAGCCGGGAAATGAAGAGAATACCCTGGCCCCCTACACCGGAAATGAGCAACTGCTGCGAGATCATGGCTGTCCCTCCCCGAGCTTAATGGCCTTCAGCGGACAGACATCCAGACACACCCCGCACCCGCTACAGTTCATGATGTCCACCATAACCTTTCTGCTGACCTCGTCGAAGACCAGGGCCGGACATTCGAACTGGTCGGTGCACTGCTTGCAGCCCGTACAGGTTGAATCCACCAGGGGCTGAGGCCGTTTGGCATGGCGGATTCTTTTGTCCACCAGACAAGGGCTCTTGGCGATCACAACCGCGACCCCCTGTTTACAGGAAAAGGCCAGCGCCTCTTTGATCAGGGAGGTAAAGGCCGGCAGATCAAGTGGGTCAGCGCTTCGGCAGAACTCAACGCCGCAACCGGCCACAACAGAGGCGATATCGACTGCTTTGCCGGAAGGCGTGCCTTGGGCAGGGGTCGGCTGATTGCCAGTCATAGCGGTGGTGGTGTTATCCAAGATCACCAGTACGAAGCGGGCACCTTGGACCACGGCATCAATCAAAGGCGGGATGCCGGCATGAAAAAAGGTCGAGTCGCCGACCGTGGCTACAATGTCGCGCTGTTGACCGCTGACCCGGTAGGCTTGATAGAATCCAGCGGCCTGACCAATGGCAGCCCCCATGCAGAGCACCGTGTCTACGGCCCCCAAATTGACACCCAGAGTATAACAGCCAATATCGCTGGGATAGATCCCTTGGGGAGCGGCCTTCTTGATGGCATAGAAGCTGGCCCGATGGGGACAGCCGGGGCAAAGAGTCGGACGTCTTCCGCCCACCGGCGCTGCCTCGGACAAATCCGCAACCGCTCGGCCGGCAAATTCACACAGGATCCGCTCGATCATCTCAGGCAGCAGTTCCCCCGCCTCGGGCACTGCCCCGGAAAGCTTGCCCTGCACCCGCAGGAAGTCACGAAGCTGCATCTCGATCACGCCGGTGGTTTCTTCCAGCACCAGCACCTCGTCATAAGCGGTCCGAATCTCCTCCACAAAGTCACTGTGCAGCGGATAGGGTTGGAGAATCTGATAGAAGACAAAGGCATCCTGCAAACCGGAGATGCTGACCACCTCACTCGCATGGGCCGCCGACACGCCGGAGGCGACGACCGCCCGACGGCTCATCGTGGAGGGATTCAGGCGGCGGGGGGCGGTCGGAGCGTAGGCGGCAATCCGGGATAATTTCCGGTTGAGCTCGACGTGCAATTCATATCGAAATTTGGGGGTGGCCGCCCAGCGTTGCGGATCCTTGCAAAAAACAGCCTTTCGTTCCAGATGCTGCACAGGGACGGGCGTTATGTCCTGGCAGGCATGGCAGACGCGGGTGGTAGGACGTAGCATGACCGGCAGTTCGAATTCCTCCGACATCCGCAAGGCACAACCGACTAACTCGCGCGCCTCAGACGGCGACGAGGGGTCGAGCACCGGCAGTTTGGCCTGCATGGCCATCAGACGGGAATCCTGCTCGGTCTGCGAGGAATGAGGGCCAGGGTCATCTGCGCTGATAATCACGAAACCGCCAACCGTACCGAGATAGGCAGCGCTCATTAGCGGGTCAGAGGCCACGTTCAACCCCACCTGTTTCATGGCGGTGACAGCGCGCAGCCCGGACTGGCTGGCAGCATAGGCGATCTCGAAAGCCACTTTCTCGTTGACCGCCCACTCCACGTGCATGGTCACGCCTTCGGTCTTCCCCCAGGTCTCGATGGAAGACAGTATTTCGGAAGCGGGCGTTCCTGGATAGGAGGCAGCAACAACACAGCCATTTTCCACCATGCCGCGGGCCATGGCTTCGTTACCCTGCATCAAGGTCGGCTTATTTTCTAGCAATGACTTCTCCTTTACTCTGCATATCACGCAAGGAATCTATTCTGAAAAGTCTGTACTACTTTGTCAACACAAAACCGGTGGATTAAAATGCAAGTTGCAGTCGTTCGGGCCTGTTTTTCCTGCAGCTTAAAACCATCTAAGGGTGATATCGCTATCGGATATCCCCCAGTTCTTATAACTCAAAGTTTTTTTATCGTATTAAGGGTGTTTGATTTAGGGAGAGCAAAAGGTGCACTGCATGGATCCAGCCGTCGGGGCTTGGTGTTGATAATTTTACCTAGAGAAGCACGTGCCCTCTTGAATCACTTAATAATCCAAGAGGGATTTTTATGACCGGCAAACTTAAAAAAGCCAAGGTATATCCCTAAACTGGCAGTCAGTTTAGGGATGAATCATTCAGTTTGGTTTTCATTATTTCTATTCTGGCTACAATGTTTTGATATGTAGCAGTTTGTCGGAATGGCTTTTTATCGCTAGTCATTGCAACGTTTTCTTCTGGCTGCATGTTTATTAACGAGACTACAAAGTCTAATGTGACAAGAGCTTCTTCTAAATAATCAATTGCTTCGTTGCCGAACATGGAACTGAAAGTAAGAACACAAAATCCCCGATATTTACTGCATGCATCTTATAGGGTATATAAAATTACTTCGTAATATGTTGGAAGTAATACACATATACGCGGAGTGCGGACGAAGGTAATTTGCCAAAATCGCCGTAATTCATCGATTCTACATTGATTCTATGTGCCTCCGTAAAACCTTGATATTCTTTAAGCAGCCGCTAGTCCTTCCCTGTCCACCTGAACCTGTGCACTCCTGCCGAAATGCCATGTTCCGCCAAATTCTCCTGTAACCTTCCTGGCCATAACCCCCCTTGATCTCTATCACTAGCATCGATTCGATTGTTTTATGAATTCAAGAAACTCTTCCGAGATGTATCTTTTTTATTTTTATTTCGTCTATAGGGTTAAGTCAGGTTTGAAAGGAGGTTTAATTCATCGGCATGACACCAGCGGAAGAACATCAGCAGCTCGGCCGATATCTTTTTTGAATATTAGGGAATCATTAAGATTTATTTTTACGGCAGTCTTTCGATAGTGTCGCAGTACATTCTATCGAGTCGGAAAGGGAAATAATGAATCACTCACCATCTGAAGCAACCGGAGCACGGGGGCCACCGGAAACGCAGCTAAAACAGCAAAGTCCGCATTCAGGGCGGTGCGATATGTGGAATTTTTAATCCCCGCTAAAAAACCATTCTTCAATCTATGCAGGTAACACCATGAGCGTTTTGGATAAGAAAACAATGGCACTGATTTCAATTGGAGCAGCGTATGCCGTCAATTGCAAACCCTGCATGGAGCTTCTCAA
>JAGFXO010000115.1 GCA_017861285.1 Geobacteraceae bacterium | reverse complement strand
GCTGGTAAGAACCTCAGTGGGGACCTACCAGCTATCCATGGCACACTCAAGATTCAGATTGAACCTTGAGAAGCCGTACATTTCAGAATATCAAATCGGACCTCAGAAAAGAAGAGGAATTTTGTCTTCGCTGTCACCCTTATGCGCTGGCTGTTTTGGCGAAATCGTTACTCAATATTTGCTATCACTACTGTCCCAACGTTTGATTGTGAAAACGGCCGAAACCCGCATCTAACGAGGTTCTACAAGGGAAAATGACCGTAATCGATTTGAACTCCGGTTTTCCAAAATACCATACTTCTGCACCCCTGCAGAAGGAGATGGCTGATGAATACTGGTCGGACTATTTTCTCTCAATTGATGGATTTCCTCCCCATCCACGAGTTTCGCCAATGCGTACAGCGCTACCACGGCAACTACAAGATCCAGAGCTTTTCTTGCTGGGACCAGTTTCTCTGCTTGGCCTTTGCCCAACTCACCTATCGCGAAAGCCTCAGAGACATCCAGGTCTGCCTCAGGGCAGCCCAGAAAAAGCTCTACCACATGGGCATCCGCAGCAGGGTCTCTCGCAACACTCTCGCCCATGTAATTGTCTCTGAACTCGACATGGTAGCGCCTTCGAGAGGCGGCATCCTCGACTATTAGACCGAGGTTCCCATTCTCAAGCCGGTATTTGCCTGTTACCTTGCCGTGCACATACTCGTGCCGAAATACGTCCAAGATTGAGATTGTGGCTAGGACAAAAGGACTACACCTATATTAACCTTTCGGTGGAAGAAGGTTGGGGAGATCGCTAGGCAAATTAACGACACGTCGTTGTGGACGATACCGGCAATCGCATCAATGGCCCCTGTTTGGGCTATTCCAGCGGAGGCAGATCCCAGGAAGGAAGAAGCACATGAACGGACCTTGGTTGTCCGGGAACCCTGCTAATCATACCCTCCTTTTCGAGCGTAAGGATCATCTGATGCACCGATGGCGGTGAAACCCGGAAATACCTCTGAATATCCGCTTCTGCCGGCGGGATGCCGTTCACCTTGGTGTAGTAGTAGATATAGGCCAGATATTGACCCTGCCTGGCGGTGCATTTCTGTCTCGTCAAGTCGGACTCCTTTCCGTTTGGCGCCCAAAACAGACCATAAATGGACGCGGACCTAGACAAATCAATCTCTACCAGATTCTTTCCATAGCGTAAAGGTCACCATTGAAACACTGCTTTTGCCAATCTAGGGCCTAAACCGGCTTCAAAAGCGAATTCTACTATGGCCTGAGACCAACCCCTGCACGTGGTTGGTCTCAGAAGCAGACCCGGAGGTGCCGAGATGGAGCAGGAAGAAGTCGTCGTTGATACAGCCGTCCCCGACAATGAGGGCATTGAACCGTTCGACTGGGAAGACCTCCTTTACGAGACATGGCTGGAAGAGCATCTGGAAAAGGAGAAAAGCAAGCCCGCCGAGGGGGGAGTATAGATCTAGGAGTTGGTCAAAATCGGAACACGAGCCATCATCAGAATCGACGGCGAGCCGATGCTCGCCACACACTGGGACGGATATCCCGCATCGCTCGGCCGTGACCTCTTAAACTGCGACAAATCGGTCAAAGCTGTTATCGAGGTCGCAAAAGCTCATGCCATCGACTCGGCTGACGCCTCGCTCGTCAAGACGCTTAATGCCGAACGGGTCACACTGCTGGCCGAAAAGCACCAGCTTTCCCTTCAGGAAATCAAAGTCGGGAAACGGCCCGAAAACGTTATCTGTGCCGGTGACTGCGAGATTGCTGACATCGGCCTCCACAGAGATCTGGCTGAATTCCAGTATGACATCCGTGGAAGCCAAGTCTTTTTCAGAAAACTTGACGGCTGGTGGCCTGAGGCACTGAAGCAGGCTGTCGAATTCAGGCTCCTCGCAGAAAAGGAAGGTGCCAGCAGCCGCGGGGAATAATCAGCCCGCCGTTATCGAACTATCTTGTAAAGCCCCCGATCTACCCTCTTTATCTTGCCTTTTTTGCATAGCTCCCAGACAATGCTGCGCACTCTCTGGCCGCTAAAACCTGTCCTGGCTCTGAGCGTGGCCGTGCCCATTCAATTCATCAGATTATGCCTCGGAAGATTCGTCAGCGGCGCTACCGAACATCAAGATCACGAGGATTTCGGCAGAGAGATTGATATCCGCGTGCACACCACCGAATACAAAGAACTGACAAAGCCGAAGGAACTGGAATAACGACATATCGGGTCAAGCGGATATCACCTTACCTCCACTGACACGTTGCATTTATGCAGCCGCAGATAACTCCGTACGCCTCCGCACTATAGCATTCCGTCCACTCACAGGTCGTGATAACAGGTTCCTCATTTATCGACTGGCATACCTGACCCGAGCAGCCGCCGGTCATACAGTCAGCATCGGAAGCACAGGAGGCATTGCTGGACCACCCGCAGAAGCCGCCCAGTTTGTCTACGCACTTGCCGCAGCAGGCCAAAATACATGCCCCGGTAGAACCCGGGCAACAGGATAGGCATTCGGATCGATCGCAGATTTGGCCGTCCCCACAGGCTTCGTCGCTGAGGCATGGAACGTAGTCTCGTCTGCATATGCAGGGTTGGCAGCCATTGCGACGGTCAATCATGCCGTTTTTGCAGTACAGGTCACAAAACACACCGGAGTTATCACAGGCGACACAGGCGCCGTCTTCACACCACTCAGCACCATACCTGCAATCCGCATCTGTTGTGCAACCGGTAGGCTTCACTACTTGAACACACTGGTTATCTTTGCAGACTATCTCAAGGTTCCCGGCGATCCCGGTGCAAAAGTCGGGGCACTGTTGCAACTCATTGATACATTCGGCAATACCGTAATCGCACTCTTTGGTAATCACGTTTATCCCACAAGTGCAATCGGCGTCTTCCCTACAAGCGCGCGAATAGGTCTGGTCTTTGCAGCTTGGTTTTGCCTGGCATCGTCCGCAGCAGACGTCGATACACACACCGGTAGAACCGGGGCAACAGGATAGACATTCGGATCGATCGCACACCTGGCCGTCCATACAGGTGTCGTCGCTAAGGCACGGAACGTAGTCTGGTTTGTAGATGCAGGGTTTCATGTCCACAGGAACAACAGCATTGAGCAGCTGCCAGCTATCGGTCTCATCAAAAGAGTAAAGTCCATAACCGCTGAAAGAAACCACCAACTCCTCCACACTATCCTTATCAATGTCCACGACCGTCATCTGCTCGGGATCAAGCGGTGTCCTCTGCACCCACCCGCCAGTCTGCGTCCAGATCCAAAGTCCGTACGTAGCCCCGAAATCACAGGCGAGGCCGCTATTCAAGCGGATCACGTTCTCAGGGATGACGGTATTAATAGGCGTCCAAGGACCGGTTTCGTAGCGCCAGTAAAGCCCATAAGCATCGAAAGAAGCGACTAGTTCATCCGTCCCGTCATTGTTAATGTCGACTGCAAGCATCTGCTCGGGGTCCACGGCATTCAAGGGCTCCCATCCACCGGCCTGGGTCCAATACCAGAGCCCATGGGCAGCACCGAAGTCGCAAACGATGCCGCTATTCAATGGGATCATGTGTTCGGGAATGACAGTGTTGATCTGCGTCCAGACACCAGGGACATCATAATAGTATAAGCCATATCCAACAAAGCTGGTGACAAGCTCATCCTCAGCGTCTCTGTCAATATCCGCGGCAATCATCTTGCCCGGGTCAAAGGCGTTGATCTGTCGCCAGCCCCGGGTGCGATCCCAGAGCCACTGACCGTATGCACTTCCGTAATCGCAGGCGATGCCGTTGCGGAAGCTGATGATGCCCTCAGGGATGAAGGTGTTAATTGGTTGCCAGTCATTGGCTGAATCCTTTATGTAGAGGCCGTAGCCTGGAAACGCAGCGATCAGTTCGTCGGCGTCGTCTCCGTTGAGGTCAACCGTCACCATATCCGAAGGACTGACCGTGTTCCACTGCTTCCACCCTCCAGCCTGGTCGTACTGATACAGACCATAGCCTGGGCCAAAGTTCAGAACCAGTCTATTCCTGAAGGAGAATCTCTGGCAATAAACACCATTGCAACTGCCATCATGGCCAGATCCCTCCCAAGTGACCAGGGACCCACTCCCCGTCAGACCTGCAACTGACGCGCTATCTTGAAAATCCTGGACATACGTATTGACTTGGTATTCCGAGCCCGTAAGGGTGCATTGAGCAAACACAGGTCCTCTCGATACAAACGGGAGAAGGCAGCTAAATAGTAATAGTCCCTTCAACCACCGATGGAAATTTTCCAACGCATTCATCTCGCTTTCCTGTTTGTTCCTTTCTCTCTTGTGCGAAGCAAGGATAATTGTCTTTATGAAACGAAAACACTAAGAGCAACACCCTTTCACGGCCCTCTTTTAACTGGTTTCACTTTCTCCGAGATCGCATTCGCGTCCGCTCAGGCATTGGCCTTAGAGAGGCAAGGGTGGGGCATTTTGAGACAGGTCCACTTCATGAAAACCTCGAAGAAAAGGCTAGGTGAACCTAGATTGGTAAAAGAATTCACGAAAAATATTCGAGGATAACCCGTCAGAAGTCAAGAAGATTATCTTGGATGATGCCCGGGAGATCAAAGCTTATTCGTTCGCTTCCCCTATGGCACACAGACTCTTCAGTACACTCCTCTTGTGCTATGCCGGTAGGGCAATTCAATCAGTCTGCTAGGGCTTCGGTAGGGGCGCGCCTTAGCTCTGTCCGCGAAACCGAATGCACCGATGAGGTTTCAACCGCCTCGCCTGCTACGAAGCGTGTCGGAATTCGGTTCAACTCTAAATGAAAAAATGGTATAAAACCGGGGCAGGTCATATCAAGAACGAAGGAGACCTCGATGTTCAAGAAAGCAGTCTTTCCAGGGAAATACATCCAAGGCGTTGGCGCTATAGGCGAATTGCCCGCACTGATGGATTTGCTGGGCAAACAGGGGCTGATCTTGGCTTCGCCTTCGGCAAACGACAAGGTGCTTCCCCGATGCGCTGTTGACTGGAGCGCTCGGGCCATCCCCATCGAAGTGTTCCGTGGGGAGTGTTGCGAGGATGAGTTGAGCCGGTTGTCCTCCTTCATCGCTCAAACGCATGCGGATGTTCTTGTCGGCATGGGCGGAGGCAAGACCATTGACACGGCGAAAATCGCCGCTGATAGGGCAGACATACCGGTGATCATCGTCCCCACGATCGCTTCGACCGATGCTCCGTGCAGCGGGTGCGCGGTGCTGTACTCAAAGGACGGGGTCTTCGATTCCGTGTGCTATCAAAGAATGAACCCGGCGGCGGTGCTCGTTGACGTGGGGATCATCGCGGCTGCGCCGACACGGTTCCTCGTGGCCGGGATGGGAGACGCGCTGTCGACGTGGTTCGAGGCCAGATCCTGCGAGCGCACCCAATCGGCGAATGAGTGCGGCGGGTATGGCACAACGGTAGGGCTTGGCATCGCTAAGCTCTGTTATGAAACGCTTCTGAGCCATGGCGCGGCAGCGAAACTCGCCAGCGAGAGACACATCGTGACGCCGGCCCTCGACCGCATTGTGGAGACAAATATCCTGTTGAGCGGAATCGGGTTTGAAAGCGCCGGGTTGGCGGCTGCCCATTCCGTTCACAATGGCCTCACGGCGCTGGCCGAAACCCATTCGTTCTACCACGGCGAAAAAGTCGCCTTCGGCGTTTTAGCCGGCCTCCACCTTACAGACGCGTCGGCGGACGAGATAGCAACCGTTTTATCATTCTGTGAGGAGGTCGGCTTGCCGACGACGCTTGCGGACATCGGCATTGGAAATGCCGACCGGAGACAACTGATGGAGGCGGCTGAAAAGGCCTGCGCTCCGGGCCAGCCCATCCATCACGAAGCGGGCGTGATCACCCCAAGAAAAGTCCTTGATGCCATGCTTGCGGCAGATGCCCTAGGTCAAGAAAGAAAAGCCCGCAGAGGGAACCGCCGAGCGGGAGAGCGGTAACCTGACGGGGTCGAAAGGGGCAAATCGTTTCCAGCACCTACTGAACGAGCGAGGATACGTTATTCTTCACTTTAGAAGTCCCTTCAAGGTACCATCTGCGCTCCCACCCGAAAATTGCGATACCTTACCGGACCCGCAGGATATCAGCCGTCCGGAAAACCTTGGATAAGTCTGACTCAGCGCATATCCCCGTTTCCAGAGATCTGCCCAATATCTGGTTTGGTTGGGCGATTGCGATAGAGTGAGAGCGAGGGGCCACACCATGGCCGAGACGGTTGTAAGCGATCCATAGAGAAAGCGTTGGACAAGAAAACCGTTCTTGCATGCGTGGGCTTCAATTCCAATCTTCGTCCGTCTGAGGCTGAGGGATCATGTACGACATGAGCGTCTCAATATAGCGGTTAAATCCATCAGGGTTGCCCCGCTCCAACTTTTCGATTTCAGGCAGTACCTCTTTCATCAATTTCTCATCAAAGACGATCTCGACCGGGTAGTTCATCGAATTGGACCGTCTGATCAGCGTATAGACCTTTTTCTGTTCGAGTGTAAGAGAAAGGAATTCGTCGAGTTCACCGAGCATGTCGGCCTTTTTCTGGTCCAGGTATCCGTTCACCTGCATGAGCAGGTTGGGACTGTAATCGCCGCAGGAGAAATAGCTGTGAATT
>JAGFXO010000114.1 GCA_017861285.1 Geobacteraceae bacterium | reverse complement strand
AACCGCAAAGCGCACCATGAAAGGCACGGGAACCGGTACGGGCCACTGCTTCACCTTTCCGGTTATCCGCGCATATCCGTCATAGATAGCAAGGGCGAGGTCACTGACCTTTTCATGGGTGGCCCGGTTCACAAGTTCGCGATGCAGGTACCCCTCCGACAGACGGAATTCACGTTTCGAGATGATATCCCTGATTCTCTGATCTTTTATGAAGCCCAGCAGGGCAGTATTGCCGAGAAGGCTGGCAACATCCATGAATTTTTCCTTTATTCAATCGGGATTTCCCGGGGCTAGACAAGACCCATGGTAAAATTGAATTCCGAGGTATCCGGCAGCGATTCACTTCTGGCAAAAGCACCCAGTATGTTTTTCCATCTCTCACGGGGCTCATGGGACAGATCAATTACGAACGCCTGACACCCCAACTCCTGAAGCCTCGCCCTGCGGCCTGTCAGGGAAAAGGGTTTCGTCGGGGTTACCACCGTCAGGCCATCCTGTACCCGTACCATGTATCCCTCGCCGCGGTCGGAAACGACGGGGACGTCACCACGAATATCCTTTATTTTGATTTTCGAGGTGATGACCGGCACTTCACCATAGAGCACGATACGCTTTTCCACCGGGACATCGACACGCAATAACGCTGCCATGTTTTCCGCGTCATCTTCGATATAAAGGGTTGCCGCGTCCGCGCCGAACTCCTTCCATGCAAGCATCGCCTGGCTGTTCAGGGAAAACAGGCGGTAATCGATGGTCATTTTCACATCGAGGCCGTCGAGCAACGGGAAGTGGGACAGATTGGACAGTTCGAAACGGTAAAATCCCTGTCTGACAATAGATTCGACGGCTTCCCGGAAAAAGGGCATATCCCCGTCAAAGATGATGAACGGAAGTCTCCACGACACCCTGTCCTCCCGCCCCCTGAGCTTCCGGGAAAACAGGGAGAGCTGGTGCATGTTGGCCTTCGACACCGGGAAAGAGATGGCATCGACGCCCTCCTGTGCCAGGGCGGAGAAATCCCTGATGCCTTCCATACGCACGATGCAGCGGGCATGGGAAACTCTTTTTACCGGGATTTCACCGACCAGACCTGCAAGGGCCCGATCTTTCGCCTCTTTCCGCCTCCGGCGTTCATCTCCGAGCATCCTTTCGGCCAACTGCCGGTACAACTCGCGCCGGATATCCTTCAGAGTGGCAGCCGGGATGAAAAGGGCCGGGAAATCGGGGGCAAGCAGGGAATTCAGCAGGAACGGCGTTTCTCCGGTCTTTTCAAACTGGCCGCGCAATACCCCTTCCATATCGGTGGAGCGTGCCGGTTCGAGATCACCGAGGAAGAATTCGAAAACATGTTCCTGCCTGACCACCTCTGCCGTTACCGTCATTTTCCCGCCATCCGCGGCAAAAAACAGATTGCAGGGAATCTTGTTCCCTTTGACCGAATCAAGCCTGCGCAGGCAGGCATTTTCGCTCATGGTAAACGCGGTCTCCGAGGAAACCTTGAATACCGCGTCACCCGCCTTGAAAGGAAACGGGGCAATAGTGGTGACAATGCTTTTTTCCTTCGCAACTTTCACCTGTTGCCTGCCGACATAAAGCTCCTTGACGGTAAAGGCCTTGCCCGCCATGTCGCTCTTCGGCTGCACCCGGACCCGGTCACCCACATGGAGGCGGTCTTTAACGCTAAAGGTGATGCTGGTTCCACGGACGGACTGAACGTCTCCGAGGTAGCGGCCGGTGGCCCCCCTGAGGCTTGGAGTTGCGATGTCGGCGGGATTATGGGATGCAAGGAATCCACGGGTGGGAACCCTGCCAAAGGAAAGTTTCAGCAGTTGCTTCGCTTGTGAAACTGAATCGGTTCTTCTTTCGGGGGGGGCATCGAGCACCAGCCGGTAGGCCCCGACCACACTGGCCACGTACTCAGCCGACTTCATCCTCCCCTCGATCTTGAACGAAGCGACCCCCGCATCGACGAGTTGCGGCAGCATGTCGATACTGGAAAAATCGTTGGGAGAAAAGTAGTATCCCTCCTTACCCCGGTACCGGTACTGCCTGCGGCATGGCTGAGCACAACGCCCCCGGTTGCCGCTGTGTCCGCCGAGAAACGAGGAAAAATAGCATTGGCCGGAGAAGGAAAAGCAGAGGGCTCCGTGAATGAAGCATTCGATCTCGATACCGGAGGCTTTCGCTATCGCCGCTATCTCGTCGATGTGCAGCTCGCGTGCAAGCACCACGCGCTGGAAACCGATATTTTCCAGGTGCCTGACTCCATTGGCATTATGAATGGTCATCTGTGTCGAGGCATGCAGCGGGAGCTCCGGGAAATACTCGCGGATCAGCCGGTAAACCCCCATGTCCTGGAGGATCACCCCATCGGCGCGCATCCCGGACAATGCGGACAGGATATCCACCAGACGGCGAAGTTCCTGCTCCTTGACCAGCGTATTGAGGGTTACGTAGACCTTGCGCCCCAGGGAATGGGCATATGAGGTGATCCTTTCCATCTGCGGGAGTGAAAAGTTTCTCGCCTTGGCCCGGGCGGAGAACTCGTTCAGGCCTGCATACACCGCATCGGCGCCTTTCTCCATGGCGGCGAAAAACGCCTCCAGGGAACCGGCGGGAGCAAGCAGCTCCGGTTTTCTTTTTTGCTGCTGTTGTGACATCTTCCCAGACTACATGAAGGGGCGGTAAAGCGTCAAGAAATGTTTACGGATCGGGGAGTTTGGCTGCCGTGAGGAATCCTTGACTCGCACGGTACGCCGGCCTGACAGAGGCCGCAACCGGCCACCGGCCGAGTCAAGGAAAAGAGGTTTTAATGTACGCGGGTTTTCTTTTTTGCGTTCCCCGTCAGGGAAAGGATATCCGTCATGGATATTTTCCAGATGCCGCCTTCTTTCTCCAAGGCGAATTTTCTCGTCTGGAATTGCACAGATCCGTCCCTTCTCTCCATACCGACTTTGGCACGGACAATGACACTGTCAGAACGATTTTCGCTGATTGCCACTTCCTGCATCTTTTCCCAGCAACAGGCGGGTCTGCTGTCGGAAGAGGCAAGTCTGCCGATAAAAGACTCTCTGGAGTGTTTGCCCGTTGCCACGGTTCTCCGATACAATTCCTCATATTTGCCGTCGCGCCATAAATCGAGCAGTTCCCCAAACTCCCGCCACACATCCCCCTGCGCGTATCCACCCTTCGCCGAAAGCTTTTTCGCCGACGCCGGACTCGTCACACAACACAACATTGCCATGGCAAGCAAAACCGCAATTTTTTTCACAGCCCCTCCATATTTAATTTATTTGATTAAACAAAAATAACAATACAGGATGGAGCGGGTAGATGCAAGAAATTATAGCGTTCTGCCGGCCGCCTCGGCAAACAATCTCATTTTTTCCATCATCATGGCGAATTTCTTCGGCTTCAGTGATTGCGGGCCATCGGAAGAGGCATGTTCCGGGTCAGGGTGGACTTCGATCATCAGTCCGTCCGCCCCGGCAGCCACCGCGGCAAATGCCATGGCCGCCACATAATGGTAATTGCCCGTACCATGTGACGGATCGGCGACAACCGGCAGGTGGGTCTTTTCCTTAAGCACCGGGATAGCGGAAAGATCGAGGGTATTGCGGGTTGCCGTTTCGAACGTGCGTATCCCCCTTTCGCAAAGGATCACTGACTGGTTTCCCTCACTCATGACATATTCCGCGCTCATCAGGAATTCCTGAATGGTCATGGACATGCCGCGTTTCAGGAGGACCGGCCTTTTCAACTGGCCGACTTTTTTGAGAAGCGCAAAGTTCTGGGCATTGCGCGCACCGATCTGGAGTATATCGGCATATTCCGCCACCAATTCGGCAGTCTCGGGATTGACCACCTCGGTGACAAACGGCAGGCCCGAGACCTCCCTGGCTCTTGCCAGGAGCTTCAAGCCTTCCTCCTCCAGTCCCTGAAAGGAATAGGGAGACGTGCGCGGCTTGAACGCCCCGCCGCGCAATATCTGCGCTCCGGCTTCCTTCACGGCCAAGGCCGTTTCGATGATCTGCTCCCCGCTCTCCACCGAACACGGACCCGCCATCACGACAATCTCCCTTCCTCCGATGGATAATGTCTCGGAAACGGGGATAACGCTCGACTCCTTTTTCACCTCTTTCGAAGCGAGCTTGTATGGTTGCAGGATGGGGACCACGCTCTCCACCCCGTGCATCGATTCCAGGGAGTGCAGCACCAGTTTGCCGCGCTCGTCACCCACCGCGCCGATTACGTCCCTGGTGGCCCCGTGAATCACATGCGGCTTGTAGCCAAGCTCCCTGATCCGCTTCAAAACCTCTTCCTTGTCCTTTTTTGCTGCTCCCGCCTTCATGACGATGATCATCCTTCTCTCCCCCTGGTGTCTCCCGAAACGCAAAAAGGCCGGAGGATCTTCCCCCGGCCCTGAAATGGTAATGAATCGTTACGGAAAAATAAAAAGCCGGGGGTGGTTTCCTGTCCACCCACGGCTTCGGCTTTTTCGGATTTTTTCAGCTATACCCCGATTGCACCTTCGCCTTGGGCAGACGGCCTAAAATAAAAGCCGCACCAAAAGAAAAAAGCAAAAAAGGCAAAATAGCTGTTAGCAATCATGGTACGTATATTGGCTGATACGGACATCGCATGTCAAGAAAAAAGTAGAATTAATGGGCTTCGCTCCAGTTCACGCCGTAATTCATATCCACCTTGAGCGGAACCTTCAGGGCGACTGCATGCTCCATCTCCCGGCGCACCAGTCTTTCCATGACGCTTTTCTCCTCTTCCGGGACCTCGAATACCAGCTCATCATGCACCTGCATAATGAGACGACTCTGCAGCCCCTCTCCACGTATCCTCTCGAAAACCCGCACCATGGCCTGCTTGATGATATCGGCCGCGGAACCCTGAATCGGATAATTGACGGCATTTCGCTGGGCAAAAGCACGCACGTTGCCATTCCTGCTGGTGATGTCCGGAATCGGCAGTCTCCTGCCGAGAAGCGTGGTCACATATCCTTTCCCCTCGGCATCGTGAACGCATGTATCCAGAAATTGCCGTGCGCCGCTGTGGCGCTCAAAATAGCTGTCGATGAACTCTTTCGCGGTTTTCGTGGAAACGCCCAGTTCCTTAGCCAGACTGAAAGCGCCCTGGCCGTAAATGACCCCGAAATTGATGGTTTTTGCCTGGCGGCGCATCTCGGGAGTGACAAGCCCCGGCATGATGTCGAAAACTTCGCTGGCAGTTCTGGTATGTATATCCTCATCATGGGCAAAGGCATCGCAGAAGACCCGGTCTTCCGAGAGGTGGGCCAATACCCTCAGTTCGATCTGCGAGTAGTCCGCCGACAGGAGAAGGCATCCTTTTTCCGCTATGAAGGCCC
The DNA here is from genome assembly GCA_017861285.1 of Geobacteraceae bacterium. Classification (GTDB taxonomy): domain Bacteria; phylum Desulfobacterota; class Desulfuromonadia; order Geobacterales; family Geobacteraceae; genus CAIWTU01. The sequence continues at coordinate 1,275 of JAGFXO010000114.1, read as the reverse complement.
GACGGATATTCCTCCCTTCCTCGGTGCGGATCGGGATATTCTGCAGGTTCGGTTCCGACGAGGACAATCTCCCGGTATTGGTGACCGCCTGGTTGTACGAGGTATGGATGCGTCCGGTGGAGCTGTCGACCATCCTGGGCAGGGCATCCGTATAGGTCGATTTCAGCTTGCTCAGGCTGCGGTACTGCAGGACGACCTTCGGCAGTTCATACTGCCGGGCAAGGCCGGTCAGTACATCCATGTCTGTCGACCAGCCGGTCTTGGTCTTTTTTCCGGAGGGTAATCCGAGCCTTCCGAACAGCACCTCCCCCAACTGTTTCGGTGAATTGATGTTGAATTCGCATCCCGCCTGGCTGAAAATCTCGTGCTCCAGGAATGCAAGCTGTGCGGCAAAACCTTCCGACAATTCCTTGAGCATCCGCAGATCCACTTTCACCCCCTGCAGTTCCATTTCGCCGAGAATCTTCACCAGAGGCATTTCCAGATCGAAGAAAAGCCTCTCCATCCCTGCCGAAGACAGTCGGGGGAGAAAAATTCCGCGGAGCAGGAAAGCGGCATCGGCATCTTCACAGGAATATACCGAAGCCTTTTCCACCGGAACCTGGGAAAAATTGATCTGCTCCTTGCCGCTACCGGCAACATCACTGTAAGAAATCATCTTGTGGTCAAGGAATTCCACGGACAGCGAGTCAAGACCATGGCTGGAGCGGACAGGGTTGAGCAGATAGGATGCCAGCATCGTGTCACACCAGATCCCCTCCATTTCGATGCCGTGGCTTCGCAGCACCTGGTAGTCGTACTTGAGGTTCTGCCCCACCTTGCGTTTTTCGGGGTCGACGAGAAAGGGGCGCAGGGCCTCCAGAGCAACCGTTCTTTCTATCTGCAAGGGAGCCCCCGGATAGGAGTGTCCCACGGGAATGTAGCAGGCATCATGTTCACGGAAGGAGAGCGATATGCCGACAATGTCCGCTTCCAGAGGATTGAGGCTGGTGGTCTCCAGGTCGACCGAAAATTCCGGGACATGCGCCAACTCCCGGATAAGCGCCTCCAGACCGGAACGGTCAAGGACGGTTCTATAGTTGTCGGTACTGAGGGTAGCCTCGCTGGTAAGCTCTTTCATGAGTGTTGTAAATCCATACTCCCGGAACAAATCAGCCAGTTTTTTGTTGTCAGGCGGGCTGATGGCAAAATCTTCGTAACAGTATTCGACGGGGACTTCGGCATTGACTGTGGCGAGCCGGCGTGACAGCAGGGCCTGTTCGCAAAATTCAAGCA
>JAGFXO010000009.1 GCA_017861285.1 Geobacteraceae bacterium | reverse complement strand
TTTTGTCTCCTTCTTCATTTTTGTCTCCTTCTTCATTTTTGTCTCATTTTTCATTTTCCCTAAATCAAGCAATTCCCGGACTCTGACTGGCCGGAATAAATTCTCCTCCGCCTTTATCCCCACTCTTATCCACTCTCCCCCGTTTCGGGATGGATCATTCTTATGAATTGTAGGACAGATTTTATTTTCTTCAAGCAGCGGCCGCAACCGGCTTTCAATTGATGACCGGGATCGGCGGGGCAATCCGCCTTTCGCAGCGAAACGATTGACAGAGGAACTTTATGATATAAAGTTTTAAACAAGATCATCGCCTTAATGGAAAGAGAGGCTAATTATCAGGCGAAAATTAACTTTATTTAGTATGGAGGTAGGAGAGATGGCAAAAAAGAAAGAGACCGATGCAAGCGTCGCAACAAAAAAGTCCGTTACTAAAAAAGTCCCGTTCGAATACCTTGCACCCGATGCACATGATGTCTACCTTGCAGGTGACTTCAACGGTTGGGATGTCCTTGCAACCCCGATGAAAAGGGACAAGAAGGGGTTGTGGAAGGCGAGCCTCACCCTGGCGCCCGGAAGGTACGAATATCGCTTTCTTGCCGACGGGCTCTGGGAGAGCGACCCGGTCTGCTGTGACTGTGTTCCCAATGAGTTCGGAAGCATGAACTGTGTCCGAATCGTCGAGTGATGTCACCGCTACTACGTGTGTATTAAACATCATACCGGAAAGGCTTTCCAGTTCACCGGTTCCAATGCCAGCACCAATTCGTCTTGAGGACGAAATGTCGCCCCGGGTATTCAAGGTGGGCGACCTTCCGTTTTATACTGTCAATTATGCGTCCCTTATTGATCACCATGCTGCAAAAACACGGGGAAATCATACCGAAGACGATATACCGACTCTCTTCTCAACCTGTTCAAATTTTTACAAACCGCAATTCACAGACAATTCACAGATAATATCGTGTGATTACAAAGTCTTAAAAAGATATGGGCAGAATATCATAAAATTGGCACGAATCTGGGATTCACTTATCGTTTGCGATACTGCCAATAACAAGAAAGTAGCGGAACCAATCTATGCCACGAAAATTTTCGGGTACACGAAAAACAGGACGCCCTGCCCGTCCCGGGAGGGTCATCGGCTGGATATTCATGGGGCTGCTTCTGTTACTCATGACCTGCTGGGGGGTCATGGCCATCTGGTACTCCAATCTCCCGCCTTCACTGCGGCCATGGGCGGCGGGAGGGTTCGGCATCATATCCCTCCTCATCCCCCTCCTGGTGCGCCCACGGCGGCGGGGAGTCATCGCCTACCTCTGCATCTTCGCACTCGTGGTCGGCTGGTGGCTCACCATTCCACCTTCCAACAGCCGTGACTGGCAGTCGGACGTGGCGGTGCTCCCCTCGGCAACCATCGCAGGGGACAAGGTCACCATCCACAATATCCGGAACTGCGACTACCGGAGCGAAACCGACTATACCTGCCGGTACTACGACCGGACCTTTGACCTGGAGAAACTGAGGAGTGTCGATGGGTTCCTGGTTTACTGGGGCTCGCCGTTGATCGCCCATACCATGCTCAGCTTCGGCTTTGAGGGGCAGGGGCCGGTCTGCTTCTCCATCGAGACCCGCAAGGAGAAGGGGGAGGAGTACTCCGCCATCAAGGGCTTTTTCAAGCAGTACGAGCTTACCTATATCGTGGCTGATGAGCGCGACTTGGTGCGGCTGCGAAGCAATTACCGCAAGGAGGATGTCTACCTGTACCGGCTGAAGACGGAGCCGGAGCTGGCGCGCAACGTGTTCCTCGACTACCTGCGGCAGGTCAACCGGATTCATGAACGGGCCGAGTGGTACAACGCCCTCACCAGCAACTGCACCACCAATATCCGGGGGCACACCGCGCCCTATAACCAGAATGCGAAGTTCGACTGGCGCATCATCGTCAATGGTTTCATCGACGAGATGATGTACGAACGGGGCACGATCAACACGAGCCTGCCGTTCGCCGAACTGAAGAAGCGGAGCTACATAAACGCCAGAGCCCAGGGGGCGGACAAGGATTCGGACTTTTCCCGGCGCATCCGTGAGTGGCTGCCCGGAGTGGAAAGGTAAGGTAAATCATGAAAGATAAAACGACGTCACCTCACCGCGTTTCGCTACTCATCTTCCGATGTCTGGCGCCGCTGCTGCTGCTCGGCCTCCTGGCAGGATGCGCAACCCCCATCGGCGTATCCAGGGTTTCCGCCGAGAAGTCATACCGGCTGAGCTCCGACAACCCCCTGAACCAGGGAGTCTTGAGCAACAGCGCCAAGGCGGTGCTTCAGCGATACAACCTGGAGGAGACGTTTCACAATGACCCGCAGGGCACTATTCGGTTCCTCCACGAAACCGCCATCAAAGACGACCGGCGGGATATCCTTTTTGCCCTGGCCGAACTGAGCTATCTGGACGGTGAACGGCTTCTGTTCAACCTTTCACTTCAAGCTTATGACTCCTTCCTCCAATCGGCGGTCTATGCCTACCTCTATCTTCTGGGCGATGGCACGGAACCCCCGCCTACCGCTTACGACACACGTTTCCGGGAGGCTTGCGAACTATACAACCGGGCCCTGGGGCGTGCTTTCCCCGCGAAAAAGGACGGTGCCCTGGAGTTCAGGAGCGGACCGCGGAAACTCATGATGGGCGACCTAAACATGACACTGAAACCGGAGACCCTCGCCTGGAAGCTGGAGAACATCGAGGGGTTCATCCCGGCTGATGACTATGAAATCCGCGGCCTCGCGGTCCGCAACCGGACTCCGGGGCTGGGCCTGCCGCTCATCGCGTTGACCCCGAAAATGGCGGATATGCCCAAGGGAGGAGTTCTGCCGGTGACTGCGTTCCTCCGTGTCCCTGCAAAGGTGAAGGAGCTTGGGAGAAGCACGGAAAGTGCGACTCTGGAATTCTACTCCGCCTATGATGATACCGAGGTGAAGGTCAACGGCCGCTCCGTCCCCCTGGAGACCGATTTCACCACGCCGCTGGCCTACCGTCTCGACGATCGGGATATATGGGCACTCGGACGCAAGCATTTTCTAACCGGACTGAAAGTAACCAGGCCGATGATCCTCATCCAGCCCTACGAGCGGGGGCGGATTCCGGTGGTCTTCGTCCACGGCACGGCCAGCAGTCCGGTCTGGTGGGCTGAAATGCTCAACACCCTCCGTGCAGACCCGGTCATCCGCAAGCGTTATCAGTTCTGGTTCTTCCAGTACAACAGCAACAACCTCATAGTCGCCTCCGCGGCTCAACTGCGTAAAACCCTGTCCGACACGGTCGGGAAACTGGACCCGACCGGGCAGGATCCGGCTTTGAAGCAGATGGTGGTGATCGGCCACAGCCAGGGGGGGCTCCTGACCAAAATGACGGCGGTGGCGCCGGGGGACAATCTTTGGAAAAGCATCAGCGACAAGAGCATTGACGAACTGGATGCTGACGTGGAGACCAAGGACCTTGCCCGTCGCATGCTCCTCTTTGAGCCTCTCCCCTTTGTCACACGGGTAGTCTTCATTTCAACCCCTCACCGGGGAAGTTTCCTGACCAAACAATGGGTGCGAAACCTGATCAGGGGGGTCGTGACGCTCCCCATCGATCTGGTATTCAGTCCGGCCAATTTCTTCGACAAGCTTTCCACCCAGCTCAAATTGCCGGCCTCTATGGGCAAAAGGGTCCCCACCAGCATCGATGGAATGTCAGCGGACAACCCATTGCTCCAGTCCCTGGTCAAGCTCCCGCTGCGGCCGGGGGTAACGGGACACTCCATCGTTGCCGTGCTGCCTGGCATGGCGATCGAAACAGGAAACGATGGGGTAGTCGAGTATAAGAGCGCCCATATCGACGGAGTGGCATCGGAGTTCATCGTCCGTTCCGGCCACTCCTGCCAGGGGCACCCCTTCACCATCGAGGAAGTCAGGCGGATTCTGATGGAACACGTTGGTGTCCAGGTAGCCGGGCCGGTACAAGCGGAACCGCCTCAAGAACCGCCGATTTCAGCTCCTCCGGCGCCTTCCACAGACCGGGGTCCGTAAAAGCAAGGCGAAATATCGTACTAAAGGCGATATATCGCCTTCATGTTGAGGCAGGCCGATTCAGCGATTCATCAATTCACTAAAGATATTCAATCATTATGACAACTTACACCTCATGAACCGGATATCAATGAATTGGCACGAATCTGGGATTGTAAACCTATCATAGGTGAAACTGCCGATGATCAGGAAGGGAAATCAAATTTATCGGTAGGGAGGAGATGACCATGTCAACTATCATTCGTATGTTCGCAATTACTATCCTTCTCGGAATCACGACCCTGACGATTCTGGATACCGGCCGTGCAATGGCTGCAAGCAAGGCTGAAATCGACAGCAAAGTCGACGCTGCCTTGCCGAAGCTTATCGAGAACAATACCTCGGCACGGTTGCTGGCTAAAGAGGCCAAAGCCATCCTCGTTTTCCCGAGCATCATCAAGGGTGGTTTCATTTGGGGCGGCCAGATCGGAGAGGGGGCATTGCGGATACAGGGGAAAACGGTGGGTTACTACAATACAGTCGCTGCCTCGTACGGCCTGCAGGCGGGCCTGCAGAAATTCGGCTACGCCCTTTTCTTCATGACCGATTCCGCCCTCGCCTATCTCGACAAAAGCGGCGGCTGGGAGGTTGGCGTCGGCCCCAGTATCGTCATCGTGGATGCTGGTGTGGCCAAAGCGCTTACGACCACAACAGCGAGAAAAGAGATCTATGCGTTTTTCTTCGACCAGAAGGGTCTTATGGCCGGGCTGGGCTTGCAGGGGACGAAGATTACCAGGATCAATCCGGATTAAAATCTTGAATTGAATAAATGATGCGGGGTCCCGCACCCCGGATCGAATTTGGCTAATTGAACAATACCGTCGAAAGGAGCGTCCGATGATAAAAGGGAAAGCATTTCCATGGAGAAAGACCTCCCCGGTCTGCCTAGTTGCCATGGCAACAATGTTCGTAATGCTTTCGACAAGTGCTGACTGTAACGCACAGGAACCGATCGTCTACCCGAGCAAGGGGCAGAGCGCCAACCAGATGGAGCAGGACAAGTATTCCTGCTACGGGTGGGCCAAGGGGCAGACCGGCTTTGACCCGATGCAGGCTCCGACAGCAACCGCACCTCCTCCTCAACAAAAAGGAGGAGCATTGAGAGGCGCGGCCGGAGGCGCGGCGCTTGGTGCGGCTGTAGGCGCTATTGCCGGTGATGCAGGGAAAGGAGCTGCTATCGGCGCCGCTTCCGGAGGGATCATCGGCGGGGCGCGCAAGGCAAAGAGTCAGCAACAGCAGGAGCAATATGCCCAGCAACAGGCCGCCGGCTACGAGCAGCGACGCAATGAGTACAACCGGGCATGGGGAGCCTGCATGGAAGGAAAAGGCTACACGGTAAAGTAGCCCCGCAACGACTCAGCTTTACACCCGTGGAGGTAAATATCATGGTGAGATTATCAGCCTTACTTTTTACAATAATGTTTATTACAGGCATATTCCAGGTCGCGTCGGCAGAGGACACCATCCGAACCTGCGCACTGACGAAGGCATTCGAGTGCACAAGCGAAGATGGATGCAAGGAATGGTCTATCCAGGAAATGGCTCTTCCGCGCTTCATACGGATCGATCTGAAAGCGAAGACAATAAAATCCCTCGACAAAGACGTCTCACGGCAAAGCAGCTTCAAGGATATTGATCGTTTAGGGGGAATTCTTGTCCTGCACGGCACCGAGCAGCGGGGCTGGAGCATGGCACTCGGGGAGAATTCCAACTCCCTTACCCTGACTGCTTCAGGTGACGGTGAGAGCTTTGTCGTATTCGGTTCATGCATGAATCCATGATGTGTCACGCACCAGTGGGAAAAAGGAAGCGTACGGAAGCAGGTGCGTTTCAAAATAGAAACCGGAACAGAGGGTAGACTGTCTTGCGAGATATGCCATGACCACCCAGTTCACCAGGATAGCCAAGCGTTTTCACCTCATCAACTGGAAGCCCTTCAGGTTCGTAGAGCTTTTTATCTTTCTTGTCCTGGTCATACTCCTGTCCCCTCTCCTGAACAGGACACCGCTGCTATCGGCCCTGTTGTCGGCTTTTTTCCTGAACATCCTGATAGTCAGCCTCTCCTTTGCGGGATTCAGTGTCTGTGGTCGCTGGGCGCTGGTTCTACTGTGGCTTTTCGGACCACTGCTTGATTGGGCCGCTCTCGGAACCGGGGATCTCACAACCGCAATGTGGCTTTATATCACATCGGACATTTTCAGGACTCTGCTTCTCATTATCAGCGTGGTCTTGATCTTGCGCTATGTGCTGAAGAGCCGCGAAGTGACCCTGGATACTATCTTCGGCGCGCTTGTCGCCTACTTTTTGATTGCTTTCGCCTTTTCAGCCATATTCCAGGCGGTGGCCGTTTTCGAGCCAACGAGTTTTTCCATAGCAGGGGTAACGGGCGCCGAAGATAGCGATTCTCTGAAGATGCAGCTCAACTACTTCAGTTTCGTCACCATCGCTACTCTCGGATACGGAGACATCGTGCCGAAACTGCCGGTGACACAGACACTGGCCATACTGGAAGCAGTCATCGGACAGTTTTATATGGCAGTGATTGTTGCATGGCTGGTGAGCGCGTATGCCCGACGCCGATAAAACGATAAAGAGGGTGCATCAACGGAAGCGGGAAACGTTGCGCGGGCTCCGACCGGCTTTTTACGGTTGTCCAGTAACCCGCATAGTCTTCTTGTGGATGGACGAATACGGAAAAGAGAGACCATATATTTAAGAATCAAAAGCGGAGGGTCATTATGGATACGATCGAAAAAATCTGTTTCCCAACAAAGTTAAGGCTTTCATGGCCCGTCATTCTTGCCATATTGACCTGCACCGCTGCCGGCTGCGGAAAAGAAAAAGCCGCCCCCCCTCCGCCTCCGGTGGTGGAAGTCGTTGATGTCGTCCAGCAGGATGTCCCGGTGACCATGGAGTGGGTCGCCTCCACGGACGGTTCCGTCAACGCCAGCATACGGCCCCAGGTCACCGGCTACCTCATCAGCCAGAACTACAAGGAAGGAGACGTGGTCAGGAAAGGCCAGGTCCTTTTCCGGATAGACCCCCGTGTGTTCCAGGCGGCGCTGGATCAGGCGAATGGGCAACTCGCCCAGCAGCAGGCGCGCTGGACCACGGCCAAGGCCAATCTCAAGCGCATCAAGCCCCTTGCGGCTCAGAACGCCGTCAGTCAGAAGGATCTGGACGACGCCACCGGCCAGGAGCAGTCCACCCACGCCTCGGTGATCGCCGCACAGGCTACGGTGGACAAGGCCAAACTCGACCTGGAATTCACCAGGGTAACATCGCTCATCGACGGTGTCGCGGGCATCGCCAAGGCCCAGATCGGCGACCTGGTCGGTCCCGGCCAGATCGGGGAACTGACAACGGTTTCAACCGTTGACCCCATCAAGGTCTATGTGCCCGTCAGCGAGCAGCAGTACCTGAAGTCCACGGAGAGCAGGAAGGGTCGTTCCAACGGCACCACGCTCGAACTGATTCTCGCCGACGGCAGCACCTTTCCCCACAAGGGAAAAATCACCTTCGCCGACCGCCAGATCGATCCGAAGACTGGAACCATCAAGGTAGCCACCCTGTTTCCCAATCCAGGAAACCTGCTGCGTCCGGGACAGTTCGCCAAGGTGAGGGCCAGGATTGGAACCGAGATGAACGCGCTGCTGGTTCCGCAGCGTGCGGTTACCGACATGCAGGGGAAACTCATGGTGGCCGTTGTCGGTCCCGACAACAAGGTTACTATCCGGTCGGTCGAAGCAGGTCAGCGGGTCGGCCAGCTGCAGGTGATCTCCAAGGGGCTGAACCCCGGTGAGAAAGTCGTCTCGGAAGGTGTCCAGAAGGTCAAGGAGGGGATGCCGGTCAGCCCCAAACCTTTTGCCCCCCCGAACCAGGTTGAAAAGAAAGCGGCGGAAAAGAAGCCGGTCGGGACTTCCGAACCGGCGCCTGCCGGGAAGAGGTAACCCGCCATGTCAAAATTCTTCATCAATCGTCCCATTGTTGCCATGGTCATATCGATCCTAATGGTCATCGGAGGCCTGGTCGCCATGTCGCGCCTTCCGGTTGCCCAGTTCCCCAATATCGTCCCGCCGGCGATACAGGTGAACGCAACCTATACCGGCGCCGACGCACTCACTTTGGAGCAGTCGGTGGCCACTCCCATCGAACAGCAGATGTCAGGCGTCGACAACCTCGACTACATGTACTCCATCAACGCAAACAACGGGGCGATGACCCTGTACAACTACTTCGACCTGAAGACCGACGCCAGCACCGACCAACTGCTGGCCCAGATGCGTCAGGGTCAGGCCGAGTCACAACTTCCATCCGATGTGCGCAACTACGGTGTCACGGTGCAGAAATCCACCTCGTCGCCCCTTATCATGTTCGCCCTCTACTCCCCCAAGGGTACCTACGACAACATCTTCCTGGCCAACTACTCCTACATCAACATCAATGACCAGATGACCCGAATCAAGGGGATCGCCAGCGTCACGGTCTTCGGCGCGGGCCAGTATGCCATGCGCATCTGGGTCAAGCCGGACCAGCTCGCCTCGCTGAATATCACCATTCCCGAGATCATGAACGCGGTCAACGCCCAGAACACCGTGAACCCGGCGGGCCAGGTGGGCGGGCCGCCGATCCCGAAGGGGCAGGAGTTCACCTACACCGTGCGGGCCCAGGGCCGCCTCCAGACCGAGGAGGAATTCGGCAGTATCGTGCTGCGTGCCGACCCGGACGGCTCCATCGTCCGGGTCAGGGACGTGGCCCGCATCGAACTGGGCGCCCAGACCTACAACCTGGAGGGGCGGCTGAACGGCAAGCCGTGCGCCCTCATCGCCCTCTACCAGATGCCGGGGACCAATGCCCTGGATGCGGCCAACGGTGCAAAGAAGCTGATGGAGGAGCTGAAGCAGCGGTTCCCGCCGGACCTGGACTATACGGTGGCGCTGGACACCACCCTGGCGGTCACCGAGGGGATGAAGGAGATCCAGAAAACCTTTTTTGAAGCCCTGTTCCTGGTCGTCCTCGTGGTCTTCATTTTCCTGCAGGGATGGCGGGCCACCCTGATTCCGCTCCTGGCGGTTCCGGTATCTCTGATCGGGACATTCATCGTCTTCCCCATGCTGGGCTTCTCCATCAACACGCTCTCCCTGTTCGGCCTGGTTCTTGCCATCGGCCTGGTCGTTGACGACGCAATCGTCGTTGTGGAGGCGGTGGAACATCACATCGAAAAGGGCCTCTCTCCCAAGGAAGCATCACTGAAGGCCATGGAGGAGGTTTCCGGGCCGGTCATCGCCATCGCCATCATCCTGTCGGCCGTTTTTGTCCCGACTGCCTTCATACCCGGAATCACCGGTCAGCTGTACCAGCAATTCGCCGTGACCATTGCCATATCGGTCATCTTCTCTGCTTTCAACGCCCTCTCACTCTCCCCTGCCCTGTGCGCGCTGCTGCTGAAACCAAAGGTCAAGGGGACCGGACCGCTGCAGAAGTTCTACGACTGGTTCAACCGGGTCTTCGGCAGGGCCACGGACGGGTATATCAGCGGCTGCTCGATGGCCATCCGCAAAAGCCTGATCAGCCTGATCCTCCTCGTCGGCATCACGGTGCTGGCCGGTTTCACCGGCAAGAGCATTCCAAGCAGCTTCCTCCCCGACGAGGACCAGGGGTTCATCTTCGCCGGTATCCAGTTGCCCAATGCCGCCTCTCTTCAACGGACCGGGGAGGTCGCCCGGCAGGCCGAGGACATTATCATCAAAACTCCCGGGGTGAAGTACTGCTCTTCAATCATCGGCTACAACATGCTCAGCCAGGTGCAGAATACCTACAGCGCCTTCTTCTTCATCTCGCTGGAGGAGTGGGCCAAGCGCAAGAAACCTGAAGAACAGTACGAAGCGATAAAGGCCTCGATATCGAAAAGGATGGCCGGCATCCCGGGCGCCATGGGCTTCGCCTTCCCGCCCCCGGCTATCATGGGGGTCGGCACCTCGGGAGGGGTCACCTTCATCCTCCAGGACCGGGCCGGAAAAGATATCGCATTTCTCGCGGAAAACACCAGGAAGTTCATAGAGGCCGCCCAGAAGCGCCCGGAGCTGGCGCGGGTCACCACCACCTTCCTCCCCACTGTGCCCCAGCTGTTCGTGGATGTTGACCGCGACAAGGTGCTGAAACAGGGGGTCAATATCTCGGATGTCTATAAGGTCCTGCAGAGTTTCATGGGAAGCGGTTTCATCAACTACTTCAACCGCTTCGGCCGCCAGTGGCAGGTGTTCCTGCAGGCCGAGGGGGATTACCGGACCAACATCGAAAATATCGGCCAGTTTTACGTACGCAACAATGAGGGCCAGACCGTACCGCTTTCAACTCTGACGACGGTCCGGAACATCGTCGGTCCTGAGTTCACCCTGCGCTTCAATCTCTACCGATCGGCCCAGATCAATGCCACAGCCGCGCCCGGCTTCAGTTCCGCCCAGGCCATGAAGGCCCTCGAGGAGGTGTTCGCCGAGACCATGCCTCGGGAGATGGGCTACGACTACAGCGGCATGTCGTTCCAGGAGAAAAAGGCCATGGAGGGGGTCTCGCCGGTTGCCATCTTCGCCTTCTCGTTCCTCTGCGTCTTCCTGATTCTGGCTGCCCAGTACGAGAGCTGGTCGCTGCCGTTCTCGGTCCTCCTCGGCACACCGGTCGCGGTGGCCGGTGCCTTCGCCGGTCTCTTGTTCCGGAGCTTCGAAAACAACATCTACGCCCAGATCGGTTTGGTCATGCTCATCGGCCTGGCAGCCAAGAACGCCATCCTCATCGTCGAGTTCGCCAAGATGGAGTACGAGAAGGGAGAGACGATCATGGATGCGGCCCTCAAGGGCGCCCGACTGCGGCTCCGGCCGATCCTTATGACCTCGTTCGCCTTCATCCTCGGCTGCGTGCCGCTGGCCATCGCCAGCGGGGCGGGTGCCATCTCACGACAGGTCATGGGGACCACAGTCATCTTCGGCATGGCCGCGGCCTCCTTCATCGCCATTTTCCTGATCCCGGTCACCTTCTACGTGGTTGAAAAGCTGGGGCATAGGGGCAAAGCCGGCGACCATCCCTCACCCGCCGGACATGGCGGGGATACCGCAACAGCACCTGCCGAATCAGCCCACGGAAAGGAGGAGTAGCCCATGCGCGGAAAAATCATGATCCCAGTGTTCCTCCTCTTCATCTCCGGCTGCATGATCGGCCCGGATTACAAGCGTCCCGCTGTCGACGTTCCCCAGAACTGGCGATTCCAGGAACAGGAAATGCGCGAAGTTGCCGACACCCGGTGGTGGGAGCAGTTCAACGACCCTGCTCTCAATGACCTTATCCGGATCGGCCTTGCGGAGAACAAGGACATTAAAATTGCCGCAGCGAGGATGGAGCAGTTCGCGGGGCAGTACATCACCACCCGATCCGCACTCTTCCCGCAGATCGACGCCGGCGCCAGCTTCGGCAGGGAGCGCGCCAGCGAGAAGGGGTCTGCTCCCCTCACCTCGTCTGTGGAGAACCCCGCCGACTCCTACCTGGCCCAGTTCGCAGCGAGCTGGGAGATCGACCTGTGGGGCAAGCTGCGCCGGGCAAACGAGTCCGCGCGTGCCGACATCCTGAGCTCCGAGGAGGCCAAAAGAGGGACAATCCTCTCGCTGGTCTCCTCCATTGCCACGGGTTACATCAATCTCCGCGACCTGGACCGGCAGTTGGAGATCGCACTGGCAACCGTCAAGAGCCGCGAGGGGTCCTATCACATCTTCAAGCTCCGCTTCAGCGGAGGGATCGTCTCCGAGCTGGAGCTGAGCCAGGTCAAGTCCCAATACGAGGAGGCACTTGCCACGATTCCGGGCATCCAAAAATCGATCGCCCAGCAGGAGAACGCCCTGAGCGTCCTTCTCGGCCGCAATCCCGGTCCCATCCCCCGGGGCAAGACCATCGACGAGCTCGTCCTTCCCCTGGTCCCGGCCGGACTGCCGTCCGATCTCCTGGCGCGGCGGCCCGACATCCGTCAAGCGGAACAGAACCTGATCTCCGCGAACGCGCAGATCGGGGTAGCCAAGGCCCAGTATTTTCCGAGCATCTCTCTCACCGGGCTGTTCGGCTGGTCGAGCACCGAAATCGACCGTCTGTTCATGGGGCCGGCGCAGACCTGGAGCTATGCCGCCCAGGTCGCTGCCCCCATTTTCAAGGGAGGCGCAATCTACGGACAGGTCAAATCCGCGGAGGCATTCCACAAGCAGCTCCTGATCACCTATCAGCAGACCATCCAGAATGCCTTCCGTGATATGAACGATGCACTGGTCGACCGGAAGAGCACCATGGAGCAGCTGGAGACCCAGAACAAGCAGGTGGAATCCCTGGGGAATTATGCCCGCACCGCACGACTTCGGTACGAGAACGGCTACACCAGCTATATCGAGGTGCTGGACGCCGAGCGCAGCCTGTTCAATGCACAGCTTTCCCAGGCGCAGACAAAAGGATTGCTCTTCCAGTCCGTGGTCAATATCTACAAGGCGATGGGTGGTGGCTGGATCGGATTGGCCGACAGGATGACATCTTCAGGGGAGCCGACAATGGCGCACCCTTCAAGCTCTACCGACCGGCAAACACCATGAAAACAAGAAGAAAAATTGCTTTTTAAAGGAGGAAACAAATGATGAAAAAAATCTTCATACTGCTGACGTTGCTTCTGCTCTTTTCCGGCACCTTCACCGTTTCATTCGCACAGGACAGTTTCATGATTATCGAGGACATGGACAACGTCGTTGGAGTAGGTGCCGCTGTTCTGCCTGATTATGTGGGCTCAAACGACTACACGGCCGGCGTCGCCCCGTTTGCCCGCATCGCCCTGCCCAATTCTGAGCGCTATTTTCTGCTGAATGTTACGGAACTGTACTTCAACATTCTCGATCATCCGTTTCTGCGCTTTGGCCCGGTGCTCAACTATCGCTTCGGCAGGGATGACGATGTGGAAGATTCCCGCGTGAAGAGGATGACGGAAATTGACGACACCGTTGAAGCGGGGGCTTTTCTGGGCATTAATTGGAAGATCAACGGGGATCGGCGGCATCGCATTGTTGCGGATGTCGAAGCCCTCTTCGACGTCGGCGGTGAGCACGACGGAACTATCGGAACCATCAGCGCACGGTACTGGCACCCCGTCGGTAAAATGTTCGACGTCGTTCTCGGTATCGGTTTCCAGTATGCCGACAGCGACTATATGAACACATATTTCGGGGTAAGCTCCACCGATTCGTCTCTGAGCGGTCTTCCCATCTACGAAGCTGACGGAGGAACCTCCAATTTCAGAATATTCCCGGGGGTCGTAATGCACCTTTCCCCAAAATGGCATTTGGCCGCCGGAGTTCGTTACCAGAGGCTCGTGGGTGACGCAGAGGACAGCCCGGTCGTCGACATTGCCGGTGACGCTGACCAATGGATAGCCGGACTGGGTGTCGCCTATAGTTGGTGAAGTCTGCCAGGGCGTGAAGCAACATGGTTACGCGAAGGGAGGATAAATGAAGGAAATGCGGAAGGTTATGAAACTCGTTGCCATAGCCCTCATCCTGCTGCTGTCTCTTCCTGCCGCTCCGTTTGCGCAGGAACCGCAAGGGAAGACTTCTTTCAGTCAGGCGGAACTTGAGCAGATTCTGGCCCCCATCGCACTCTACCCCGATGATGTCTTGGCCCAGATCCTGATTGCCTCCACCTATCCCCTGGAGATAGTCCAGGCCGACCGGTGGGCAAAGCAGAACAAGGGACTGACGGGGAATGCGCTGACCGCCGCACTGGAAAAGCAGCCATGGGACCCGAGCGTGAAGTCCCTGGTCAACTTCCCCGACGTGCTCAGCATGATGAGCGAAAAGATCGACCTGACTCAGAAAGTGGGTGACGCCTTCCTGGCGCAGCAGCAGGATGTCATGAAGGCTGTCCAGTCCCTTCGCGCCAAGGCACAGGCATCGGGCAACCTCAACTCGACAAAAGAGCAGAAGGTGATCGTCGAGAAGGAAACGATCATCATCCAACCCGCGAGTCCCCAGGTGGTCTACGTACCTGCGTACAATCCCACGGTGGTGTACGGCACATGGCCCTATCCGGCCTACCCGCCTGCGTACTACTACCCTCCCAGTTACTATGCCGGAGCGGCCTTCTTTTCCTTCGCAGCCGGCGTGGCGGTGGGAGCGGCATGGGGGTATGCCTGGGGGGGACATGGTGATGTGGATATCGACGTCAACCGGAACACCAACATCAACAGGAACATCGACCGGAGCAAGTACAAGGCGGAGTTCAAGGGGGGCCAGGGCCGCGGCTCCTGGCAGCACAACCCCTCCCACCGCCAGGGTGTCGCCTACCGGGATCAGAGAACCGCGTCAAAGTACAACAGGGGATCATCCCCCGCGGCCGTGAAGTCCCGAGAAAACTATCGAGGCCGCGCCGAGGCAGTGCAAAGGGATCTTGGGCGTGGCGGTTCCGGCCAGACGGATCGGAGAGCTGATAGCGGACAGCGTGGCGGTTCCGGCCAGATGGACCGTCGAGGGGATAGCGGACAGCGCGGCGGTGCGAGCCAGATGGACAGAAGCCGGGGGGGCGACCAGCGCAGCGGGTACGGCAGGACGGACGGCGGGGTGAGCGCCTCTCAACGGGGAAGTGGAAGGTCAAGCGCCTTCGAGGGGATGGATAGAGGCTCTTCCGCCAGGGATTTCAGCAGCCGCGGCATGGAAAGCCGCCAAAGCATGTCCCGCTCAGGTTCCTCGGGAGGGTTCGGCGGAGGTTCACGCGGCGGAGGGTTCGGAGGTGGATCCCGCGGCGGAGGGGGGCGTCGCCGGTAATGAGAGGCGACATTTCCGGCAGTGATAACTTCATGAGGCTTTGTCACTGCACACACTTAAGAACCTTTAAGGAGGCAACATGGAACTCTCTTTGATACGGGAAAAAGCCGGCGCCCCGGGTTGGTTGGTGACGATCACCCGACTGGCGCTCATCCTCACGGCGGTTTTCCTGTCCATACCCGCATCGGCTGCCACAGAAAAACAGAAAACCTTCATATCACCGGAAAAAGCGGTGCAGGCGTTTCTCGATTCGTTGAAAAAAAACGACAAGACTGCGCTTACAGCACTTTTCGGTCCGAACAGCGTAAAGTTGCTTTCTTCGGGTGACCCGGTCAACGACGAGTATCGCAAGGAACGTTTTGTCGCGAAATTTGAGGAGTCGCATCGGCTCCAGCGGGAAGGTAGGAACAAGGCTGTACTGGTTGTCGGTAAGAATGAGTGGCCCTTCCCCATCCCGCTCGTCATGAACAAGAACCGGTGGCGTTTTGACACCCGGGCCGGGATGCAGGAGTTGGTGAACCGCCGTATCGGAGCCAACGAACTCGATACCATCCAAACCTGTCAGGCCATCATCGATGCGCAGTTGGAGTACGCAATGAATGACTATGACGGCAATGGTATGCATGAGTATGCCGCCAGGTTCTGGAGTGATCCGGGCAAGAGAAACGGACTTTACTGGCAGACCGGGGAGGGTGAGGCACCAAGTCCGCTGGGAGAGCTTCTGGCCAAGGCCAAGGCCAAGGGGTATACCGAAAAGAAGAGCGGAGAAGCTCCTTCTCCCTATTACGGCTACTTCTACCGCATAGTGACCGGCCAGGGTCAACATGCGAGGGGAGGCGCTTACGACTACCTGGTTAACGGGCATCTGCTCGGTGGGGTAGCGGTAGTCGCCTATCCCGCGAAATATGGCGTTTCCGGTGTCATGACGTTTATCGTCAACCATGATGGTATTGTATTTCAGAAGGACCTGGGGCCGAAGACCTCCGAGGTAGCCTCCACAATGCAACTCTTCGATCCGGGTCCCGATTGGAAGAAAGTTGAGACGCCCACAGCAAAATAACCATCTTCAAACACGAAAGGATTTTCCACCCATGAAAAAAATCGTATTTCTCCTTATGCTGGTTTCGGCCTTGTCGATTTCCCTGCCGGCAGTCGCCGCGCAGAAGCCTACTGACAGCGACATGCAGATTCTTCTGGAAAAGGTCAAGGCTGACAAGAAACTCTTGGTTGCAGCCAACATGAAACTGAGCGACGCCGAAGCCAAAAAATTCTGGCCGGTCTATGACGCCTACCAGGTCGAACTAGGAAAACTCAACAAAAGGATCATGACGCTCATAAAAGCCTATGCCGCCGACTACAACAATAATTCACTGACGGACGAGAAGTCCAAAAAGATGGTTGCCGAAATGATCTCCATCGATGAAGCTGAGGCCGTCATGAAGAAATCATTCGCGCCGAAGCTGTACAAGGCCATTCCCGCAATCAAGGTTGCCCGCTATCTGCAGATCGAGAACAAGATACGCGCCGCGCTTCGTTACGAGCTCGCCTCGGCGGTGCCTCTGGTGAAATAGAGAGCAATGGCTCAGGATAACAAACTCGAATAAACTGGAGGTTCACCATGAAAAGGCGAGATTTCTTGAAACTGTGCGCTGCCGGCGCCATTATCCCGTCTGTTGTCAATCTGGACAAGGTGTTTGCGGAGACGGCACCGACCGTCACCCCGAACATGATTACGGATGTAAAGCCGGGAGAGGATGTGTTTGCATACATGACCCGGGTAAAGGGAGGCTTCGATCAAACCCTCTACCGGCAGGTAATCGGTGCTGCAAATGCGTTCAAGGAAGGAGACGTAACCATCGGCGTGGGGGCCGCTGATGAAAAAACAAGGCAGAACGCACGCACCCTCCTGTCGAACACGAAGCTCAAGGACCTCCATGAGCATCCACTGCTTGTAGACGACCTGCAGAAGCTTATCTGGAAGACCACGGATCAGGCCAGGTACGAGAAGATCAAGGGATGGACCATGGGAGAGCTGAAAGAATTCCTGATGACCAAGTCCGAATCCCAGATCAAGGGGATCATGGGCGGGTTGAACAGCGACATCATCGGATGCGTCCCAAAACTGATGAGCAATCAGGAACTGATAAAGTTTGACCAGAAGATATACAATGTCATGCCCGGTACCAAAATGGGAGCAAAAGGCTACCTGAGCGCCCGCATCCAGCCCAACTCGCCGACGGACAATCCCGATGACATCGTCTGGCAGACTTTTGACGCCTTTTCCTATGCAACGGGCGACATCGTCATCGGGGTCAACCCGGTGGACAGCCAGGTAGAGAGCGTCGCCACGGTGGAGAAAGCCCTCATGGACGTGGTCGAAACCTTCAAACTTCGTGATATAGTCCCCTGGTGCGTGCTTTCACATATCGACGTCCAGGCGGAGGTCGAGAAGAAGTACCCGGGAACGGTCGAGACCATGTTCCAGAGCCTGGCCGGAACCGATGACTGCAACAAGACCTTCGATGTGACGGTCGAGAAGATACTGAATTATGCGAAGGCCAAGAAGGGAAAGAGGTACGGGCTTTACTTCGAGACCGGCCAGGGCTCGGAATTCACCAACGGCGCGGCCAACGGCGTGGACATGATGGTGCTGGAGTCCAGGAAGTACGGATTCAGCAGGGCGGTGCAGATGGAACTGGCCAAGGTTCAGCCCAAGGGACCATGGCTCCATATCAACGACGTGGCGGGATTCATCGGGCCCGAGGTCTTCAGGACCAGGGAACAGCTGGTGCGGTGCTGCCTGGAAGATATCGCCATGGGCAAACTGCATGGCCTGACCATCGGTCTTGACATCTGTTCCACCCTGCACATGGCCGTAAGCCTCGAAGACCTCGATTGGTGCCAGGACCAGATCATGCCGGCCGGCCCGGCCTATCTGATTGCCCTTCCCACCAAAAACGACCCGATGCTGAGTTACCTTACCACTTCTTTCCAGGACCATGTGCGTCTGAGGGATAAGTTCAAACTGAAAGTCAATGATCCCATGTGGGATTTCTACAAACGGATCGGGATCGTGGACAGGAACAACAGGTACACCGCCCATTACGGAGATCCGCTCTGGGTGTACTATCAGTATCGGCTGGCCAAGGGCGACAAGCGTTCCAAAGAAATGATCTATGCCGAAGGCAAGAAGAAGATGAAGGAAGTGGAATCGAGAGGTGTGGATATTGCCGTCGGCCACGGAAAGAATATCTGGGATCTGAACCCGAAGCTGGAAGCGAACATCACCACCCTCTACAAGGATGCCAAGAAAAGTCTCTGGTCTGAGCTTACCCCCGCCTTCATCGCCACCATCCCCAACGTGGTGGAGGTAAGGACCCAGTCCAAGGACCGTGAGAACTATATTGCCCAACCGGCCACCGGCGAGAAGCTGAGCCCCCAATCCGTGGCCGTGATCGAACGGCTCCGCGACTCGTGGAAAGGGAAAGAAAAACAGCCGAACGGATATATCGTGATTTCCGACGGTTTGAATGCCGACGCCATCATGGACAAGGGGCACCTCATGCCCTACGTGGAAGAAATCCGCAAGCTGCTTACCGAAAACGGCGCAGTCATGAGCGACAAGAACATCGTAGTCATCAACGGCAGGGTGCGTGCCGGCTACGAGATCGGCAACATACTTTTTGAAAAATCAGACCCCAACCGCCTTTACGGGATTGTTCACATCATCGGGGAGCGCCCCGGCACCATGCACCATTCCTATTCGGCGTACATCTCCGTTGCCAAAGGCAGCACATGGGCTGCCAAGAAGATGGATCACGACATGACGAAACTGGTGTGCAACATTGCGGATACGGCCCTGGCGCCGAAGGAAGCGGCCAACGAGACACTCACCATCATTCGGGAGATAAGGGCGAAGCTCGTTCCCTCGAGCAGGCCGCGATGATAACAAGAACCTCGTAACATTTAATGTAACATCAAAAGCACTTCCCTCCCCCCCCCTGGTGGGGAGGGAAGAATACCAGGCTGCGGGGGCAAATTTCATGCTTGTCGGAGTTGCTATTGTTTCGTTGCTGATCTTTCTGTACGGGACACTTGCACTCAAACTCGGCAGATTGTCCATAACAATGCCGATGGTTTTCGTGGTAGCAGGTTTTCTGCTCGGCCCCGGCGGCATGAACCTTCTGCAAATCTCCCCGGGGACCGAAGGGATGAAGTCCCTCACCGAGATTACGCTTGCCCTTCTGCTCTTTGCCGACGCATCGACGCTCGACCTGCGGCAGGTCCGCAACGATGCATCACTCATACTCCGACTGCTCGGGATCGGCATGCCGCTCACCATTCTTTTAGGTACGGCCTGTCTGCTCGGATTGCTGCCCGGCGAGGGATTGGCTTTCGCCGCCCTGCTGGGTGTCATCCTTGCACCCACCGATGCGGCCCTTGGCCTGCCGATCTTTAACGAGCCGAAGGTGCCGGTCCGCATCCGTCGGGCGTTGAACGTGGAGAGCGGGCTGAATGACGGGATCGCCACACCGTTCGTCCTGTTATTCATCGCCTTTGCCACGGCGAGTCAAACTCACTCTCACGGCAACTGGCTCACCTATGCCCTCCTGGAGGTCGTCATCGCCCTTCTTGTGGGAACTGTGGTCGGCATAGGCGGAGGATGGCTGCTGACGAAGGCGGTCGGCCGTGGCTGGGCCTCAGGGACATCGGAACAGATTGCCGTCTTTGGTCTGGGGCTTACCGCCTATTTTGCTTCATTGATGCTGGAAGGAAACGGATTTATTGCCGCTTTTTCCGGAGGCATCATCTTCAGCGCCGCCACTTCCAACCGGTTCGCCGAACCGACAGAGTTCACCGAGAACACCGGTGCGGTACTTTCCCTGCTGGTTTGGGGAATCTTCGGGGCCATAGCGGTCCCGAAAGCGATCCTTTTCAGCAGCGACTGGCGGCCCTTTGCATACGCTGTCCTGAGCCTCACCGTAGTACGGATGCTGCCGGTGGCGCTGGCCATGCGCGGGGCCGGCCTGCGCACCGACACGGTTGCACTCATGGGATGGTTCGGGCCGCGCGGTCTTGCCTCCGTAGTCTTTACACTGCTGGCCTTCATGACTTTCAAGGATGTCGGCAAACCGATAGACCTGCTCGTTGCCGTGGCAACCTGGACGATCCTGTTGAGTGTCCTGACCCATGGAATTTCGGCCAAGCCCCTGTCTTTCTGGTATTCACGGCGGCTTGCCAAGGCAACGGAGCCTCTTGCCGAATTGAAGGAGCTTCCCGAACTGCGCGAGAGACGCCGCTTCCTGAAAGGTCCTTCCCGGGGATAAGACTGCTGCCATAAGTTGTCCCGGTGCAGATATTGAAAGGAGAACCCCGTTCATGGATGATAAAAGACCGGAATCCCGCGACATCACCAGTATCACCTTGAAAATTCTTTTCATCTGCCTGTTGATTGCCGCAGGCTTCTGGACGATGCGCCCCTTTCTGACCGCCTTTGTCTGGGCGATCATCATAGTCGTGTCCACATGGCCCGCCATGCTCAAGGTGCAGGGGTACCTATGGGGAAAACGCTGGATGGCGGTTGTGGTGATGGCCGTCGGTCTTCTGATGTTGCTGGTTGTGCCCCTTTCACTCGCCATTACGACCATCGTCGATAATTCGGGACAGATCATCGACTGGTTCAGATCGCTGTCCAACCTGACCATTGCGTCGCCGCCGGAATGGCTCAACAATGTTCCCGTAGTTGGCCCGAAACTTGCCGGCAAATGGCAGCATTTTGCCTCCACGAGTTCACAGGAAATATTGGCAAGTCTCGAACCCCACTTGCGCAACATTGTAAGCTGGTTCGTCAGCCAGGCGGGAAATGTCGGCATGATGATTCTGCAGTTCCTCCTGACTGTAATCATATCGTCAATACTTTATGCGAAAGGCGAGACCGCCGCGAAGGGAGTCTGCCGTCTTGCCTGCCGCCTCACGGGACGGCAGGGTGAACAGACCCTGGTGCTCGCTGCAAAAGCCATTCGTGGCGTTGCCCTGGGAGTGGTTTTGACGGCACTGATACAGTCCATCCTGGGAGGCATCGGCCTTGCCGTCACCGGAATTCCGGCCGCTATGCTTCTTACCGCTGTCATCTTCCTGCTCTGCGTAGCGCAGCTCGGTCCCATTCTGGTTTTGATCCCTTGTATTGCCTGGCTATACTGGTCGGGGCAGACGCTCTGGGGAACAGTTCTGGTCATCTGGTCGATTCCCGTAGCGACGATCGACAACATACTGCGCCCGTTCCTGATCAGGAAGGGTGCCGATCTGCCGCTCCTGTTGATCTTTGCCGGAGTCATCGGCGGCCTCATCGCATACGGTATCATTGGCTTGTTCATTGGTCCGGTTGTGCTCGCTGTCATCTACACCCTGCTTCAGGCATGGGTTGAAGAAGGTGCAACTGAAGGTGAAGAAGATGAAAGATGAAAAGAAGAGTCGTTCCTCGTTCATGCTGTTTCTGGAGTTGATGAAGGACTTTCTTGTATTCATGAACATTGAAATGGGTCTGGCAAAAGCCGAGGTGAAAAGAAATATTCATTGCGCCAAAAAGGGAATCATCCTGATGGCGGCGGGCTCATTCATACTCATTCTTGCGTCACTGGCACTAGTCATAGCAGCTATTGCCGCTCTCCAGACGATCTTTCCCCTCTGGCTGGCATCACTTCTCGCCGCTGCA
The DNA here is from genome assembly GCA_017861285.1 of Geobacteraceae bacterium. Classification (GTDB taxonomy): domain Bacteria; phylum Desulfobacterota; class Desulfuromonadia; order Geobacterales; family Geobacteraceae; genus CAIWTU01. The sequence goes on along the minus strand of JAGFXO010000009.1, from coordinate 25,226 downwards.
ATCCTTGTTGTGTGCGGCGCAGCTCTTCTTCTAACCGGAAAGAGAAGATTAAAGAATTCCTTGCTTATTCCAACACATTCAATCGCCCGGGTGAAAAGCGTTGTTAAAAAGCTCGCCGGGCAATGATGTTGCCATAACTACCCGCCAAAAAAACAAGGGGTTAGCCAATGCCGGCTAACCCCTTGTAGTAACAGAGACAAACAGGGACACTTCCCGATTTTTTCCTGTCAGTTGGTAAGGGACTGTATGGGGGCGGGGATCCTGCCGCCGCGGGCAATGAAGGTCTCCGAGCTGAAATTGTGCACCGGCATGACCGGGGCGCTGCCGAGCAGGCCGCCGAACTCCACCATATCCCCCACCCTGGTCCCCGGTGCGGGGATGATGCGCACGGCGGTCGTTTTCTTGTTGATCATGCCGATAGCCATTTCATCGGCTATGATGGCCGATATGGTAGACGCTGGCGTATCTCCGGGCACAGCGATCATATCCAGTCCGACCGAGCAGACACAGGTCATGGCTTCCAGCTTGTCCAGGGACAGGGAACCCCGTTGCACCGCCCGGATCATGCCTTCGTCCTCGCTCACCGGGATGAATGCCCCGCTCAGTCCGCCTACGGAAGACGACGCCATGGCTCCCCCCTTCTTGACGGCATCGTTCAGCAGGGCCAGAGCCGCGGTGGTGCCGTGCGTCCCGCAGCTTTCCAGGCCCATGGCTTCCAGGATGGCCGCCACGCTGTCGCCTACGGCCGGCGTCGGCGCCAGGGACAGGTCAAGAACGCCGAACTGGGCGTTGAGCCGCCGCGCAACCTCCTTGCCCACCATCTCGCCCATGCGGGTGATTTTGAAGGCCGTTTTTTTAATGCATTCCGAGATGTCTCCCAGGGTGGGATCCTGAAGCGAGCGAACTGCGGAGTTGACCACACCGGGCCCGCTGACGCCCACGTTGATCACGCAGTCAGGCTCTCCGATACCGTGGAAAGCGCCGGCCATGAAGGGATTGTCGTCGGGTGCGTTGGAAAATACCACCAGCTTCGCACAGCCTATGCCCGCACGATCCCGGGTCAGTTCCGCCGTCTCCTTGATAATGTGCCCCATGAGGGCTACTGCATCCATGTTGATGCCCGCCTTGGTTGTTGCCACATTGACCGAGGAACAGACTTTCTTCGTCGATGCCAGGGCCTGGGGAATGGAGTTGATGAGCCTCCGGTCGCCGGGCGTCATGCCCTTTTGCACAAGGGCGCTGAAGCCGCCGATAAAATCGATGCCCGCCTCCTGTGCAGCCCGGTCCAGGGTTTCCGCCACGGAATTGAGATCTTCTGCATGGCAGCTCTCCGCCACGATGGCGATGGGGGTGACGGAGATCCGTTTGTTGATAATGGGAATTCCGTAAAGGGTTTGGATGTCCTCCGTGGTCCTGACCAGGTTTTCGGCGCAGCGCAGGATGCGGGTGTAGACCTTCTCGTTGAAAGTCGCAATTTCAGGATGGCAGCATCCACGCAGGTTGATGCCCATGGTGACCGTCCTGATATCCAGGTGCTCATTGGTCACCATATTGATGGTTTCAAGGATCTCTTCCGGATGGATAATCATGACTAAACCTCCTCAGATCCTGTGCATGAAGCGGAAAACATCTTCATGCTGCACGATAACCTGCACGCCCAACTCCTTGCCGATTGCCGACATGGCCTCCTGGAAAGCGGCCAGATCAAAGTTTTCAGACTTGACCTCGGCCAGCATGATCATGGTGAACAGATCGTCCATGATGGTCTGCCTGATGTCCGCGATATTGACATGATGTTCGGCCATGACCCGGCTGATGCCCGCCACGATACCCACGCTGTCCAGACCGATGACCGTAATAACAAAACGACTCGATGACATATTTTTTCCTTTTGTGTTTGATAGCTACGGAATCATGCACAATGTGCATGATGACTCTTTTAATAGCTGCGATATCTTTCAAATGGTGAAGCATAGCACACTTAGAAGGAGTTTCACAAGCCGTCGCTTCGAAGCCTTACAAAGTTGGCCCGGGCTTGAGAACTTATGACTCCTGATGGTGAATTACTTAAGGCAGGGACGTTCAAAGAAAGGTTATTCGGGACATGGTTTTCAAGGGTAGATGCGGATTTTGAACTGTCAAATATCACTCCCTCTCCCCTTGTGGGAGAGGGTCGGGGAGAGGGGGGAATCACATTGCATCCTTATAGCTTCCATTACCCCTTCGATGTTCATCAGAATTTCATTATTCCAGAACCTGAGCACTATGAACCCCTGCGAATTCAGCCATTGAGTCCGCTCTTGGTCTTTTCCCTTTTCAAGCGCATGCTGACTGCCGTCAGCTTCGATGATGATGCTCTTTTCGTGGCAGACAAAATCAACAATGAATCTTCCAATCTGCTCCTGGCGACGAAATTTCAATCCATTAAGCTGTTTGGCCTTCAGGCGTTTCCACAATAGTCGTTCAGCATCCGTCGAACTCCTCCGCAGTTCTTTGGCAGCTTCTGTCAAGTTAATAGGCACTGCTTTTCACCCCTCTCCCACAAGGGGAGAGGGGACTATTTTTACCCCCGCCGGCACACTATTGTTTAGGGGGCATGGTAATTTCTTACACTCACAACAGATGGGTAATGGCTATGTGTTTCGGTAGAGAAACCTGCGGCTAATAAAAAAAGGGGTTAGCCATGAAAGCTAACCCCTTGATTTGACTGGCGGAGAGATAGGGATTCGAACCCTAGGTACCGCAAGCGGTACAACAGATTTCGAGTCTGCCGCCTTCGACCTCTCGGCCATCTCTCCATTTTTCTCCGAGGTTGATGCGGAATGTGGCATTATCATAAAATCCACCTCGAATGTCAAGCGGCAAGCACTTTACCCCCGTGTAATTCTCTTTCCCCAACAACAAAGTATTCAGACTCTGGCCACATCCCTTTTAACTGCAAGCAAAGTTTACAAAGAGATTTTATCGTGTTTATCTTTTCCATCGCTGGTCATCAGGTTTAATAGTGCTATTTCCCGTATCGCTCCGCATGATACGAACTGCGCACGTACGGACCGCTTTCCACATGTTCGAAACCCAAGGAGAGCGCCTTCTGCCGGTAGGCATCAAACACTTCCGGGAGCACAAAGTTCATGACCGGGTAGTGATTGCGGCTCGGCGCCAGGTACTGGCCGATGCTCAGGTACCGACACCCCGTGTCCAGCAGGTCCTCCAGGAGAGCCAGAACTTCTTCCCTGTTTTCTCCGAGGCCAAGCATGATTCCCGATTTGGTTCTCATGTCAGGATCGATCTCGTGCACTATGCGCAAAACATTCAGGGAACGTCTGTAGTCGGCCCCGCTGCGGATATGGTAGAGCCGTGGAACGGTCTCCAGATTGTGTCCGATAATTTCAGGTCCGGCTGCGACCACCGCTGCAATACTTTCCCGGTCGCCCTTGAAATCCGGGACAAGAAGTTCGATAGCCGTTTGTGGCGAGGCGTTCCGTATTGCCCTGGCAGTCAGGGCAAAAGCCCCCGCACCGCCATCGGCCAGATCGTCACGGGTCGGGCTGGTAACGACCACATGGCAGAGGGCGAGCCTGAGGACGGCCTCGGCAACCCTCGCGGGTTCACCGCAATCAGGGGTCAGTGGCTCCTTCTTGGCAACGTTGCAGAAGGAGCATCGGCGGGTACATGCCTCGCCGAGGATCATAAAAGTCGCTCTGCCGCTGCGGTAGCATTCGGAGATATTGGGGCAGTTTGCCTCGCGGCAGACGGTATGCAACCGCAAGTCCCCCAGCATGCGGTCCATTTCGGCATGGCTGGCGGGGGAAATTTTTTTTTGCAGCCACTCTGGACGGCGAACCGGTTTCATGACAGTCATACCTTTATCCCATACATATTCCAGGAATCACTGGAATATTTGGATTCTCGAAGATACGCTGCCATATCCGTCACCTGCGCATCGGGTTCCATTCTGGACAAAGATATGGAGAAGTTGATTTCAAAAGATTTTAGAAGGATGCCTTTCAACACTTCGATATTCCGGACAATGTCCAGTTCCTCCAGACTGACCGTATCTGCTTCCGCCAAGGCTGTACTTTCATCTTCCCGAAGAAAGCCCGATGCCTCTGCCAGGCAGTTGCGCAGCGGTATGGACCCGTGCTGGAAAATGACGTCCCGTTTGCGGCGCTGGGCGTTGCCGCCGATCTTGCTGCCATTGACGACAATATCGTACTCCTCCCTGCCGGCAAAGCAGAATGCCGTCCTCTCTCCCAATTTTTTCCCGGAAACATTCCGATCCGCGGCAAAGCCGGCATCGAGTCCCAGTTCGCGGTAGGCAAGCAGCAGGAAACCGCACAGTTTTCTGAACGACTCCTTGATGGAGCGTGCGTCCGGGATATGCTCCGGTGCGCAGACAACGCTGTAGGTGATCTCATCACCATGGTAGATGATGCCGCCTGCCGTCATGCGGCGAACCGCGGCCACCCCTGAATCCCGGCACTTGCGGAAGTCGAGGGACTGGCCCGCATCCTGGAACCTGCCGATGGAAAAGGCCGCCGGATCCCAGCCGTACAGGCGGAAAACCGGAGTCGAAGAGTCCGGATCGAACGAGGCAAGGATGGCCTCGTCCAGCGCCATGTTGGTTGCCCCATCCATGGAACCGCTATCTATAAATCTCCAAAATTTCAATGGCTTAATCCCGTGCCTTGTGCCCTGTGCCTTGTGCCAGCAAATGGCAAACATTGATCTCCCTCGCCGCCTTCACCTCATCAAGCCTTTTCACCGGCATGGTGACCGGTGCCTGCATCAGGGCCTGCGGATTTTTTTCCGCCAGTTCCGCGGCCTCGATCATCGCAGCGATAAAGGCGTCGAGGTTCGCCTTGCTCTCCGTCTCGGTCGGCTCGATCATCATTGCCTCCTTGACAATGAGCGGAAAATAGACTGTCGGAGGGTGGAAGCCTTTATCGATAAGAAATTTGGCGATATCGAGGGCATGAACCCCCTGCTTCAACTGGCGAGCAGCGGAAAAGACGCACTCATGCATGCACGAAATGTCGTAAGGGAGATCATAGTATTTTTTCAGTTTTTCTTGAAGATAATTCGCATTGAGCACCGCCTGCTCGCTTACCCTGACGAGGCCTTCCCGCCCGAGAAGAACGATATAGGCACAGGCCCTGGCAAGGACGGCAAAGTTGCCGAAGAAACCGGAGATACGGCCGATGCTCAGGGGGTTTTCCTGCTCAAGCGCATAGGCTCCGTCGTCGATTTTAACCACCCGGGGAACAGGCAGAAACGGTATCAGTTCCTTCTTCACACCGACCGGACCGCTTCCCGGCCCTCCCCCGCCATGGGGAGTGGCAAAGGTTTTGTGCAGATTGAGATGAATAACGTCAAAACCCATGTCGCCCGGCCGCGCCTTTCCCATGATGGCATTGAGGTTGGCACCATCGTAATACGCCAGCGCACCGTGCTCGTGGGCTATGGCGCAGATTTCCCCGACATGTGGATTGAACAGGCCAAGGGTGTTCGGACAGGTCATCATAACGGCCGCCACCTCACCGTTCATGGCTTTCCTGAACAGGTTCATATCCATGTCGCCATACGGGGCGGTGGGTATGGTTACGATCTCATAGCCCATCATGGCGGCGCTGGCAGGATTGGTGCCGTGGGATGAATCGGGTACGATGACGATATGCTTGCGGTTGCCCCTCGCCTTGTGGAAGGCATGAATAATCATGATTCCGGTCAGTTCGCCATGGGCGCCCGCCAGCGGCTGGGCGGCAACCTCGTCCATACCGGTAATCTCGCACAGCATCCTGCCGAGACAATATATCAGTTCGAGGGACCCTTGAGCAAAAATATGGCCCCCGGGCAGCAGCGCGGTCATGGGATGGCAGCCGGAAAACAGCGCAGCAACTTCCTCCAGAACTTTTGGATTGTATTTCATGGTACACGAACCGAGGGGGTAGAAATTGGTGTCGACCGAAAAATTGCGTTGGGACAGATTGGTGAAATGGCGCACCAGTTCAGGCTCTCCCACCTCCGGCAAAGGCGGCGGGTCAGTTCGGAGAAGGTTTCCAGGAAGGAAGTCAGAGCCGGGGACATCACTATCGGGAAGAGCCACCCCCAGGCGACCGGCAACCGATTTCTCGAAGATCAGCTCCATAGCGCATCCTCCAGATTTTCCGCAAGAGCATCGATCTCTTCCCTCGAGCGTTTCTCCGTGACCGTCACCACCAGGCACTGCTCCATCCCCCGGAACCAGTCGCCGAGGGGAACACCGCCGGCAATGCCCCGCGAAAGGAGCTTTTCGACCACCTTCCGCGCATCCTGCGGCAGAGTCAAAGTGAATTCATTGAAAGTCGGCGTCCTGTTCCACACCGAAATCCCCCTGACACCTCCGAGGACACCCTTGGCATACTCCGCCTTGTCCCGGTTCAGTGTCGCCAATTCCGCAAATCCCCGCTTCCCGATGCTGCAGAGGAACAGCAGGCCCCGGAGTGCGCAGAGGGACTGGTTGCTGCAGATATTGGAGGTGGCTTTGTGCCTTCTGATGTGCTGCTCCCTGGCCTGGAGTGTCAGGACGAATCCGCGTTTTCCCTCGACATCCACGGTTTCTCCCACAATTCTTCCGGGAAGGCTGCGGATATATTCCCTGCGCGTGGCAATAAAGCCGAATGACGGACCGCCGAAACTGAGGGGGTTCCCCAGACTCTGGCCGTCGCCGCTGACGATATCGACTCCCATTTCATAGGGACTTTTTACCAATCCCAGGGAAACGGGATAGACAGTGGCAACGAGAAGTGCCCCTGCGCCATGGGTTCGTTCGGCAAGGTCGGCCAGATTATCGATACCACCGAAAAAGTTCGGGTTCTGCAGGATAACGGCGGCTGTCCCGTCATCCACATGAAGGCGTATGTCCTCACGACCGGCGCCATCGGCACTCGGAGTTGTCTCTACCAGTTCGACCTGAAGGTTTTTCAGGTAGGTGCGAAGGATCTGCCGATAGAACGGATTGACCGCCCCGTCGACAATGAGCCTGTTCCTGCCGGTGATTCGCAGAGCCATCAATGCCGCTTCGGCAAGAGCGGTGCCGCCGTCGTACAGAGAAGCATTGCTGGCCTCCATGCCGGTCAGGGCGCAGATTGCGGTCTGGTATTCATAGAGCGCCTGCAGAGTGCCCTGGGAGCACTCGGCCTGATAGGGGGTGTACGCCGTATAAAATTCGGCCCGTCCCGCCATATGGTTCACCACCGATGGAATGAAATGGTCGTAAAAACCACCGCCGATAAAATGTATAAGCTTTCGGGAATTTTTTTCGGCCAGTCCTTGCATGCGCCGCAGGGTTTCGAACTCGGACATCCCTTTGGGAAGTCCCAGGGAACCGGCGCGCAATTCGGGGGGGATGACCTCGAACAGTTCCTCAATGGACCCCACACCGATAGAATCGAGCATTTCCAGTATCTCTCCCGGCGTATTGGGACAGTAGTCGGCGCCGCTCATTCCAGTCCTTTCACATACTCATCATATTCCTGCCGCTCCATGAGCCTTCCCGTACCCGAAGGGTCGGAAATTTCAATCTTGACAAGCCAGCCTTTCTCTTCGGCACTTTCATTGATGATTTCCGGCCGAGAGTCCAGGGATTGATTGACGGCAACCACCGTACCGCCCAGAGGAGCGTATATATCACTGGCGGCCTTGACCGATTCGATACTGCATAAAACATCGAACTGTTTTACCACCTTTCCGACCGATGGAAGCTCCACAAAGGTGATATCGCCAAGCTGCCCGACTGCATACCCGGTAATGCCAACTACTCCGGCCGAACCTTCGATCCGGATCCATTCATGCTCTTTCGTGTACAGTACATCCATCATATCCCCCGTAATCCGCCCCCCCTTGCCCTTTGCCCCTTGCCCTTTGCCCGCTTTTATTTCCTCAAAGACCCCGCTTTATACAATGGCATCTCCGTCACCACGGCATTTATGGTTACGTTCTCGTGCCGGATAACCAGAGAGGTTCCCGGTGAAGCCGCGCCGGGCTGTACATATCCCATTCCGATGCCACAGGAGAACGTGGGGGAAAATACTCCGCTGGTAACATGGCCGACCAGTCCATCTCCATGGTAAATCCCGTAATCGCGGCGCGGGGTGCGGCGTGAGTCAGCCAGAAACGCCACCCTCGTCCGGGAAAGTCCTTCCCGCTTCTGCCGTACGAGTGCCTCCCGGCCGACAAAATCCTTTTCGAAATCGACAAACTGGCCAAGGCCTGCCTCCAGGGGGGTAACAGATTCATCCAGGTCACTGCCGTACAGACAGTATCCCATTTCCAATCGTAATACGTCCCGTGCCCCGAGTCCCGCCGGCTTCACCCGACCGTCCGCAAGAAAACGCCTCCAGAGTTCATGAAGCGCATCGTTTTCCACATAGAATTCATAACCAAGTTCGCCTGTGTATCCGGTACGGCTGACTATAGCCTCGGCACCGAAAATCGAAATTTTTTCGAACCCGAAGTAGGGAGTACGGGCAATACTTATTTCACAGACGCTTTCCAGCACATCCCTTGACAAAGGGCCCTGGATATCGAGCTTTCCTGTTTCCGAAGTGACGTCGGTGAAAACGGCATCACCCTTCAGCCCGGCGCGGATTGTTTGAAAGTCTTTCTCCGCAGTACCGGCATTCACCACGATCATCAGTTCTTCGGGGGACAGGCGGAAAATCACCAGATCGTCCATAATGCCACCGGCATCATTCAGCAAAAACCCGTAACGGCCGCGGCCAACGGGGATGGAATCGACCCTGCACGAGAACAATCTTTCGAATCCGCTCGCAACGAGGTCTCCCCGGAAATGGAATTCCCCCATGTGGCACGTGTCAAAAAGGGTTGCGCTTTTTCTGCACCATCCGGACTCGGCAAGGATACCGGAATACTGTATCGGCATCAGCCACCCGCCGAATGGCGCCATACCCGCGCCGAGAGCCTTGTGCTCCGGGAGCAGCGGTGTCAGCTTGAGATCTTTCATCCACAATCCTTTTTCAGCAGAGGGCTGGAAATACCGGGAACCGAAGATGTACCCTTCTCGGAGTTTATCCCGAGCCGGTAAAAAATCAAGGCTACACTCCCGATTAGTATCAAAAAAAAGAGGCCGCATAGTACATGCGACCTCCTACGGCAGTGCGTCATTGGACGAAGGGTAAGATCAGCCAATATTCAGTGCCGTCGGCACTTTGGAATTGCAAGGCCCGGACGCTTGTCCGTTATTCCTCCTTCAGAATGTATCCGAGACCCCTGGCGGTATGGATGAGTTTCTTGTCGGCATCGCGGTCCACCTTTTTTCGCAGATAGTTTACATAAACATCAATGATGTTGGTAAAACTGTCGAAAACATAGTCCCATACATTTTCCGCTATGGTGGTACGGGTAAGGACCTGGTTCGGATTGCGCATAAAGAATTCGAGAAGGGCGTATTCCTTGGCAGTCAGGTCGATCTCCTTGTCCTTTCTCCATACCTTGTGAGTAACCGGATCGAGACGCAGGTCCGCAAACCTGATCTCCGCACCTCTCTCCAACTCGGTTCTTCTCAACAATGCCCTTACTCGCGCCAAAAGCTCGGCAAACGCGAACGGTTTGGTCAGATAATCATCAGAACCCGAATTGAGGCCGGCAACGATATCGTCCAGTGAATCCTTTGCTGTCAGCATTAAAACAGGTACCATCATTTTCCGGGATCTCAGTTCCCTAACAACGCTCATTCCGTCTCTCTTGGGGAGCATGACATCGAGAATCACCAGACAATAGGACCCTTCTATCGCCATTTGCAGGCCGGTTTCCCCATCATTTGCCGTATCTACTTCAAATTTTTCTTCTTCAAGCCCCCTCTTGATAAAATTTGCGACTTTTTTTTCATCTTCGATAACCAGAATTTTCATTGTAAGGGCACCCCCATGTGAATATGTATCGACTGTTAATCTGCTGCATTCATTAGCCTGCAAGAACTACCTGAAAATAATACTGTGGTATTTCCGTCTACAGTTTTCCATCAAAAAACATTGTCAGCTTTCGAAAATAATGTCATGGATGGATACATCATACTTCTCCTTGCCACCCCCATGACTTAATGCTCATTAAATGCTAGCACATTTTTTTGAGCTCGCAATAAGTAAAATATGCTTATTAAGCATATATCGATTTTTTTCCGCCACGTCTTGCCTCTTACTCAATAACAAGCTGATTTTACTGTCTTTAGCTTCAGAAATATATTATCATGACAGCATATGCTTCCCGTTTGAAGACGTTGCGCATGCTATTCGTGCCACATTTGTTCCTTTGACACTTGATTCGGTCAAACCATAAATGAAAATTTGCACCATCCATCCGGATCGTGACAAAATCTCCGGAGAACAATTCCGTCACCACGAGTGGAAAACAGAAAAAAAACCGACGCTCGATCGTTGGAACTTGTTGATGGAACCGGTTTAAGATTTTTTTCTTGGGAACGCCTCGCCTTTACAACGTGTTTTAATGAGAATTACACTCCAGTTTCAATTTTTTGTCAAGGTTTTAATTGCCATAAGATACCGGTTCTGATAACTTATCGGGAAGTTCTGCTCTTCCAAAAAAACCCTAACTCTTCAATATATAAAGAAAACAGAATATCCAGAAGACAAGGAAAACACCGGCCGGCATCTTGTTCCGGCAGGACAGGAGAAAAAATGGAGAAACTATGGGCCCAGGTTTCCTATGAGATACCGGGTGCAATGGCAGATGAGATTTCCGAGTTTTTACTGGAACTCTCCCCTGATGGTGTCGTCACGGAAAACCTGATGCTTGACACCTTCTCGCTGGATTGCGTGGATGAATCCCCGATAAAAACGGTAACCGTCTTTTTCGAAGCCGACCTTCATCTAACGGAGAAAATTGAGCAGGTTCGCTCATTCCTGGAAAAAGCTGGATGTTCATACCCCGGCTTTTCGTACAAAGAACCATCGATACGTTATATCAAGGAAGAGGACTGGAGCAGCAGTTGGAAAAGCCACTTCAAACCTTCCCGGATCGGAAAGAGGATTGTCGTCAAACCGACCTGGGAAGAATATGATCACGGCCCCGGGGACATTGTCATAGAACTCGACCCGGGCATGGCATTCGGAACCGGTACACATGCGACGACAAGGCTCTGTATGGAAGTCCTGGAAAAAATATTTTTTCGGGAGGGACCGTACGGGGAACTTGCGGTGGGAAAACCCGTTCAGGTTCTGGACGTGGGAACCGGCTCGGGCATACTGAGCATTACGGCAGCAAAGCTCGGAGCGCAACGGGTCATCGCAATAGACATAGATCAGCAGGCCGTGGCGGTTGCAAAGGAAAACGTAATCCTGAACAGTGCCGAAAATTCGGTGAAGGTTTCCGATATGCCCCTGGAATTGGTTGAGGGGACGCATGACATAGTGGTTGCCAACATACTGGCGGAAGAACTTGTGAAGATGGCGCCGGCATTGATTGAAAAGACCGCCCGGGGGGGATTTCTCATCCTGTCCGGGATACTGGCAGAAAAGGAAGATTTCGTATTGCATGGATTCCCCGCCGCTGGCATCAAACTGGCGGAAATTACACGTGAGGCGGAGTGGAGTTGCCTGACATACCGCCGCAACCCATAATATGAGGCGTTTCTTCATCGACAAGAGCATGCTGCAGGAGGGCAACGCCATTATTTCCGGTAACCTTTTTCGTCACATGGCAAAGGTGCTTCGTCTGAAAATCGGCACAAGCACCATGCTTATCGACGAAGAAGGCTCCCGTTACACGGGAATAATACGTTCCATAGGAAGAGAAAACCTCACTGTCACCATAGAGAAAACGGTCCAGGAGTCGCACGGAGAAACCGGCCCCAGGATAACCCTGTATCAGGGGTTACCCAAGGGCAACAAGATGGAATTCATTTTGCAAAAAACTACCGAACTGGGAGTCGCGGATATTATTCCATTCGTCGCGGTGCGGTCGATACCGAGACTTCCGAAAGAACGTGAAAACGAGAGACTTGCCCGCTGGCAGGCAATTGCACGGGAAGCCGCGCGACAATCGAACCGTTCAATGTTCCCCAACGTTTCACTGGTGAGGGATTTTTCGGAAATTCCCGCTTCATCCGCGCAATCCGTTAAACTACTTTTGTGGGAAAAAGAGCAGTCGAACAGACTCAAGGCTGTCTTGACGGAAAGGTCCGTACCCGAAAGCGTTGCAGTTATGGTAGGGCCCGAAGGGGGACTGACTCCGGAAGAAGCGGAAACCGCGATAAATGCCGGCTTCATCCCGATAACCCTGGGGAGCAGGATCCTGCGAACGGAAACCGCGGCCATTGCCATTCTGGCTATTCTGCAGTTTTTCTGGGGAGATATCGGATAAATTCCATGGCACATGAAAAAGGAGAAAGCAAATGAAGTGCCCCAAATGTGGCTTTAACAGTTTCGAATTTCTCGACAATTGCAAGAAATGCGGCAACAACCTGATTGCTTTCAAAAGGAATTTCGGCATCAGCCCGATCGTATTCGCACCAAGCCAATTAGTGACCGCGGCTCCGCAGGAACCGGGTGCCGAAACCTTGCACGAAGAAGTACCCTTGGAGGCTGTCGGCATCGAACCGTCAGGCATCGAACCGGAAGTGGCTTTCACCTGGGACATTCCGGCGCTCAGTGAAACAGCCACGGAGTCCGACTCGAAATTTTCGGGGTTCGACCTCGACTTCATAAACGGCGATAAAAAGCCTGCTGAGCAGGAAACTGCGTTTTCCTTCGACGATGAACCGGTTATGGAAAGTTCCGATACGGAAGAGGTAGAAAAGGCAGCGCCTGCCGAAGAATTCTCCTTCTATGAGCAAACGCTGGAACTTGGGGAGGATGCGGTTTCCAGTGGAATGGAAGAAGAGCAGCGGGGTGAAAGCGATCCTTTCGGCCAAACGGGAATAATTGGAGAGCTCATGCCGGAACAGCTGCAGGATGCTGCTACGGAATCGCAGCCTGCCGGCGGCATCTACGACTTTTCTCCCGAATCTGATGGCGGTGAAAATGAATTTGTTCTGGAAGATTTTTCCGGCAACGTCATAGGAACGAACGTCAAAAAGATTGAACCAAAAAAAGACACTACGGACTTTTCGGATTTTGATAAGGATTTCGAATCTATCTTCCAGACAGATGAAAACCCTGATAACAACAAAACTGAAGAGTGAGACCGGCGGATTCGAAATGGCAGATCAACACCCTTTGAAATTACGTTGCCGATAATACGTTGAGCAACTCTTCCCCGAACTCCATTTTCTGCCAGTTCCTGAGCGCTTTTATCGCGTCAAGGTCATTCATGTCGCGGGGCACGGCTTCCGAGAGGGTTTCGAGGAGGCTGTTGTTTGCAACGACACCGGCATCGATCCCCAGTTCCGAAGCTTTCACCTCACGCCATGCCTTCAATCTCCTGCACCGTTCTTTCATGTGACTGTCTTTTTTACGACGGTCGGTCCTCGGGTAGCTTGGCAGGCTTGTGTCGGGAAGATTCAACCCTTTCGAAACCGATTTGAGAAGCTCATCCCCATATCTGTCGATAAGCTTCGGGGAAAGCCCCGGGATATCGAACAGCTCGGCCCTCTTCCGGGGCTTTTTCTGCGCAAGACCGGCAAGCGTGTCATGGGACAGCACTTTGAACGGCGGCCTGTCATTCTGCTGAGCCTTTTCTTCCCGCAAGCGAAGCAGCTCATCAAGGACCGCGAGTGTCCTCTCGTCCATTTTATCTGCACCCTTGAAGCGGCAGAACAAAGGTTCCTTGTTGCGCTCCGTTGCGACAGCCCGGGATACCAGTTCCGACTCCTCCTCTACCCACGAAAGCCTTCCTTTCGCCGTAAGCTCCCGTTCAAGTTGTCCGTATAACGCGACGAGCAGTGAAGTATCCGCCGCCGCATACTCGATCATCGCCGGATCCAGCGGTCTCCTGCTCCAGTCCGCCTTCTGAAAACGCTTGTCTAGCTCGGCACCGAACCTTTTTTTCAGCACCGCCGCCAGACCCACTTCCTTCTCCCCGAGAAACTGGCAGGCAATCATTGTATCGAAAAGATTATTGATAGCGAGAGAGAAATCGCGCCTCAGGGAACGGACATCATAGTCTGCCCCGTGGAGCACCTTGCGAATGGAAGGGTCGCCGAACAGCACGGCGAGCGGCGAAAGGTCCGACAGGGCAAGAGGGTCGATCAGGAATACCCCGGACGACGTCGCGAATTGGAGAAGGCACACCTTTTCCCGGTAGTGATGCATGGAATCGGCCTCCAGGTCGAAGGCAAGATAGGACTCATTGATGTGCTCACGGACAAGCCTCTCAAGCCCCTGACGGGTAGAGATGATTTCCGGTGCTGCATTTTTGTTGGTGGTCATGGTACTCTTTCTACAGGAAACTGAATTCGTGCGTCCTTCCGGATTGATGGACAAATCCGCTATTACCTGTCATATTTTTCAACGTTATCGTATAGGGTGGTTCTTCGGGCGGGGCGGAAACCGGCATCCCGCACCAGATGTATCATCTGCTCCCTGGCTATCCGGAAGGAACAGCCGGCGGCAGCCACTACATTTTCTTCCAGCATGGTCCCGCCAAGGTCGTTTGCCCCGAAATGCAGGGCGATCTGGGCTATTTTTGCCCCCTGAGTCACCCAGCTTGCCTGAATGTTCCGTATGTTGTCAAGGAGGATCCGGGACAAAGCCACGACCTTCAGGTATTCCGCGGCGGTAGCAGTCTGGCCTCCCAGTTCCGTATTGCCCGGCTGGTATGTCCAGGGAATAAACGCGGTAAACGAGCCGCCCCCGGCCTGCAGCTGCCTGATGCGGAAAAGATGCTCCACGATATCCTCCGGCCTTTCCCTGCTGCCGAACATCATGGTTGCGGTAGTCGGCATCGAAAGTCGCGCCGCTTCCCTCATGACCCCGGCCCACTCTTCCCAACCGATCTTTTTCGGAGAGATTTCCCTCCGCACAGAATCCACAAGTATCTCTGCACCGCCGCCCGGGATCGAATCGAGACCGGCATTCTTCAGCCTTGACAGTGTTTCCGCTGTCCCGAGCCCGGAGACGGCGGCTATCTGCACGATTTCGGGCGGGGAGAGGGAATGGTTCTGGACCGAAGGATAACGTTTTTTGATCTCCCGGAACAGTCTTTCGAAAAAAACAATGTCAAGACCGGGGTGCAGCCCCCCCTGCATGAGGAGTTGAGTCCCCCCCTGCCGCACGAGTTCATCGATCTTTTCAAAAATCACCTCATCGGAAAGAACGTACCCGTCCGGTGCCGAACTGTCGCGATAAAAGGCGCAGAAGCTGCATTTGGCCTCGCAGATATTCGTATAATTGACATTTCTGTCTACCACGAAGGTGACGATGTCTTCCGGGTGCAACCGGCGACGGATGTCGTCGGCAAGCCTTCCCGCAAAGAGAAGGTCCGCTTCTTCGAGAAGCCAGAGGGCTTCCTGTCTGTCAATCCCTTCACCGGCTTCAATTTTTTTTCGAATCGATTCGATCATGTCTAACTATTGAGATAACCCTGAAAGTTTTTCCCTTTTCTTTACCCCATCCCCCTCCCCATCAGCGAGGAGTATGACGAGGATCCCGTTTCAGGGTAAGGGCTGATATCCCCTGCCGAAACCCCCGAATTTCAGTTCCATCCCTTTCAGGGGGGGCCAGGGTGGGGATGGGGTTGCGGCCCCAATCCGTCGCACAAGAGATATGGATACTTTTACTTGCCGACAGGCACTAATACTCCCGAACGGCACGGTACAATGTGTCCCGCTCCACCGGCAGTCTGCCCGCCTTGCGGATCAGGCAGAGGATTTCCTCCCTGCCCAGGGACTGGGGTGAAGAAGCCCCTGCATCATGCCCGATCTTCTCCTCGATGACCGTACCATCAAGGTCATTTATGCCGAAGGAGAGGGCAACCTGGGCTATCTTTTCCCCCAGCATCACCCAGTATGCTTTTATCGTATCGAAGTTATCCAGGTACACACGTGAAACGGCAAGGGTCTTGAGATCATCCATCCCCGTAGTTCCAGCCATTCCAGCGGTCCACAGCCGCGTATTCCCGGGCTGAAACGCCAGCGGGACAAATGCCTGGAAGCCGCCTGTTCTATCCTGCAATTCCCGCAGCCTGCAAAGGTGATCAACCCGGTCGGCATAATTCTCCAAGTGCCCGTAGAGCATCGTGGCATTCGACCTGAGCCCGTTCCGGTGGGCATCTTCCATAATCGAAAGCCACCTTTTCCCGCTGATCTTCTCCGGACAAAGCTCCTGCCTCACTTTAGGAGCAAATATCTCCGCCCCGCCACCCGGCAGAGAACCGAGGCCGGCCTTTTGCAGTGATGCCAAAACATCTACCGGGGCAAGTCCCGAGATAGACGAAAAATGGTCGATTTCCACGGCGGTAAATGCCTTGATATGGAGCAATGGCGCTGCCGACTTGACCTCTCTGAGCATGTCCAGATAGAAATCGAACGGCAGTTCAGGGTGGAGCCCTCCGACAATGTGCAGTTCCGTGGCCCCCTGTCGCTGCGCTTCGGAAGCCCGATTGGTAATCTCCGCAAGGCTCAGGGTATACGTGCCATCCTCTCCGGACTTTCGTGAAAAGGCGCAGAAAGCGCAGCGTTTGACGCAGATATTGGTGTAATTGATATGGCGGTTTATGTTGAAGAAGACCCGCTTGCCGTTTTTCCTTTCATTCACGAGAGCCGCCAGTTCGCCGACCTCCAGCAGTTCCTTGGATTCAAAGAGAAACAGTGCATCCTCGTCGGTTACACGCAGGCCTTTCTGCACCTTGTCTCTTATGGATTCAATTGATATCATGCCCGCCCTTTGCCCTTTGCCCTTTGCCTTGTGCCCGCCTTTACCCCCCCCAGCGCCGGTACAGGCTATGCCCTATTCCCAGGGAATCGAGAGCCTTGCCCACCACAAAATCAACCATATCATCAACGGTCTCCGGACCGTAATAAAAGGCCGGCATTGCCGGAACAATCCGCACCCCCATGCGGGAAAGCTTCAGCATGTTTTCCAGGTGAATGTCATTCAATGGCGTCTCACGGGGCACCATTACCAAGGTGCGGCGCTCCTTCAGCACCACATCGGCGCAGCGCTCGATCAGATTTCCCGAACTGCCGGAAGCTATCCTCGACAGGGTTCCCATAGAACAGGGGCAGAGGACCATGGCATCGGCAGACGCTGAGCCGCTCGCTACCGGAGCGAAGAAATTGTCTTCGGCATAATATGAAAGGCTCCCCTCCCCCGCATGAAAATGTCCGCGCAGAAAACCTGCAATCTCTGCCTCGCTGCCTCGACAGTCAAGACCGGTCTCGTGCCTGAGAACATCGAAGCCGGTCCTGCTGATCAGCAGGGACAGTCGACTTCCTGCCCGCAGCAGCTCCATACCAAGCCTGAGACCATAGATTGCACCGGACGCACCGGTTATTGCAAGCACAATATGCCTGTTTTTCATAGCACACCCCACAAGAGAACATCGGCCAGAGTGAAGACAAACAGGGTGAGGCTTATGTAACCATTCATATTGAAAAATGCCGCGTCCAGTTTTGCCAGATTACCATTCCGTATCAGTCGGTGCTCGTGGAAAAGAATGGTCGCTGCAAGCAGGACTCCGGCAAGGTATACAGGGCCGAGGCCCAGCAAACGGTACAGTGCAAGCAGCATAACCGCCAGGGTCAGGTGAAACAGACGGGCCACCCGTAGCGACCCCGCTACCCCGAGCCGCGCCGGAATCGAATGGAGACCTGCCGACCTGTCGAAGTCCAGGTCCTGCAGCGCATACAGGATATCGAAGCCCGCAACCCAGAACAGTACCGCCAGGCCAAGGATAACCGCAGGCGGCTCGAGTGTCCCCCGGATGGCGATCCACGCCCCCACCGGAGCCATGGCCAGACAGAGGCCGAGGACGAGATGGCTCAGGGAGGTAAAACGTTTGCAGTAGGAATACAGCAGCACAAGTGCAACCGCAACCGGAGAAAGATAAAAGCAGAGATCGTTCAGCATGTACGCCGCATACATGAAAATCACCAGGGAAAGCGCAATAAATGCCGCAACGGTTCCCCTGTCGAGAAGACCCGCCGGAACAGCCCTCATGGAGGTTCTCGGGTTCTTCGCATCAATCTCGGCATCTATCAGGCGATTGAGGCCCATTGCCGCGGTGCGCGCGCCGACCATGGCAGCAACGATCCAGAAAACCTGGTGTGCCGTGGGAAGCCCCCCTGCCGCAAGAACGGCGCCGGTAAAGGCAAAGGGAAGGGCGAACACCGTATGGGAGAATTTTATCATTTCCAGGAAAATCTTTATCTTTTCCACACTATAACCCGTATGCCCGCCATCGCGCCTCGATCAGCCGCGTCACATCGTCGTTCATGGCAATTTCCCCGGGCCATGCGCGGCCCGGATGTTCCTCCGGCAATTTTCGCGTTGCATCGACCCCCAGGAACGTCCCGCTTCCAGGCAGGGTGCGAACAGGCTGCGCATGCTCCCGGCACTGTCCGAACCTCACGATGTCCCGCTGCCAATCCACGCAATTCAGCATACGCCAGGCTACCAGCGACAGGTCCTGTATGTCGATGCCTGCATCAACGACGATCAGAAGCCTGGCGTTGCGCAACCAGCCGCCGTTCCGGAGGGCATCCATCACCCTGACGGCATGCCCGGGATATGCCTTGTCGACAGCAACGACGGCACTGTTATGGAATATCCATTCCAGCGGCATATTTATATCGGCCACTTCCGGCATAGCCCGCCTGATGAACGGAAGCAGAAGTCTCTCACAAGCCTTCGCCATCCAGCAATCCTCCATGGGAGGTCTGCCGACCACGGTCGAGGGAAAAACCGGAACTGATTTCCGGGTTACACAGGTTACCCTCACAATCGGCGCATCCGGTGCCGGCGCATAAAACCCGGTATGATTGCCGAAAACACTCCCGGAAACAACCTCACCGGACTCAACGAATCCCTCAATGACCAGTTCGGCGTTCGCCGGGACAAGAAGGGAAGAGGTGAGACTCCGGACCATCTCAACGGGGCTGTTGCGCAGCAAGCCGGCGAAACGCATCTCGTCAGCCTCATCGGGAAGGGGAAGCATCGCGGAAAAGACAAGGGAGGGATCCCCGCCAAGGACAATTGCTACCGGCATCCGTCTTCCGCTCTCCCGGTACCGTGAGTAGTGACGCCCTCCCCCGCTGCCCGGGCTCCAATGAATGGCAACCGTTACGGGTCCGAGAACCTGCGTGCGGTACATGCCGCAGTTGGCACGACCGGTTTCAGGGTCTTCCGTGAAAACCAGCGGAAGCGTCGCCGCCCTGCCGCTGTCCTCCGGCCAGCTTTTCAGGAAAGGATATGATTCCAGGTCCGGTGAGTAATCAATTATCTCCCTGCACTGTGCTTGGATTACCTGGCGGGGTTCAAAACCGAGATTCAGCCACCATTCATCCGCCGATCCGGCGGGCAATGCGGCGAAAAAATCATCCACACGCCCGGAGAGATCATTCAGTTCTTCCACTCCCAGAGCGAGACACGTACGCCGGTATGAGCCGAAGATATTGACTGCCGCCGGGAATTGGCTGTCTTTGACATTCTCAAAGAGGAGGGCCTTGCCGCCACCAGGCATCTTGCTCACCCGGTCGGCAATAGCGGAAATCTCCAATACCGGATCAACCTCCACCGTCACCCGCTGAAGCTCACCCTCTTGATCCAGTCTATCCAGGAAATGGTGAAGGTCAGGATACGCCATACCGACCTCAATACGTCCCGAGATGATTTTCTTGCAAGAGCATTGACTTTTGTAGCATTACGAGGGGTGTCCTGACAATGGTTTATTTGCCGTCTTCACCATTTCTGCTTTATCTGGAATCTCAGAATTTCGGGGAGGTTGCCCAGGAAGCGGGCGATACTGTGCGGCGACTTCCAGAGCATCCTGGCATATCCCCAGTGGATATGGCTTCGACGGTAGAACCCGCGGATGAATTCATTGTATAACTCTTCCATTCTCTCGAGTGTAAGGTTGCGGGGCACGAAAACGAAATTCATGCAGTTCATGGCGGACCAGTCTTCGCGGAACTCGCCATGCTCACGGATCGTCCTGTACACGGGCGCTCCGGGGAACGGGGTAAACTTGGTAACATTGATTTCATCGAGAGGCAGTGAAAGGGCGTAATCGATGGTGCGCCGGATGGACTGTTCCGTTTCCCCCGGAAGACCGACCATAAACAGGCCCTTGACCCGCATCCCCGCTTTCCGCACCATGAGGAGTTTCCGGTATACCTCATGGGGATCGCAGGTTTTGCGGTGTCTCCCCAGAACGTCCGGATCCCCGGATTCGATGCCGAAGTTCACCTGCCAGCATCCCGAACGCCGAAGCAGGGCAAGCAATTCCTTATCCACATGCTCAAGCCGGGCAATACAGTTATAGGTAACCGGAAGTTTTTTCCTTTCCTTGAGGATACAGAGCGCTTCGATCCGTCCACGGTCAAAGGTGAACAGGTCGTCATAGAAAAATACATGCCGTATACCGAAATCCCGGTACAGATATTCCAGGTGCTGGTGGACATAGGCAGGGGAATTGGCGCGGAAACCGCTTTTGAAAACCGACCGGTCGCAGTAGCTGCACTGGTACGGACATCCCCTGCTTGAAATAATGCTGGTATTCGGCGCCTTCGGATAGCTGAACAGCGGCAGGTTATAACGTCGGGGGAATCCCGGAAGCAGGTGATAGGCGGGAAAGGGGAGAGAGTCCAGGTCTTCGATGTTCTCCCGCACGGAGCTGAGGGTCCCTTTGCCGGCGAGACGGTAGCCCACGCCTGGGATTGAGCCCACAGACCTGAACCCGGCGGTAATCAAATCATGAAAAGTTGCCTCACCCTCTCCGATGACGAGATAATCTATGGCAGGGAAATCGTCCAGGAGTGTGGCTCCCGACGCGGATGCATGGGCGCCGCCGAACACCACGGGCAGCCGGTCATTGTGCTCCTTGAGCCTCCGTGCAATCTCATATCCCTCGAGAAAACACGATGTCGTGCAGGAAAATGCCACAACGTCAGGCGAACGGGCGACAATATCCGCTGCAATTTCATCAACACCGGCGGGAGTGGCATAACAGTCGATGACTTCGACGTCAATGCCGCGCTCCTCGAGATATGCGGCAATGCTCAGCAACCCCAGGGGAGGCATGAGATTGAATATACTGCTGATATCCTTCAACGAGCCCATCCAGTTGCTGCCGTGCGGATGGACAAAAACCACTTTCATTGACACTCCGTTATGTCGTGCTTCGTGCTTCGTGTCTTGAGGCTTGTGCCCTGTGCCTGCGTATTTAATCCCATACTGGACAAAACGAACAAAAGGGCTCCGGTTCTTCCGGTCCGTCTCCGTTACACTTGCCCAAGATTCTACCCGTAATCCATTGAAAATGCAAAAAATAGCAAACTGGATACCCGCAGCACGTAGGAAAATTCGAACTTTTGAAGCTATTACAGATGAGTTAGGCACTTGTTATTGGCAATCAAAATGACCATACCGTTATCAATATGGCCATCGAATTTTGGCTCCTCAGCGCGGACATATCCGGTCATTGGATTGAGCACCTTGAATTGTAACAGCAGAGAACTGACCCACCGCGTCTTTTGCGGATGGATCCGGCGCTTCGTTCTGCACCGATCGTTTATTATTCGACCAGGAGAAACGCATAACTGTTCATCTCCTGACTATATTCGGTGAGCACCTCGATGGGAAAACCAGCTTTTCTTACCGTCGAGAAAACATCCACCCCCAAAGCCTCGGGACATGGACGAGCCATTGCCGGTTTCAGACAACCCTCTCGCGTCCCGGGACATTCATTGCAAAGCCGACATTCATCCATAAATAGCAGAAAGGCTTTATGGTGACCGGCAAGGAAAACCTCATGCTCAAGAAGAAGCAACGCAAGATTCTTCTTTCTGCTCCATTCCTTCCTGTCATTCGGGTCATCAAGTGTAGAAGTGATGCGCAGCACCAGGATGTGATCATATTCGGAGAAAAATTCCCGACATTCCGGGATTGAGGGAACTGCTGGTGGGCATGTGCCTTTTTTCCCATATGAATCACAGCCGAATGTGCATTTGAAGCGCACCCATTGGCAAACTTTTACGTCGCCGCCGGAAATCCATCGGCAATCCTTACAACCATGTTTAGAAGCTATTGATTCAATACATTGCTTGTCAACCATAGTTTTCCTTTACGGTATTCCCCTGGATTCGCGATCAGAATGTACTACCATAGAAGCTCCCGATCCGATGTGAACTCCATGCGTTTGTCGGTGACGGGGTCATGGAATTTTACCATTTTGGCGATCAGTTGGAGTGGATTGTCGAAGTCATCGTCTTTTTCCGGTTGTAGATAAGGATAATATTTATCGTTGAGGATCCTGAACCCGAGACCGCTCATATGAAGCCGCAGCTGATGTGTTTTACCTGTCAACGGGTTTAATAGAAACCGCGCAATCTTTTCTTTTCTCTCCACAAGCTTGATGATTGAACGGGAATTTGATTTTCCGGGAGCCGTTTTCATTCTGAACCACGGCTCTCCGTTTACTATCCGATTATCAACCATCCATTCTGCTTTTCCCGGGGTATGAGCACATTCTGCGACAGCCTGATATGTTTTTTCTACTTTACCTTGCTTGAAAAGTTCATTGTAAAGACCTCTGGTTTTTCTGTTGGTGGAAAACAGCACAATACCGGCAGTTTCGCGGTCGATTCTGTGGATCGGAACGAGAGCATCGTTTCCCGTTCTCTTTCTTAAACGGTTCAATAAACATTCGGCAACATAAGGACCACCCGGAATAACAGGAAGAAAATGAGGTTTGCATGAAACGAGCAGTTCATCATTCTGAAATATGATTTTCTCAGTGAAAGGAATGATCCGTTCTTTTTCGATTTCCCTGAAATAAAAAATTCTTTTAAAGGGGGTATACTCTGTATCAGTTGTTATCGGATTCCTGTTGTCGTCTAGAACTTTCCCTTCGAGAATCCGTTGCTCCCATAGGTTGTGCCGAACGTGAGGAAACCTCTTAATCAAAAAACCCAGAATTGTAGGATAGGGTTTTTCAACTTCTGGCATGGTAACAGTGGAACAGTATCTGGAAATAGTCATTTAGTACACCTTTGGTGTCATGGTGCATTGCCAAACGTGCATGACCTGCCCCCGATTATTGTGCCTGGTTTTCGGGAGAAAAGGTCATTTAAGTCTAACATAATTTATGGAGCTATTTTCGGGGTAAGGTTATTTACGCTATACTTAGTTTAGGATTATTTTCTCTCCCCTTGCAATTTCCTAAAGCTGATACGGCTTATCAAAAGAAAAGGAGGCTATATCCATATGATAAGGTTGACTTATTTTTTCATTCTTTTTTTCTTTGCCATCATTTCTTTCGTAGCTTGCTCAAAGAGTGTACACGAAGTCAAACAGGAAAGAAATATGCAGGAAATTGAAGCGAATTTGAAACCTTACACTGCTCTCAAAGAACATCTGCTGACCGAGTATAAAAAGATGCCTCAGAAGGATAAAATGAAATTGTCCTCCTCTCTTTCAAAGATGCGTAAGAAGGTTGATGAAGATGGAAGGGTAACATGGTATCGAGACAGATCTACTCCCAATCCGCTTGAAAAAACAGGGATTCTTCTGTATATCGGCCAATTTCATGACACTCTGCTTAAACCAAACATTCGCCTTTGCGTTCAATATTCAGGCAGTAACTGGTTATTTGTCAGGTCTTTTTCTGTTTATGTCGATGGGTTTCGCTATTATTTTCCATCTGTTGAATGGAAGCATGGAAATGCAGATGGCAAGGTTTGGGAAGTCTATGATGAATGTCTTCAACTATCGGAATTGTATGGAAATCAATACAACATCATGAAATCCATAATTGCCTCCAAGAAAGCCGTGTTAAGATTTGAGGGAGAGTATGGGCACAGAGATTACACCATAACTGCGAAAGATAAGGCTGCAATGAAACATGTTCTTGATGCATACATGGTTTTACTGGCTGAAAGCAAAGGGATAGCATCGTTACAAAAGTATTATTTTGTGAGCCTGAAAAAATTCGTGTAAATGGTCACTGGGATTTTTTACGACGTGATCGCGGATAACAGATTTCGGATGATTTCCCTGTACCATCCGGAGTCCTGAGGTGTCTTGCCTGGAAGGCGATTGTCCTGCTCAATCGAGAATCGATGCCAGGCGCGATGGGGACAGACAACCCTAGGTTATCGATAAACCTTTCTCCTTCTTCGCCTTTTTTGCCGCATACATGGCTTCGTCAGCCTGTTGAACCAAGTCCTGGTATGATGGCACGTTCCCACCCTGGTAGGTCGCGACACCTACGCTGATCGAAACTTTTTTGCCCTTCAGCTGTTGAATCGACAACTTGCCAATTTCTTTTTCCAGCCTTTTGGCAAAGTCGCTGGCTCCCCGCTGTGCCGTGTTAGGCAGCAAGACGGCAAACTCCTCTCCCCCATAACGAGCAGCAATGTCACTCATACGGAGTATCTTATCAATCAGTTTGCCAATCTGCTTTAACACAACATCACCGGTGACATGCCCGTAACGGTCATTGATGTGTTTGAAGTAATCAATATCAGCAAAGACACAGGACAAGGGCAAAGCATAACGTTGGGCCCTGTAGAACTCTTCTTCAAGACGTGTATGGAAATGCTGGTGGTTATAGAGGCCCGTCAGGCTGTCTCGAAACGCCAGGTCTTCCAGCAACTTCCTCTGCGAATGCATCGCCTCGAAAATAACCGCATTCTCCAGGGCATTTCCGGAGATGCTCGCAACCAACTGACACAGCTTGAAGATCCTGGTCGAAACCCACTCCTTGACCGGGGATGCGGTCCTCAGGAAAAAGGTCCCGATGACGTTTTGTTTCTTGATAATGGGCACCACAAAGATGGCATGATCCGAAAGCCCTTGGATTTTTTCCCTTACGGGGATCATAAGAGGGTCATTATGGATGTCCTGCAAAACGACGGGTCTCTGGGTAGTTAAGGCTTTTTCAATTTCCGGGTATTTACCCAGGTCGATTTTGATCTCCTGGTTGACGGGAAGATCACTACTTGCCTTGACGACCAATTCGCCGCCATCATCAAGGCCGATAATCGAGCAACGTGACACATCAATAGCCGCAACCATTTTTTCAACGATGATGGTGAGGATTCTTTTCGGGTT
>JAGFXO010000008.1 GCA_017861285.1 Geobacteraceae bacterium | reverse complement strand
CGTGTGAGCACTTCCTGTGGATGCACTGTCGCGGATGTCTCTTCGCGTACCATTGCTCCCGGCAAAAAAGCCGAGATCAGTGCGACTTTCAATTCCACGAACTTTTCCGGGAACGTCAGCAAAAATATACTGGTACAGACAAATGATCCGAAAGTTCCAGTCCATACGCTTACCATGAAAGGAACGGTACTTGAGGAAATACAAGTTATACCGAAACAGATCAATCTGGGGGAACTACAGGCCGGCACCAGGAAGGATACAACCGTTACCATCGAAAACAGGGGCAAGCAGCCGCTAACTCTTGCATCTGCAAAATCAACCATTCCCCAGGTAACCGTTAAACCTGTGAAGAGCAAGGTTAGGCCCGGCGGAAAAGCTGTCATACAAATTACGGTGGCACCCCGCAAAGAGGACCGCTTCCTGGGCGGATACGTTACCGTAAAAACCGACAACCCCGCTAAACCTGAGATTACAATACCTGTCTACGCATCAGTGGCCAAATGACGCTCATGATAAACCATACTGCCTCGGCGGCTTCCAAAGGCCGGTACCTGTTTACCGGATCTGAAAACCCTCAAATCCCCCAAAAGGTGGTTTTCTGAAAAGGGCCACGCTTAAGACTTGAGTAAATTTCGAAAATAGTGTAAGTATATTCGGTGCGGGCGGTTAGCTCAGTTGGATAGAGTACAGGCCTCCGAAGCCTGGGGTCGTGGGTTCGAATCCCATGCCGCCCGCCAATTAATACATGAAACAAAGCGCAAGGGTTACAAATCCTCGCGCTTTTTTTGTCCTTCAGGCACTACCGCTTTCCCTTCAGTGGCATGAATCCATACGAGGCAAACACTCCGGCCGCTTCGCTTGTCGTGAGAAATGCCGCAAACTTCCGAATCGCCGCCACCTGCCTGGAGGCTCTGATAACGGCCATCGGGTAGACAATGGGCGAATGGGAACCCTTCGGGGCAGTTGTCACCACGAATCCGCTCTTCAATGCAACCGTATCGGAGCGGTAGACCAGCCCTGCATCCACATTCCCCGAATCCACATAGGCAAGGACTTGCCGCACATCCTTGGCAAAGATGATCCGCTTCTCAAGAGAATCCCACAGTCGCAGATTTTTCAGTGTTTCCATGGAATACTTTCCGGCCGGTACCGCCTCCGGCTGCCCGATGCTCATGGATTGTATCTTTCCAGGAAGGTCGAAAAAGGCTCTGATGGAGCCTTTTTTTTCCCTGGCAACGATCAGCACAAGCTCGTTGCCCAGCAAGTCTCCCCTTGTTTCCGGAAGGAGGAATCCCTGTACCGCAAGTTCATCCATCTGCTGCCTCCCGGCCGAGATGAAAAGGTCAACGGGCGCCCCTTCCTTGATCTGCTTCTGAAGGAGTCCGGAAGACGCCAGATTGAACCGGATTTCCACACCGGGCTCTTTCTTGGCGTACATGGTTCTTACCGTCTCGAGAGCCTCCTTGAGACTTATAGCCGCGGAAACGTGGAGCTGTGTCTTCTCTCCCGCCATCGCACCATCAGGCGATAAAACCGTTATAATCAAGGTTGCAATCAAACTCAATATCGTAATTATTTTTAAAGCTCCGTCCATTTTGTTTCCTCCTCAATGGTATTTGCCCGCTGCACGCCAAAACGATAAAGTCCGGGAGGGATAAACCCTTTCCGGACTCCTGTGTCACGGCAACAAATAGATCTGGTTCTATTTCAAAACAGAGCATGCAATATGCCAAAAGTTTTAATTTTCACTGAAAGCCCGGGTGTCAACGATTCGTGGAAGCCGGCATCATGCTTAAAGCCTGGCAGAGACCCATGAAAGATATAAAGTCGTGTCGATCTGCCGAAAAATCCATCTTGATGCGATTAATTATGTATCACTATGCTCTTTTGTCATAATCAACTCATTGTCGGATTCCCCTTGAACATTCTTTACAAAATCAATTAAGATGTAATACGGAAAAGCAGTGTAAACGGCCCGCTCATTGTTCATTGTATAGAGGATGCATTGCTCAAGAAAACATTGAATATACGGAAAGGATTGTAATCATATGGAAAGAAATGAAATTATCAGATGGCTCAAGACGGAAGATGGTGCCTCTCTCGATCATTTGTGGCAGCGGGCGGACGAAGTGCGTCTCAGGAACGTTGGGGAGGAAGTGTATCTGCGCGGCTTGATAGAAGTTTCGAACATATGTGCCCGCAACTGCGGATACTGCGGCATTCGTGCAGACAATCATAAAATCGGGCGATACCGGATGACCGAGGATGAAATAATGTCCTGTGTCAACCTGGCGGTGGAATTCGGTTACGGCACTGTCGTGCTTCAGTGCGGAGAAGATTACGGCATAAAAAAGGACTGGATGAGCGAGATCATACGCCATATCAAAAAAGAAACGGACCTTGCCATAACCCTGAGTCTTGGGGAGAGGAGCGATGAAGAGCTTGCTGCCTGGCGGGAAGCGGGTGCCGATCGATATCTGCTTCGTTTCGAAACTTCCAACAGAGTGTTGTACGACAGCATTCACCCGCCCCTGCCCGGAGTGCCCTCGGACAGGATTGCGATGATAGGGAGAATCAGAGAAATCGGTTTTGAAGTTGGCAGCGGGATCATGGTGGGCATCCCCGGGCAGACTTACGCGGATCTTGCCGAAGACATAGAACTTTTCAGAAGTCTTGATCTCGACATGATCGGTGTTGGTCCGTATATACCCCATGCCGAGACACCGATGGGCCGTTCACCCGGAAACCTCCGTGCCCCCGAGGGTGAGCAGGTACCGAATACGGAATTGATGGCATATAAAGTTGTGGCTCTGACCCGCCTCGTCTGCCCCCAGGCCAATATCCCCAGCACGACGGCAATCGCCACATTGAACAGGGATAAAGGGCGTGAACTCGGGCTTTCACGGGGAGCAAACATAGTAATGCCGAACCTGACTCCGCTGAAATATCGAGCCATGTATGAGATATACCCTGCTAAAGCCGCTGCGGACGAGACACCTGAAGAATCCCGCGCAAATATACACCGGAGAATTCTTTCCATTGGACGGAAAATCGGTGAGGGCAGAGGAGACTCGCGAAATTTCGCAAAAAGCAAACGGGGCTCATGACTGGATGGGGGCTTTGAAGTCCGTGCTTCCTGCCCCGGTTCAATTTACTGCTTTTTCTTTCGTACCGCAGGCTGATGGGACTTTCGCATACAAAGGAAGGTTTCGCCGGACGAATTCTCGTTACTTGAAATTTATCTTGAAATAAATGTCCCCACCGCTCTCGCTCCCCGTCTGGGTTTCGATTTCCCATTTTTTTGATAACGCATACCGCAGGCGAACCAGGTTGCTATCATTCAACAGCGAGCGTCCATAACTGATATACAACTCCGGGGTCAGATACCTGCCTATAGTGATCATCGATTGAGGAAGCGTGCTGGCTTGCGTTTTGGAAGTCGCCGCGCCGGAAATCCCCCCGGATATGCCCTTGCGTTCGGTATATGCAGGTAAAAGCTTACCGGAAGCCTGTTCCAGAAGGCCCGATTGTTCATTGGTGTAGGCAACTGGCTGCCCCAAAACGATATACGACATTATAACGCTGTCCGGCATGGGCGGTTCCGAATACAACTTGACCACCATCGTCCTCGGGGTTCCGACGATAGCCACTCCCGCCTTGACATCCCCGACCTTGCGCGATGCCTGAATATCCAGCGTCGGCTGATTGATCGGACCGCCGGCGTAGTAGATTCTTCCCTTGGTAATATCAAGGTTTATACCGTACGTTTTGTATTTTCCCTTGACCACCCGTATTTCGCCGGTGCTTCTGATTTCATCGAGTTTGCGGATGAGAAGGTTCAACTTTCCTTGCAGTTGGGCGTCTATCCCTTCCGCCTTGACCCGAACCCTGTCTCCGAGAGTCACCCCTACCTGGATATCGAGAGCCAATGGGAATTTCTTTTCCGCCGGTTTTGCTTCACCCCGGAGGACCACATCACTGCTTGGCTGCACGGTCGCTCTTGTCGATTGCCCTGAGACGAGAAGTTCCGGTACGGAGATATTCCCGCGCACGGTGAGAGTATCGGTAGAGCCGGTGAAACTGAGGTCGGGACTCGTCAGAACCTGCAATTCCGGCAGATAAACTGTCTGGAATCGCTCACCTTTCACGGTGCCCTGATATCCTTCTACTTGCCACCCCTTGAGCCGGACAACCCCCTTCCCTTCGATGCGTCCCGACCCGGATGCGATATTCAGGGATGTGATGGAGATCCTGTCCCTGTCAAAAGAGGCGTTCATGCGTACATCCTTCAGGCGAATTCCCGCGGTGGGAAGATATGCGCCTGCTTTCGCCAACTCGATGTTACCGGAAATAACCGGTTCCCGCAATTTCCCGTGAAGCCGCGCCGAAAGACTCAGTTCACCCTGCGTTTCCTGAATCAAGCCGGGGAAAAGGCTTGTAAGAAGTCCGGTCTCACGGACTTTGCCGGTGATGTCAACGACCATTGGCGCCTGCTCATTCAATACTATCGGGAAATGCGCCGCCAGCGGCAGATGGAACTTGGCGCCGATACTTCCATAATCCGCAAGGACCGTGGCAAATTCCCCACCGAGACCGTTTTCAGCCCAATCCCACGAGAGATCGGCACTGCGGACATCCGCGGCAAATTGCCTGCCGTTTTTCAGCATACGGACACGCCCCCCGGACAGGGACGAGGTACCTTTCAATTGGAGACGGTTGCCTGTCAACAGTTTCCCCTTCATCTGGCCCCCGACCCGTCCCTCCAGGTCAAGTCCTGCCGGCAGCCAGGGACGAACCAGGGACAGGTCGAAACCTTGCCACTCAGCTTCAATTTCTCCCTCGCCCGGAAAGGCTTTCCGTGAAGGCAACAGGGAGAAAAATCTGCCACTCAAAGTCCCTCCTTCAGCAAAACGAACATCCAGCATGTTGTTCATCCCGTCTTCATTCCAGTCCATTCTCATGGAAACCTGCGGCACCTTTATAAGGCGACCGTCTACCACAGCCGTCCCTGCTGCTTCTATCCGCCCATTCAGGGTGAGGCTGCGCGTACGAATAGACCCGCTTCCCGTTCCGGACTCTGTCTTTACTCCCTCCCAGTTCCAGGAAATCCCCGCATTGTCTACGACGCTACGGAACTGATTACCGTTTTTCCGCCAGGTTGCCAGACCGTGAGCCAGTTCTGCATTCCCGCTTAGTGCCAGATTCATGCCCGGAGAAAAAGTCCCCGTGGCAGATCCTGATAGGCGTCCCTGAAGATCAAGGCCCTTTGGCATCCACGGAATCCGGGCAAGATTCAATGAACGCCAATCAGCACGGACAAAGCCCCGTAAAGGATTGAACGTAATCCGGCCATCGGCTTCGAGCCGTTCCCCCTCCACGCCATCCAGCGTAATCCTTGCAAAAGATACTGATTGTGGAGCAATCCGCAAAGAAGTCGGGGACTGCAATTTCCATGGCCCCACGGGGTCGTGGCCGGCTAGCCTAACTATTTCCCCCTCCCATGTTTTCGCAGCGTAACGACCGCTCAAAGTCATCCGAAGCTCGAAACCAGGCGAAAATATTGCCGCTTCAACCGTATGACGTTCGAGACTGCCGCGCCCGGCAAGGTTGCCTTTATCGATTTGGAGATCATGGTACTTGAAACCCTTGAACCCAACTGTCGCATTCAAATACTTTCCTTTATCACCTGACAGGCCGGCATCAATATCTGCAGATGCAATACGGACACCCCGTGCGGCAAGATTGCTTCCGCGGGCTTTTACACTCCCTCCCACACGCCCGCCCGACATGCTGACCCATCCCTCGGCGCGAACAGCCCCGGCAACGTCCGGCACAAGTCCGGAAAGCTCGCTTACCGAGGCAGCAAAAGCAAGCCTTTTCGCCAAGTCTCCGGAAGCGCGGACATCAAACCCTTTGCCTCTGGCAAAAAGCCGGTCAATGAGGAGATTCCCTTTTATCAGCCGAATATCGGCCTCCCCCGTCAAAGACCTGTTCAGAAAGCGGCTCTCCCGAAATCGGCCGCTTATGTCAGCGTGAACGAGTTTCCCCTCTGACCATCGCGCCGATCCCCCCATGTCCCCATTAACCACTCCTTTCCAGGATGGATTGATTTTCGCCGGGTTGAGATTGGTGCCGGAAATTTTCCCACTCACCAGAAGTCCCTGCCGCCAGTCAATCCGGACATCACCCCATGCCTGACCGTCAAGCAGGGAACCTTTAAGGTCTGCAAAGCTGATCGTTCCGGTATCCCCCTTGAATCCCCCCGAAAGGTTCGCCCGATACCAATTCTTCCCTTTGCTCTCAACCGCAAAACGTCCGCGGTAGCTGTCTGGAGAGCCCTTAAGGGAGACAATGCCGCCAAGGGAAACAGCGGCGTGGAGTTCCGGATAGAGGTTGATATCAGCCAACCCGAATTGGAGGTCAAAAATCATTTTCCCGGTTTCGGTAAAACCGAGAATTCCGTCGCAGTTTACGGTACCGCGCCTGCCGTGCTGCCGCAGCGCCATTTTCTTCAATGCGACGGTATTCCTGGACAGCCCCAGTCCGCCTTCAATTTGCAGGTGCTGTTTGGAGCCGGACTTGGAGATGACTTCTACCGGCCCGGAGAGTTGCCCGTTATTGCCTGCCGCGGAGAGACGCGAAGAAACGAGAAATTCGTCAGCGCCTGCCAAAGGATGGCGAGTCTTGCACCGGATTTTCAACAAAAGGGCCGGTCTGCGAAACCCTGCCAGCATGTCACCCTCCATGCTGAGGGTTGGCATTGCCAGCTTCAGCTTTTCAACTGTCAGTACACCGTCACGCCACATGACCCGCGCGGAGAAACGGTCAATCATTGTGGGACGGTCATTCAATCTGCGATAGGTGAATCCGGTAACCCGCAAGACCCTGACCCGCACGTCCATCCAGGCCGGTATTCCCGTTACCTTCGGCCAACTCAAGTCAAAAGGCTTCGCTATTTTAGGCCGATTGTCCGTGATTTCCATGCCGTGAATGTCAAGCTCCCGCACTGCCACTTTCCCGAAAAACAGGGAAAGCGGCCGCCATCGGAGCCTGACACCGGCTGCCCTGATTTCTTCGTCGTCGAAGTGCAGGCGCAGGTTTTCAAGGCGCAACCCTTCCAGCAAAGACCCCTCCACCCTGGATGCGGAAATGACAATGTCTGACCGCCGGGAGATTTGATCCATAAGCCAACTGGCGCCCTCGGATGTCCCGGCAAGCCAGCCCAGGGCGGCCAGGCAGCTAATTGCCACCGCGAGCAGCACCACCGCGATGCCGTATGTGAGCACCCTTTTCACAGTTCGAACCCCACGGTAAAATGGATATGGTTTGCCGGATCCTGAACACCGATCTGACGTGCAAAAAAGAGGTTGATGGCGCCAACCCTGGTATAATAGTGCAGGCCGAGCCCCGCTCCGGAATACAGGCGGATATTGGTGATAGAATTGAAGGCATTTCCCGTATCAATAAAGGCAGATATCCCCCAGTCCTTGAATAGACTCCGTTCAAGCTCCAGGCTGCCGACAAGCAGATTCTTCCCACCCTCGACCCTGCCGCTGGCATCGCGAGGGCCAAGGCTCTGGTAGGAATAACCGCGAACGCTGGTGTCCCCTCCGGCAAAAAATCTCAAGGAAGCCGGCAAATCCGCCAACGGATCGTTCTGCGCCGTCAGGCCCACATTCCCCCTGACGAAAAATTTCAGTTTCCACGGCAAAGAAAAAAGCGCGTTACCGTCAGTCAGAAGCTGGATGAAGCCTGTATCGGAGCCGATATCCTGGTGAGTGCCCCGAACTTCGATAGAATAACGAAATCCCCGTGTCGGCCGTATCAGATCGTCATACCGGCGAATGGTAAAGCGTATGCCGGGAAGGACGAGAATTGAGCTTGATTCGTCCGAGGCAACCGTAAAATCCTCATACAGCAACTGAAGATAGACCATTCCCAGCATACCCGGCCCGAAATTCCTGCTCCTGTTGACCTCCAGCGACACAAGCCTATCCTCATAGGTGGCTATGTCCTCCCTCTGGAAATTCACCCTCAACCCGGTATAACTGTTTATTCCCTTGGAACTGGGTATTGTATAACCTGCACCCGCTCCCTGCAGACGCTCGGCCAGGAACAACTCGGCAAGGAATTCGTGGCCGAGACGGAACATGTTCAAATCCCTGTAATTCCCTGTAAACCTTGCACCGGTATCAGTACCGTACCCTGCGCCCACTCTCAGTCTTTGGCTGGCAGCAGGTTTCAGCTGGACAACAACCGGAATTCTCAAATCGACGGACTTTTCCTTTTCCGCAATGACGGCAATTTCCCGGAACCGGTCGGAGTTAATGAAATTGAGCTGGGTTTCACCGATTTTCTCCTGGGAAAAAGTATCGCCGGGCCTGAATGCGAGGTAGCGTTTCAGGAAACGGTTAGGATATCTTGTAGCCGCCGGCAGACTGGCTTCACCGAACAAATACCGAGGACCGGTATCCAGAACAAGCTGGATATCCGCGGAAGTCTTTTTCTCGGAAATGAGTATTTCATGGACGGAAAAATCCGCATCCAGATAACCAAGTTCAATAGCCCGCCCCTTGAGTGCCGCTTTCGCTTCCTCGTAAGTCGGATGCCGCAGGACATCTCCATTGTACAAAGGGAATTCGTCCACAAGTTCATTGAGGGATTCCTCATCGAAGCCTTCACCCTGCATGGCAATACTGACCGATACAATCTTGACCGGGACTCCCGGGTCGATATCAACCTGAAAGCGGTATTTTTCACCGACGGATTTCAGCAGGGATGCCCGGACACCGGCATTGTAGTACCCGAATGGCTGCAGCGCCGCTCGGACCCTTGCCTCAGCCTCTTTTTCGTAAACCTGCAGCCACACCTTGTCAATTATTCCGTCACGCACCAGGCCGGGTGGCACCGCGAGTGCCGACTCGACATTCTCCCGGACCTCTCCCTCGACACCCCGGACAATTACCTGAAGTTGTTCCGTGGCATAGAGAACTGTCGAAGACGCCGTCCAAATCACGATTAGGAATACCTGCAAAAGTCTGTATTTCGGCAAGGCAAATTTATCCTTTTACTCAATGAATGTGAATCAATTCTGCCAGCATTACATCGAGCGCGGCCGGCCCGCAATCCTCCTGCCGTTGCGTTTGCCGGGCGAATCTTTTATAGTGAAAACATACCGTTTTTTTGTGCAATGGTAAAGGCAGAAGGGGGATTTTTTCAGTCTCTCACGGAAATTCGTCTCATGAGCACTTATTGTTTGCGGTGTCCCCACTATCAGGGAGGAAAAAATGCTGCTACCGAAACCACTTCACGCCGGTACACTGATACGACGCTACAAACGGTTCCTTGCCGATGTCGAACTGGAAAACGGAGAAATCATAACGGCCCACTGCCCCAATTCAGGAAGCATGAAAGGGTGCGCCATTGCCGGAAGCAGCGTTCTTCTCTCAATCAGCGACAATCCGAAAAGAAAATTTCGTTTTACATGGGAAATGGTAAAGCTGAATGGCCTGTGGGTCGGCATCAATACGTTTCTTCCCAACAGGCTGGCACGGGATGCGATCGAACGTGGAACGGTAAAGGAACTTGCGGGATATGACTCAATACGCCCGGAAGTGCCCTACGGGAAGAACAGCAGGATCGATCTTCTCCTTTCCGGAACGAAAGGCTTGTGCTACGTCGAGGTAAAGAATGTTACTCTGGTCGAGGACGATGCAGCAATGTTTCCCGATGCCGTTACCGTGCGGGGGCAGAAACATCTGAACGAGCTCGTGAGTGTAGTGCGGGACGGGTACAGGGGAGTGATTTTCTTTGTAGTGCAGCGGACCGATGCCCACTTTGTTGCACCGGCAGACGAAATAGACCCCGAATACGGCAGGCTGTTACGCCTGGCGGTCAAAAACGGCGTGGAGGCCGTTGCCTACCAGGCGAAGGTTAGTCCCCAGGAAATCTATCTGGCAAAGTCCCTCCCCGTCCGCCTCGATTAATCATGTTACCGGCCCAAAAACTTCTGTCTCTCTTCAGGCGTCATGGAATGCAACCGCTCTCTGAATTCTCGTCGTTCATCGGGAGCCATCCCCTGCATTTTTTCCCTCAACGCTTTTCGCTCTTCAGGCGGCAGCTGCCGGAACCAACGGTACCTGCTGCGAATCTTTTCCTGCTCTTCAGGGGGCAGTTTGCGGAACTCCTCGTAGCGCTTGTGGATTTTTTCCCGCTGCTCCGGAGGGAGATCACGCCAACGCTGGAAACGCTCCTGGGCTTCCTTGCGCTCATCGGGGGTCATCCGTTGCCACCTTTCCGCTCCTCTGCGAAGGTGCTCCTGGCGGGCAGGGGGAATTTGCTCCCACTTTTCCCTGAATGGCTTCAGAACCTGCTGCTCATCCCTGGTCAACTGGTCCCAGGCGACGCCCGGTTCACGCGCCAAAGCGCCTGTGGCGAACAGCATCAGAATAAATACAACCATACCCCCTACCCTTTTCCTCATCGTCCTCTTCCTTTTCCATGATTCGCTTTATGTAACGCCGGGCAAGGATTAGCCCTCATTTTCCTGCTCTGCCAGCCAGCGGTAAAATTCCAGATCTGTGTAGAGTTCCTGCTGCTCTTTTGCGCTCAAAAGCTCAAAATCCTCCGGATTTTTGACCGGCAGGGTTTTCTGTGACGAGAAGAAAACCATGGAAATCGTTGCCACCAGGACAACAGCCGAGGCAATACCGCCCACCGTCAACCACCGGGGAATTCTGGCAAAGCCCCCCTTGCTCTCCAGTGTCTCCAGCGCTTCCATCCGCATACTCCTGAGAGCCCGCACAGTCGTCCTATCCAGATTCTCCGCTTCCTCATCGAGACTCTTTCTGATTTTATCTTGAAGATTTTTTTCCGATTCGTTTCCTCTCATGGCCGGTGCTCCTCCAAAAGGCCTCGCAGCGTATGCACTGCCCGTGAATAATGTGTTTTTACACTTCCTTCAGAACAGCCCATTGCATAAGCAGTCTCCCGAACATCCATCCCTTCCCACGCCCGCAATAGAAATGCCTCCCTTTGCCGCAGGGGCAAGGACCTGAGAGCGGTTTTAATGGCATCGGCAGCATCGTTCAATATAATCTGCGCGGCTGGATCGGGAGTCGATATGTCCGGGAATTTTTCCAGTGGATCAGCGGCTTCATCTTCTTCATCTCCTGCAAAACCCAGCCAGGCACGGAACCGGCCGCGGACGACGGCACGCCGCTGCCAGTCCCTGATACGGCTGTTCAAGACCCGATAGTACAGCGGCTTCCATTCCTCCTCCGGACGCGAGGTATACCTCTTCAAGAATCCGAACATCGCATCATGAACGATATCAAGTGAATCATCTTGGTTGCGCGTGGCCATTTGCGCCATAATGAACGACTGTCTTTCCACATTACCGAGAAACCGGTTCAGTGCCTCTGTACTCTCCAGCGTGACCTCCCTGTATGAAGGCTTCCCTATGGTAGCCGTCAATTCCGCGATGCACTCCGCCCCGGCTTCTCCGAGCTTGAATCCTGTTCGATCATTCCGGTCTTGCGCACCGTTGTCCTGACAATGAAATGCAGCCATCTGCTCCTGCCCATGACAAGTGGATTTCAGCCTTTTTACTTATAGTAACGCATATCACTGCCGCTCGTTGACACAAATTTTGAAAATACCGGTACAACGGGAAATGGGGGGGGGCAGGAGACAGCGTTTTTCACGTGAAGACAGGGGAGCCGCAAAACGGCTGCCCCTGTCCTGATACTCGTTACCCGGAATGATAAGGTGATTTCGTGTCGACCCGGAAGAAAACTACCAGCATGACGGGTTTTATTCAATGGTACAAATGGCATCCGGACGCCGGATCAGCAGGGCCAGGGTTTCCATCACCCGGAACAGATGATTCATATTGACCGGCCCCATATAACCGGTCGCCATATCCTGGCCGACGGCAAGATTGAGGTTCTGCTGACCAAGGGCAATCACCACCGCTTTCTTGCCACTGATAACATTCGAATAATGGACTCCCCCGCCCATCAGCGCTTTCACCTGATCGAGTTCAAGCATTCCGGTATTGCCGTATACCCGCACCATGCTCCCGAAAAGAACCGGGCTGACAACCATGGCATATGGTCCGTAATGACCGGCAGAGGACAAAGCTCCGGCAGCCTTCACCGCATCGGCAAGGGCAGTTCCGCTCTTGTCCCAGCTTCCAATCGGAACTGAGAGTCTTCCCGAAGCCGTAAAAAGACCTTCATGACCGAGTTCGACATTTCCGTTAAAAACGAGATTGTCTTCCTGGGAAGCTACGAAACTGGCCGCAACGGCAAAGGTGCTGACATCCAGGGGTATACCCAGATGCCGGTCGGCCTCGACATCACGCCACAATATCTTGCAATCTTTGTAAAGGATCGGGAGATTTATCGTTGCCCGGCGGTCAGCTTCGACAACGAGATCTTCCTTTTCACCAATCATATCGACACCAGCCTGCGTCTTGCCGCTGAATACCGAATAGGGAATACTATACACTCCTGATCCAAGGGGTCCGAGAATATTCAGGATGCGACGGCCGATCAGCATCCTGCGGGCGGACTCAACCACTGCTTCATCAACACGGCGCCATTCTTCATCGGTAAGCGGAGCCGAACTCCTGTCCAGAAAATCCATGTTTCCTCCCATCACGGGCGATTGCAACCTGTTTCGGAAGGCCGATCCGGTTTTGCTTCCAGCCGTCCCGCAAGGAACTTTTCGCCCTGTATAGATTGTATGCTCTCTGCGCCTCGATTACGGCAGACTGCTGTTTATTCTTTGTCCATGAGGCTCCCGACTGTCAGAGCGGGAGCAGCATTCTCAACCACATCTCCGGCAGCCGACGTCACCTCACCCTTCAAAGCATCGATCATTTCCTCCACTTCCTGGGCTCCCTCCGCATAGAGGGCTTCCTCCCCCGGGGCAAGCTCCTTGAGAAGCCTCATAAATTCACCGGCATGAACTATTTCCTCATCCGCAATATCCATCAGGACACGCTTTGCCAGTTCGTTGCCGGTGGATTCGGCAAGCTGCACATAAAGCTGTACGGCCTCATATTCCGCCGCGACCATGAAACGTACAGCCCTGACCAGCTCTTCGTGGGTCAGTGTTCTTCCAGCTGCCAAACCGGAAAACGGGTTTCCAAAATCAGGCATGCCATTACCTCCCTCTTTTGTCAGAATGAATGCAATTTCGATTTCCTGGTATCCACGCGCTGCCGGACATATCGCAACCGCCTGTTTTTCCAGCCGGTCGACATGCCAGTATCAACGGTAAAGCCCCGTATAAAAGTATAGAGGAGAGGAGAGATTTATCAACTATTACCTCGAAAATCCACCCCGGTTGATGCGGTTTTTCTTTATTCCCGGAACAACCTGCCGATCCTTGCTGGAGATTGACAAAATATTTGGTGTGAATCCTTTACACATGTTCATTTTGAGGTAATCTGTAAGTGATCAATCTTAAAGGGAGGTACAAAATGGCTGAAGATAACAATAAGGTGGCCGGGGCACTGATGCTCATTGCCGGAGGAATAATCGGCGCGGGTATAGCCCTGCTTTTTGCGCCGCAGTCGGGAAAAGCAACCCGTAAGGACATCGTGAGATGTGCAGGAAGAGCAAAACGCCGGGCGGAGGATATTGTTGAGGATTTTTCCGACAACGTCTCCAAAATGGTGGAGGCGGCGGGAGATACGGCCGAGGATATCCTCGACAGGGGAAAAGACCTGGCATATGAAACCAAGAAGGATCTGCTGAAAGCCTTCGAGAAAGGGCAGGAAAAGCTGGAAAAGCAGCGCAGCAGACTGGCCAAACTGATAGGGTGATAATTCCAGGCAGGCGGGCGAAGAAATATCAGGGGGATGCAGGCGACCGCCCCCCTGCCAGGGAAATGTTTCCGTACCAGGCAACCGCCTCCCCACCGGTATTATCAGTATCCGTCATGACGGCCACGGCCCCCAACCTCGGCGGCTCTTCCCCGAAGAAGCGCCGGTAATCCTCATGGTAATTCCGTTCTTCATGAACCCATGTGCCGATCCGTTCATGGCCGGATTCAACCGCTATCACTATTGCGTTCCCGGTATAAGGGTTCCGCAGCGCCGATCCTTTTGCAAGCTTTCCAGACCATACGTACACGATAGCCCTGGTTCTCCAGAAAAGCGTACCCGGAAACACGACGTATACCCGCGCGGCAAAATCGTCCCCCTGCTTGCTGGCTGCATCTTCCCTTTCCAGGAGGCGATCTATTTTCCAGGACCAGCGCAGAACCGGGTATTCGGCGGAATCGACTTTAACCTTTTTGAACAGTCCCGAAGCGGCATTTTTACTGTATGCCTTCAGCACCGTCCGCTTTCCGTCCCTGACAAAAGAATACAGCGTCTCGCCCTTGAATATCTTCGGCTTCCATCCGGTCATATCTCCGGAAGCAAAATTTCCGACTGTTATCTCCGCGCCGAAACAGTCGCCCGCCAGCAGCAAAAAAAGGACAGGAACGGCGAGATATCTCTTCATCGTACGATCACACCCCAGAGTACCCACGGATAACTTATACACCTGAAATTGGTTGACATGCTTACTTACCCCTTTATCTCCTCTTTCAGAGTTTCCAATACAGCCTTTACCTCCGCAATCATCTCTTCCGCCCGGGGTGATTTCTCTTTTTTGAGATACATTTCAAAATATTTGATGGCGTCGGAAATGCGCTCCTGATCAAGGCAGAGATTGCCCGCGGTCAGGTATGCGAGCGAAAACGAAGGGTCAAGACGAATGGCCTCAAGACATTCTTTTTCCGCTTTTTCAAGCTCCTCCAGATCATAGAAAAGTTCGCCCAGATTGAAATGGGCGGCCGCGTCGTTCGGGTCGATCTCTATCCCCTTGCTGTAAGCGGCGATGGCCTTTTCGCGTTCATTCAGACCATAGAAGGCGTCACCAAGGGCATTGTAGGCGAATACATTACGCGGATCCATCTCCAATGCAGCCTCATAGGCTTTCAGTGCATCCTCCACCCTGTCCATACTGTTATAGACAAGCCCGAGACTCACATAACCGTCAGGGTCGCGCGGATTGATGTCGGTGACCTTCTTGTAGGCCTCTATCGCGTCCTTGTATTTCCCGAGCTCGAAGTAAATGTCTCCCAAGGCTGTCAGGGAATCGGCATCCCGGGGAGCAAGCCTCAGCCCTGCCTCATAGACCTTCTGCGCCTCCTCCAGCTTTCCTGATTCGGCCAGTGATTGGCCCAGATAAAAATGTCCTTCCGGCCTTTCCGGTTCAAGTTCGATACAGCGCCTGAATTTCTCCGCGGCTGCTTTTACTTCACCCGATTCGATAAGGGCGATACCTTCCGTGATGATCTCGTCGAAATTCTCCGCCATTTGACCCCCCAAATTCTTTGGCAATTTTTCACACTATAACAGATGTATTATTGTGATTCCAGAACTACCCGGTTTTAACCGGATTTATTTCACAATTACTTCCCTTTGAGAATTTTATATCTTATAGTTGTTGTCATGCCGCGGCAGAAATTCATAGAGCCGCGGCTGGCTGTGGCATCTTGAAAGAAGTCCCTTGCGCCGGGCACCTGTATCAGTGCCAGGCGACATAAAACATAGCAGAGGTTTCGTCGATGCCCCGAGAAAGTGTGGCAAAAAAAAATGCTGAATCAATGGGTCTGAGGATTCTTGAAGACATCAGCGCCCTTATCCTTCATTCACACGACCTGCAGGATACATTGAACAACATCGTAACGCTGATTGCACGGCGCATGGGCTCGGATGTCTGCTCCATTTATCTCCTGGAGGATGATGGGGAAACGCTTGTGCTGCAAGCTTCCAAGGGTCTGGCACGGAGCGCGGTCGGCAAGGTCAGGATGAACACCTCGGAGGGTTTGACGGGTCTCGTCGTCGAACAGAGGGGAGTGGTCGCACTGGAAGATGCTCCTTCCCACCCGCGCTACAAGTATTTCCGTGAGACGAAAGAAGAGCGCTTTCTCTCCTTTCTCGGACTTCCGCTGTTCGAGCGAAAAAGCCCGGCCGGTGTTCTTATTATCCAGACAATAGAGCCGAGAAGTTTCACCAGGGAAGAAATCAGCGCCCTGACTACCATAGCCTGCCAGATCAGCAGCATTATCATGAACGCGAAACTCCTCGATCACATACGGAAGAAGGAGGAGGAGAGGGCGTTTTTCGAGCGTGAACTGGAAAAGCTCAAGACGATTGAAAAGTCGACGCTGACGGGCGCCGGACAGACCGGCAAACAAAGAGCAAGGCCGCGGATGATAACAGGTACCGCTGTGTCCCCCGGGTTTTCGCTTGGCAAGGTTTACATAATCACCAGGGACTCAGGAAAGAATATCCTCGAAC
The DNA here is from genome assembly GCA_017861285.1 of Geobacteraceae bacterium. GTDB lineage: Bacteria > Desulfobacterota > Desulfuromonadia > Geobacterales > Geobacteraceae > CAIWTU01. The sequence goes on along the minus strand of JAGFXO010000008.1, from coordinate 33,013 downwards.
TGGAGAAGGCTGGAGCGCCCGCAGAAGAGAGGAAGCGGTTTCATATCGCCCTTGAAAGGGCGCGAATAGAAACCATCTACCTGGAAAAACGCGTTGTGGAAACCCTGTCCAAGGAAGATGCGGCGATATTCCACACCCACCTGATGATCCTTGAAGACCGCGGGTTTATCTCGAAGGTGCAGGAGCGTATCGACGGCGGACTCGGCGCCGCCCGGGCGGTGCATGACGCCGTCTCCTACTATGTCAACGCCTTTTCCCGCATGGAAGACCCGTACCTCCGGGAGAGGTCCGCGGACATGGAAGATATCGGACGAAGGATAATCGGCTGCTTAGCCGGTAATGGGCCCACCCGGATCATCCTCCGTGAAAAAAGGATCATCATAGCCGAGGACATTCTGCCTTCGGACCTTGCCACTTTGGATCACGGCAAGATCCTCGGTATTATAACGGCAGGCGGAGACAGCAATTCCCACGCGGCGATTATGGCGAGATCCCTCGGTATACCGGCGGTTTTCGGCGGCAAGGAACTGATTGCCGGCATCTCTCCTCGAGACGATGTGATTATCGACGGGAATACCGGCTGCATCTTTGTCAATCCAGAAAGCAAAGTCCGGGAGGAATACGAACGCCTGCATCATGATTATCATGTAAAGAAACGAGAGCTCGACGGACTGCGGGACGTCCCGGCAGTTACCACTGACGGGGTCAGGGCTTGCCTGCGCGCCAACATCGGGCTTCTCAGCGACATAAGGATAGCGCTTGCAAACGGCGCCGAAGGAGTGGGACTGTATCGTACCGAGTTCCCGTACATGGCGAGGAACTCCTTCCCGACCAGAAAAGAGCAATACAGGTTGTACAAAAGGATCCTGGAGGGGTTCGAAAACCTGCCGGTCACCATCCGCACACTTGATATCGGTGGAGACAAGGGGTTACCGTACTTCACGTGCCCGAAAGAGGACAACCCTTTCATGGGATGGCGATCCATACGTTTCTCGCTGGAGCGGGACGATATCTTCCGGGAACAGTTGGCCGCCGTCCTGATGGCTTCGGTTCACGGTAAGGCGAATATCATGTTCCCCATGGTTTCGAGTGTCGACGAAATAAGGACTATCAGGGGCATCCTCGCTGAGGTAATGGAAGAACTGGAAAAAGAAAACCATGCTTTCGACCGCAACATTTCCCTCGGAATCATGGTTGAATTACCCGCAGCCGTTCAAACCGCCCACCAGTTGATCAAGGAAGTCGACTTTTTCAGTATCGGCACCAATGATCTTATACAGTACACTCTTGCCGCGGACAGGAATAATCCGAAGGTAAAAAAATATTACGATCCCTACCATCCCGCGGTCCTCCATTCCATCAGGAGAGTTGCCGAGGTCGGCATGCTGGCGGGCAAGCGGGTATCACTGTGCGGCGAAATGGCGGCTGATCCCGTCAATGCCGTCCTGCTGCTCGGAATGGGAATATGTGATTTCAGCCTTTCCGCCCCGTATATACCGGCAATCAAGCAGGCGATCAGGAAGACCTCGAACCGGAAGGCAGAAGAAGTAGCACGGCAGGCACTGGGAATGGAAAGCGGGACGGAAATCAGAAGGTATCTGCAGGAAGTTAAAAGGGAACTGGGCTTGTAGCACTGCAAAGAGATCGTGACGAATTGATAGCGGATGACTGTCAGGAAAATGTCCGAAGGGGTAATCACCTGCGCGGAACAGATCTTTCTTTATCCTTGTCCTTGAGAAATACCACGAGGGCCCCTGAACCGCCCATCTGGTGCGGCGCAGGAGAGAATTCCGCCACCATACCCTTTCCCGTCTCACGCAGCCAGGACATGACTGCTCCCTGAAGCACCGGTTCCCCGGGAGAGTTGTTACCCCTTCCGGTAATGACCAGCACCGCCTTCTGTCCACGGTTGTAAGCTCCGGTTATGAAATGCCTGATGCTTTCCAGGGCTTGATCGCGCGTCATTCCGTGCAGGTCCAACTGCAGGTCGATGCGAACAGCCCCCGTCTTCAGTTGGCGCATCCTGCTTACAGCCATTGGCCTTATCGGTCTGACGTCGGGAATTTCGTCCTCAAAAGTTACATCCATCTTTTTGAGAGAATCAAGAAAAAGTCTCCTCTCCTCATCCTCATTCTTTTTGCGGACAGGCGGCACGGTTTTCTTGCTTTTTTCCCCGGCAGATCCAGGATTGATTCTTTTTACATCCGCTACGGAACGTAAAAAAAGCCCTCGATCATCTTCCTCGGCGTTGTCCACGGCGGGTTTCGGCGCCTCATTCTGCTTCGCGTCAGTTTCGGTTCTTTCGGTTGTGAAACCTTTCAGGGCTTGAAACGGCGAATGAATAAATTCCTTCTTTTTCTGCTCTGTATTTCTCTTTTTTTTCATAGTCCCTGATTTCTTTCCTTCAGCGAGCGAAGCGGCCAGAGTTAATAAAAAAAGGAACCTGAAAGGTCCCTTCTACACATTGACACCCGGACTACTTCCGAATGATGCGTCGTTTTGCCATTCCCCCCATAGCCGCCGCCTGCTGCTTCATGACAACGCTCTGCTTTTCCAGGTGGAACTGAAGCCACATGTCTCCATAATTCCTCATCTTCATCTTTTTCCCTTCATTCAGTGCCTCGAGGTTGTGCTTGAGGCGTTCATCTCCGGGAAGTTTTTTCAGCCCCCTGGTGAGTATCTGCTTCGCTTTACCGACATCCCCGACCTCGCTCACGCAATACGCATAGAGGCTCCACAAAAGCGATTCCTTCTGGGTCCAGCGGACCGCTTTTTCAAAGGTTTCGAGCATTTTTTCCTTCTTGTTACGCTTCATATGGGTGATGGCAAGCATACCCATGGCTACCCAGTTTTTGACGAAAGACTTCTCGAGGTAGGGAAAAGCATTCGAGAAATCTCGCTTGACATAGTAAATGACCCCTATCTGGGAGTTAATCTGACCGGTGACATAAAACTGCCACTTACCGTACCGATAGGCCGATTGCAACTCGCGCACCGCTTTTTCAATACGTTGCCCCTGCAAGTCACGGTTTGCGGTTTCCATTATTGCCATGACCTTTTTCATGACAAGCCGGGCAATCAGGAAATAATTGACAAGAAAGAAAGGAACCGCCAGGAGGAGCGAGAGTGTCAGGGAAAGTCCGACCACAAACTTTAAGACAAGGAAGGCGGCTATCGCTGCACCGATGGAAATCAGCAAATTATACATTTAATGGAATCCTTTCAGAATAGTAAAGAGGGGAGATTATCCGTTGCCATCGCCCTGGCGAACCATGGATCCGTTTTTCTCAATAAACTTGGCGACAATGATGCGCTTGCCGGGATTGAGGGTCATTCTGCCCTTCAGATTGTTCCATGCCGCAATGATTTTTGCCGATACATTGAACCGCTTGGCCACGGCATGAATGGTATCACCCTTTTTGACTGTATAATATTTGACAAATTCTTTCGCCGCTTTCCTGGAAGCCCCGACCGAAGCAGGATTGACGGCGGATGACGCGACAACCGCATCAGGGTTCGACGGAAGGACAAGTACCTTGCCGCGCAGTTTTCTGGTGTTACCAAGGCGATTCAATGCGACAATTTCTGCGGGTTTGACTCCAAAACGCCTGGAAATCGAAGCAAGGGTGTCCTTTCTGCCGACCCTGTACCGTCTATAGGCGATTTTTTCTTCGAACCTTTTTTCTTCAAACCTTTTATCTTCGGAGATTTTTGCGAACCCCCGGAGAAATACGTCCCTCTTTCCTTTCGGCAGCTTCAGTTCATAGCCGGGATAATTCGGGGGGGTACAGGATTGCCTCAATTCCGGATTCAGTTCGCGGATGTTTTGAAGAGGTACACCGGTAAGTCCCGCAACGAGAGCGAGGTCGGTCCTTGATGGTATGACCACGGTATCGAAATCTATGGGGGGCAGATAGGCAACATCCGCAAACCCGTATCGGGCAGGGTCCTTGGCAATGATTGCGGCAGCAAGGAGTTTCGGCACGTAATCCTTTGTCTCCCGCTTGAGATAGGTACCCTGCGTCAATTGCCAGAAGTCCCTGCTGTTGTACATGTCCATGGCCCGAAGAATCTTGTTTTCCCCCGCGTTGTACCCGGCAGCCGCAAGATACCAGTCCTTGTTGAATAGACTGTACAGTTCCTTGAGATACATGGCCGCTGCTACGGTGGATTTGATGGGGTCACGGCGCTCGTCGATCCAGGGATCTATCCTCAGCGAATACCGTTTGCCCGTGCCGGATATGAACTGCCAGGGACCTACTGCACTGGCAACTGAATAGGCATGGGGAGAGAAACCGCTTTCGATCATGGCCAGATAGACAAGATCCTCCGGCAACCCCTCTTTATTGAGGATCTGCTTCATCATGGGAATATAGCGTTCGGACCGCGAAAGCCATTTGGCAAACACTTTTCTCCCGGATGTCTGGAAATATCTGATGAAGTATTCGACCTTGTTGTTGACCGTCAAGGGGATATCCGACTGGGGCAGAGATTCCTCGGGCAGCTGCAGTTCAAAATCGGCTGTATTTTCGGGGGGGTCATCCAGAGCAAAGATATCCGAGGCCGGCAATTCCAGAGCCTTGCTGAGCGCACTTTCTTCACTCTGGCTTGCCTCTTTCCTGGCGGAACGCCCTTCTTTTCCATTGCCGCCGCGGAGAGAAGAAACGGATGTCGAAGCTATAAGGAGGCTCTTTTCGGGAGTCTCTGTTTGTATCTGTTCTGCCCGCAATGAATGGGGCACTAGCAGTATCGCAAGTAAAAACAGTATGCTTTTCATAGATGGGGTTCCTTTACTCGCATACTCTTACCGGACATGCGTATGAAGTAAGCAGGAAAGGTAAAAGTATAGAAAAGATTTCCCACACTGTCAACTTATATGGGTTAACTATTTGTATTTACTTAACAATCAATGAGCATCGCGAAAATCCCCCGCCTGGCGCAGCTACTCCCCCGGCCAGAAGCGCCTTTCCATTTCAGCAATGAGAGGGGACAGGCTGGGGGCATCCACGGCAGAAACCGGAATGGCTCCAAAGCGGCGTGCAAACTGCTTCACTTTCATGAAAGCAAGCGGATCCTTCTTTTTCAGGCCCGGAAGCAGGTCGCTCTTATTGAAGACGAGCAGACGGGGTTTCGTGGACAGCTCAAGCTCCCCGAGTATTTCTTCCACCTGGGAAATCTGCTCTTCGAAGCGGGGGTTCGAGCAGTCCACCAGATGCAGGAGCAAGTCGGCATCGTTTAGTTCCTCCATGGTAGCCCTGAAAGCACCCATGAGGGATTTGGGAAGAGAGCGGATGAAGCCGACGGTATCGGTTATTATCACTTCCCGGTCCCGGGGAAAACGGAGTCTCCGGGTCGACGTATCGAGTGTGGCAAAGAGCAGGTCCTCGGTGAAAACGGAACTTTTCGTCAGTGTGTTCAGCAGGGTTGATTTGCCGGCATTCGTGTAGCCCACAATTGAAACGATTGGTATACCAGCCTTGACCCTTTTTCTGCGGCGCTCAAATCTACCCCTGGAAAGCTCGCCCAATTCCCGCTCCAGCCTTGCTATCCGGTCCCTGATACGCCTTCTGTCCATTTCGAGCTTGGTCTCACCGGGACCGCGCCCGCCCACTCCTCCCATCAGACGCGACATCTGCACGCCACGGCCCGTCAATCGGGGCAGGATATACTTCAGTTGAGCCAATTCAACCTGGACCTTGCCGTCAAGACTTGTAGCCCTCTTGGCGAAAATGTCGAGAATCAGCTGGCTTCTGTCTATGACCTTGAGTTCCGTCATCTCTGAAATGCAGCGGACCTGAGCGGGAGTAAGCTCCTGGTCGAAAACCAGCAGGGTGGCCCCCAGTTGCAGCGCACGGATTACAACTTCCCGAATCTTCCCTTCGCCCATCAGAAACCTGGGGTTGAATTCGCGTCGCTGCTGGATTACCGTATCGAGAACTTCGATCCCCGCCGTTCGAGCCAGTTCCTTCAGTTCATCGAGGGAATCTTCTGCCTCAGCGCGCGGCGAAGTGCTTGCCGAAATAAGGATTCCCCTTTCTTCAGCCCAGACCTCTCTGGCTCCTCCCAGGGACTTCTCCAGGGATTCTTCCAGTGCTTCGATAAAAGGGAAGGCATCCAGCTGAAAGCGATCGAACGGCTGCGGCTGCTCCACTGTATAGGGGGCATCCCCCCGAGCCGGGGGGGCAAGATATGCAATCTGAATGGATGTCTTGCGTGAACCGGGAGACGCGAGGATGGCAGCGACCAGATCAAGCCGCAACAGGGCAAGGTCGGTAAGGTCGTCATCGGAGAGCAGTTCCCCCCGCAGGTGGGTATGGCACATGCGGAGGCCGCGCAAGCGTTTTCTCCCCAGCGGATAGTCAGACAGTTCGGGAATGAACAAACCCCGCTCATCCCCCATAATGACATACTCAACCGTTCCGAAACGGTTGATCAGGACCCCTATCTGGCGTCCCGTCTCTTCCGACAACTCCAGCATCCTTTCGGCAAGTTCCGCGGTAATGAGTTCATCAGCGGGGATGCGACGCCTGTAAAGTCGTTCCAATCTGTTCAACTGGTTCTGTTTCAGGCCCGTGAGGTTGCCGTAAAGGTTCTTTATTGGATTACCCCCTCTGGAAAAGTACCGAAGCATCTCCCGCACCGGCGGGAATGCTCCCCTTACATGCCGATAATATTATACCCGCCGTCGACGAAATGTATCCCTCCGGTTACCTTGGTCGACAGGTCGCTGCAAAGATACAGCGCGGCCCCCGCCACATCACTCTGCTCGATATTGGTCCGGAGCGGCGCCTTGTCATAAACATGGCTCGCAATCTGGTTAAACCCACCCACTCCGGAAGCGGCCAGAGTCTTCAACGGTCCCGCAGAAATTGCATTTACCCTGATTCCGTCGGGTCCAACCGCTTCGGCAAGGTAACGGACACTTGCCTCCAGTGCAGCTTTTGCAACACCCATGACGTTATAATTGGGAAAGACTTTTTGCGAGCCGTAGTATGTCATGGCAATGATACTGCCATTTCTGCCATTCATCAGGGGAGCCGCCTCCCTGGCAAGGGCAATGAGGGAATAGGCACTGATATCCATGGCAAGGGAAAACCCCTGACGCGTCGTATTGAGAAAAGAACCGCGCAATTCCTCCTTGCCTGCATAGGCAATGGAATGAACCAATGAGTCAAGCCCTCCCCACACCTTTCCAATCTCGGCAAAGACGGTTTTTATCTGGCCGTCATCCGTAACATCGCAGGGAAGAACCAGTTCGACACCAAGGCTCTCGGCAAGAGGCCTTACACGCTTTTCCACCATTTCGTTGGCATAGGTAAATGCAAGTTCCGCCCCTTCCTTCCTGAAGGCTTCCGCAATTGCCCATGCAATGCTTCTCTCGTTTGCAATTCCAAAGATAACCGCTTTTTTACCGTCCAGCAAACCCATTCCCATTCCTCCTCAATGTAGTGCCCGCAAAATGATTATCCGGCGCCCGACTCACCCTCCCGGGATTCGGCGAGAATCGAATTGGAGCAAATAAAACAATTATTTATAAATTTTTTTTGCAAAATGTCCGCCGAATTGAGATAGTAATAAAAAAACGATATTTTGGCAAGGAATATGGCTGAAACGTATTGATGGGAAGCAGGGGTGTTTCATGCAGGATGCATTCGCGAAAATGTTGCAGAGAGTAGGCAGTCTGGGTAGTCTGAGCGACCTCGACGATGTCATCAGAACATCCTCGATCCTTATGAAAAACACCGCCAATATCCGCTGGGCCCTGGTATATTTTTTCGACAGGGAGCGTCATAATTTCACTCCCGCCCGCGGATACGGATTACCCCAAAGGTATGTCCGGCTCTTCGAAAACACCCCGCTCCATCCGGACAAGGTGCCAATCCTCCGATCCATGCTCCTCAAAAAACAGCACCTCCTCATACCGGACGCGGCAGAATCGGACATGGTGAACCCTGCCTACCGCAAATTCCTCAGTGACCTGACGCTTCTTGCAGTGCCGATGATCGTCAGAAACCATGTCCTGGGAACGGTTTTTGTCGCCCGGCACAAGAGTCTCCCGCCTTTCACGGAAAAAGGCATCAATCTCATCAAGTACATGGCCTCCAACGCCGCAATATCGGTGAGCCATATGCGGCTGTACGATGAAACACTGGAAACTGCCATCAATCTGGCAAAAAGGTTCGACACCATCCTGACGCTCGACGAAATAAACAAGGCAATATCATCGTCCCTCAGCAGTGAAAAGATTCTTGAAACGGCAATCCAGGGAATAGAACGTATTATCCCCTGCACTCTTGTCGCTATTATCCAGGAAGAGAAAGGGAGATTTTTCATTACAGCTTCCCACTGGAAGGACGGGGAGCCGGCTTCGGTTATGAAGCCGGGCTCATGTCTTTCCCTGAAAAACTCCGCGGCCGGCAACGCTTTCGCCAAGGGGAAAACCTGCTCGATTGATGCACTCGGGACAATACAGAGGCCGGGACGACTGGACGGCATCCTTGCCGGGGCCGGTATCGCTACCCTGCTCGCGGCTCCCCTCATCAGCAGGGAACAGGCAAAGGGGGTCCTTCTTCTGGGAGACCGCCAGCCCGGCGGGTTCGTCCGGGATGAGACGTTCGTGATAGAGAAGATCGCCGCGCAGATTTCGGTAGCTCTGGAAAATGCAAGGCTTTACGAAGATATGAGGAGTCTCTTCATCAACACGGTGACGAGCCTGGCAAATGCCATAGACGCCAAGTCCCCCTGGACCAAAGGGCATTCGGAGAGGGTCATGAAGATCGCCGCGGATATTGCGCGGGAAATGGGGATTTCAGAGGAAAATGTCGAACAGATCGAAATTGCGGGACTGCTTCATGACATCGGCAAGATAGGAATTCTCGAAGCACTGCTGGAGAAACCCGAGAAGATCTCCGACGAGGAATTCCCGCCAATGCGGCTGCACCCGGAAAAGGGGGTGGCCATCCTGTCGCCCATCGAACAGCTGGAAGATGTCCTGCCGGCCATATTCCACCACCACGAAAGGTATGACGGCGAGGGATATCCGGATGGCCTCAAGGGTGAAGATATCCCTCTTCAGGCCAGAATCGTCGCGGTCGCGGATGCATTTGACGCCATGGTATCCGACAGGCCTTACAAAAAGGGTTTCTCAGCGAAAAGGGCCGTGAAGGTATTGGAAAACGGGGCGGGGAGCCAGTTCGATCCGTTCGTGGTCAAATGCTTTTGCACTGGGGTCGCACACAAACTGACCGCTGAAGGAAAGTTGTTGCCGGCACGGCCGGGCGGCCGGCAATCAGCTCAAAAACGGCGTTGACAGATCATCAGCGTGGCAAGCGAAACCGGGGTTCCGTTCCTCGTGGATGAAACGGAAACCGGCATGCATCAGGACAATTTTGCCGGTTATTTACCCAATGCTTCTTCGAGTGCAAGCGCCAACCGGCCGGGGCATGAGGCATCCCCATTGCAAGCGAAATTTCTCAGGCATTTAATTGCCTCCGTCACCTCCATTCCTTCGGCAAGGGCGGCAATAACCTCGGGGTTGCCCGGTGTCCCGCCTATGAATTCGCAGGTGACTATTTTGCCTCCCTCTATTTCCAGATCTATCCTCTTTGCACAGGAACCTTCTGTTTCAAAGCTCACTTTCATGGAGATGCCCCTTTACACGTGAAATCGTTAGCTGTATAGCTTTCACCGTGAAAAATGTCAACAAGACTTTTCTCCATTATTTTCAGGCATCCCACGGACATGTTTCCTTGTCCGCCACCGTCCCCGTTCCATGTCTGGACATTTCTGCCGTTTTTCCCCGGAAGACACGACAATTCGGACAAGATTCCAGTATCTGCAAATTTACTGTTGCCTTTTTCTTTCCCTGTGCTAGAATGCCTAAAAATTAGGCATTGCATCTTACGCCCAGTTTTCTTTTTGCCTCAGAAAAATCACCGGATACCGATTGCTCACAACAGAACAGCGAAGAACAGGCTTGTTTTCATCCCGCCAGGCAGCGGTACGAATCATGCGGCCTTTCACTCTTCTTCACGAATCTGCAGTGTTGCGGTATTGCCAATGACACAGAGCTTCTCTCGGAATTATGATCAAGAGCCTTACAATCGGTGCCTTGGCACTCAGAAACAATCTCATCCTGGCACCCATGGCGGGAATAACAAATCTTCCGCTTCGCCTTCTCGCCAGGAAAAACGGGGCAGCCCTCTGCTTTACCGAAATGGTAAGCGCCCACGGCCTGATACGCAATGGCAGAAAAACATTCGATCTGTTGAGAAGTGTGCCGCAAGACCGGCCGCTCGGCATTCAGCTGTTCGGGGACGATCCGAACCTGATTGCCGAGGGTATCAGGGTCATTGAGGAATATGGCGACCTGATCGACATCAACATGGGATGTCCGGTAAGAAAAGTCGTGAACAGCGGGTCAGGGAGCGCCCTGCTGAGGGAACCGGAAAAGGTCAGGGCAATAGTAAGGGCCGCACGCCGGGCGACAAGGCTTCCCCTCACCATCAAGATACGAACCGGCTGGAGCGCACACGAGCCGACCTTTCTGGAAATTGCGCGCATAGCCGAAGGGGAAGGATGCGACGCCATAACTCTGCATCCGAGGAATCGTGCGGAGATGTTCAACAACAGAGCCGACTGGAGCAGGATTGCCGAACTGAAGAACTGCACCGGACTGCCCACTATCGGCAGCGGAGATCTTTTCAGCCCTCGCGACATCATGGCCATGCTCGAACTGACCGGCTGTGACGGCGTAATGGTTGCTCGAGGCGTTCTCGGCAACCCGTGGATTTTCTCCGAAGCCCTCGCCCTTGGCGAAGGCAGGGGGGCGCACCCCCCGAGCCCCTCAGAGCGCCTTGCAACTGCGGTATGGCACATGGACATGCTGACATCGCTCATCGGAGAGAAGGCGGCTCTCCGCGAACTGCGCAAGCATCTTTCCTGGTATACGAGAGGCCTCCCGGGTGCAGCTCAGGCACGCGACGCCATCAACCGAACGGAAAACAGAGATGATATGACAACCATTCTTGAAACGTTCTTCAACCTGGGGTTACCGTGAACGACTCCGCAACCCATGTCATGGAATATTTCGCCAATGTAATCGACAGCGTCGGAGACGGGGTCATCGTCCTTGACAATAAGGGGACAATAACCCTCATGAACCCGGCAGCGGAAGAGATTACGGGTGTTTCGCGGCGACAGGCGCAGGAAAGTGCATTTTCCGCGATCTTTGCCGGAGAGGACGCTCTCAGGGAAATGGTCGAAAAAACCTCCGCGACCGGGATGACCATCTCGGATTACGAGAATCTGGCGATGAAGAAAGGTTTGCATGTGATCCCGGTGAGCGCCACGACATCCCCCCTTCTGATGAGCGACGGAGAAAGAATCGGCACCATCCTCGTGCTGCGCGACCTGACGAATATCAGGGAACTGGAGGAAGCGGTCAGGAAGGCGGACAGACTTTCCACTCTCGGGACTCTGGCGGCCGGCCTTGCCCACGAGATCAAAAACCCGCTCGGAGGGATAAAGGGCGCTGCACAGCTACTCGAAAGAGAACTTCCGGATGGAAGTGAACTCGTCGAATATATCAAGGTAATGCTGAAAGAAGTCGGCAGGGTAAACAAAATCGTCGAAGAACTGTTGAACCTTACAACCCCGCGCAAGTTAAAACTGGACAAGATAAATCTCAACCAGATTCTCGGCGAAATCGTCCTGCTGCAGAAGCGGGCCGAACACCTGAACAAAATATCCTTCCTGCAGAGCTTTGATGTGAGCATTCCCCCCTTCCTGGCGGACGAAGCCCTACTGACCCAGCTTTTTCTGAACCTCATAAAGAATGCCGTTGAAGCAGTGATTGAATACAAGGGTTCAGGAACAATCAAAATAATCACCCGGGTCGTCTCAGACTACAGCCTGACAAAAAAGGGGGAGCGACCATCACGTTTTGTCGCAATAGATGTCAGTGATAACGGGCCGGGAATGGATAAAGACCGTATCGATCACATTTTCACGCCGTTTTTTACGACCAAATCGAAGGGAACGGGCTTGGGTCTCGCCATTTGCCAGAAAATAGTTTCCGAGCACCGCGGAATGATCAAAGTCGACTCGGAAGCAGGAAAAGGAACGACATTCACCGCAATGCTTCCCTTGATACTGTAGAACAGGCAAAAGACAACCGCGACCTCTTCTCAACAGGGGCTGCTCCAGGAATATACAGAGCTACATATCCATCTATTTTTTTTGCGAGGTCTATCTTTATGCAACTCAAAAGAATCGTTGTTGCCGACGACGAAGAAAGCATGCGTTGGGTCCTTTCCAAGGCCCTGAAAAGGAAAGGATTTTCCGTTGATTTGGCCAGGGACGGCGACGAAGCCCTGTCTTTGATCAATGCAAACGCGTACGACCTTGCAATCCTGGACATTAAAATGCCCGGCCTGTCCGGCCTTGATTTGCTGGACAGGGTCCGTGAAACGAAAAATGACCTTCTTGTCGTCATCATGACGGCAGAAGCCAGCATGAAAAATGCAATCGAAGCCATGAAAAGGGGGGCTTACGACTACATAACCAAACCTTTCGACCTGGATGTCATCGATGCCATCATCGAGAAAATCGACAAGGCGCGGGAAATGACTTCGCAGGTCACCATGCTCAAGGAAGAATTGAAAGACCGCTACCAGCTGGAGAAGACCATTATCGGGAATTCTCCTGCCATGAGAGATGTCTACAAGACCATCGGCAAGGTTGCCCCGAGCGACGTAACGGTGCTGATACAGGGAGAGTCGGGTACGGGAAAGGAATTGATCGCCCGGGCAATACATTTTAATTCAAAACGTCTCGGCAAACCGTTTATCGCCCTGAACTGCGCCGCCATACCGAAGGAACTGCTGGAGAGCGAACTTTTCGGTTTCGAAAAAGGGGCCTTTACGGGGGCGGTAGAAAGGAAACTGGGGAAATTCGAACAGGCTAACGGCGGGACTATTTTCCTTGATGAAATCGGGGATATGCCTCTCGATCTCCAGGCCAAGATCCTGAGGGTTCTGCAGGAAAAGGAGGTTACCAGGACGGGGGGCAACCAGAGTATTACGGTTGACACCCGGATCGTCGCGGCGACAAACCAGGATCTCGAGGTAAAGGTGCGCGACAGGTCATTCCGCGAGGACCTGTACTACCGGCTCAACGTGGTCCCGATACACCTGGTGCCCCTGCGGGAGAGAAGGGAAGACATTCCGCTGCTTGTGGATTACTTTGTCAAGAATTCCTCCGCTGAACTTGAAATACCGGTGAAACAGTGCTCCTTGGACGCAATGCGCCTGCTGACAAATTATCCCTGGCCGGGAAACGTCCGGGAACTGGAAAATACCATCAAGAGGGCAGTGATTCTTTCCTCGGACCCATTTCTCACAGCCGCCGACTTTTCCAGCCTCCCGACACAGAAGGTGGGGAACCTGCGCAATGAGGAGCTTTCCCTCGAGGCGCTGGTGGAGATAAAGCTCCGCTCGAGCCTTGACAATCTTGACAAGATGGAGACCGGAGACCTGCACGGAATGGTCCTGGCGCAGGTCGAAAGGCCGCTTATCCGCTTCGTGCTCGAGAAAACCAGGGGCAACCAGGTTAAGGCGGCCGATGTGCTCGGGATCAACAGAAACACCTTGCGGAAAAAGATACAGGAACTGGGGATTGAGGTAAGGAAAGACTGAAACAAGAGGGGAAGTCATAATGAACATTCTTGAAAAGTATTCTCTTGACAGAAATTCGGCCGTGCTGCTGGTAATAGACATTCAGGAAAAATTATGCCGGGCAATGGACCCCGAAGTCCTCGGACAAGTATCCTGCAATGTCTCCATCCTGCTGGAAGCGGCAAAAGAGCTGGGAATTCCCGTCCTGGCTACTGAGCAGTACAAACGAGGTCTCGGCGAGACGCTGCCGGCTGTCGGGGAAAAACTTTCGGCGCCTGCAATGGATAAAATGAGTTTCAGCTGCTGCGGAGAAGAGGCGTTCGTAGAAAGGTTTCGGAATTTACAGCGCAAGCAGGTCATTGTTACCGGGATGGAGGCTCACATCTGCGTTCTGCAAACAGTGATCGATCTGCTTGCGCAAGGCTGCAGCGTCCATGTAATAAGCGACGCGGTAATAAGCAGAAAAAAGAAAAACTGGAAATTGGGATTGAATATGGCGGCTTCGGCAGGAGCCGTCGTAACATCCACCGAAACCGCATTGTTCCAGCTGTTGAAGACCGCCGGCACGGAAGAGTTCAAGAAGCTTTCAAAACTGGTACGATAATACCCCCGCCGTACCGGATATCCTGCGGGAAAAAAGTCGCTCCTCCGGCGCACTGCCGCAAAGGGCGGGTTCATATTCCCGCCAGTTCATACCTTCTCCTGCCGAGTCCTATCTTTTCGGCATGCTCAAGTTGTATTTCCCAGTCTATAGTCGGGGAGACGCCCCGGAACTTGTCACCTCCCGGTTCATGGCCGCTTTTCAGGGCGGAATTCGGGTTGCCGGAAGCGGCATTTACCAGGTCGGCGCAGGCCTGATCGAGGGCGACAGGGTCCGAACAGGCACAGATGCCGATGTCGTTTACAATCGGGGCATCCGCATGGCCATAACAGTCGCAGGCAGGGGAAACCTGGGTGATGAAGTTCAGGTATATCGTCTTTTTCTCCTTGCCCCTGATCGCACCCAGTGCATATTCGCTCATTTTTTTCATGACCAGCGGCGCTGCTTCGTTCCATTTGACCTTGATGGCTTTCTGCTGGCAGGCGCTGATGCAGCGCCCGCAGCCGACACACCGCCGCGGGTCAATTTTCGCCTTTCCCTCCAGCAGGGTAACAGCAGCATGGGCGCAGGAGTTCAGGCATATCCCGCAACTGGTACACATGTCCTCCGCCACTTCCGGGGCAACATCTGAATGCTGCTGAAGCTTCCCCTGCCTGCTGGAACAGCCCATCCCGAGATTTTTCAGCGCACCGCCGAATCCCATCAATTCATGACACTTGAAATGGGACACGACAACCATCGCATCGGCCTCGACAATTTCCGCCCCTATCTGAACCGTTTGCAGCACGTCGCCTTCTATCGGCACGGTAACCGCCGTGTGCCCTTTGATGCCGTCGCACATGATGAGAGGTGCGCCGACCACTGCATAGGCGAATCCGTTTTCTATGGCACAGGTAAGGGCCGAAACCGCCTCCTTCCTTGAGCCGGGATACAGGGTCGAAGAGTCGGTGAGGAATGGCTTGCCCTGACATCCCTTTATTTCTTCCACAATTTTCCTCACAAAAACGGGACGGATGAACGCATGGTTACCCCGTTCACCGAAATGGAGCTTGACTGCAACCAGGTCACCCTGCACAATTTTTTCCTGCAAGCCGCACCGATGCAGTAACTTTCCTATCTTTGCAAAAAGATTCTCGTTTTGATTCGCTCTCATATCAGTAAAGTAGACCATTGCAGGCATTTGTAAACCTCCGTTTTCGTTGTTAACCATCATACGACACGCAAAAGCAGCCCTCCCCCGCCCGCACCGTCTTCCGGCAGACTGCCAGTGCCTGTTTTGACGCGTTGAACCAGTATACGGACGACAGATGATTTGTCAACGGTGCCGGTTTGCCCGAAAGTTTTCTTTGCGGTTGTGCAAAAATGTGATATCTAAACGTTCGAAAAAGGCAAAATTCTCGGTACGGGAGCATGCATGGCCGACACAAAATACGAAGGTGAAATCTGGATTCTCGGCATTGACGGATGTGACGGCAGGGGACGGACACTCTGCGGCTATTTGGCGTATGGGGGCTACAAATCCCGCCCGGCAAAGCTGGAAGAACTGGCAAACGGGAGGCCGCAGGGCATACTTCTGGATCTTTCACCATTTTCCACGGACGGATGGAATATTCTTCTGCAGCTCATCACTTCCACCAAAACTCGCGACATACCCATTCTGCCCCTGTACCTGAGCGAAGAAGGGAAAGTAGGCGGGGTTTTCCCCTGTGCGGGCTTTTTCACCATTCCGGTCGATACCGGTTATGTTGCTGAAAGGCTCGCTGTCCTGGGACTTGCCGACGACGCCCAGGACTGGGATCTGCGGGCTCTCGTTGTTTCCCGGAGCGGGGAGGAACAACTTTCACGTGCGTTGGAGGAACTGGATTTCGAGGTAGTAAAGGCATATACGGGGAAGGAAGGATTGGCCGTAGCGTCAACCGGCCCCTATTACCTGGCATTCAGCACTCTCATGCTGCCTGACATGTCCGCATTCGAGTTGCTTGACCGGCTTCGTCTCTATCCCCGTACCAGGAATATTCCATTTTTTATCCTGATAAAAGACAGCATGAAGGAAGGGGAGCGGGCGGCAATGAGCCGTCAGATTGATCATCTGGTCAGAAAAAAGGAGCTTTCCCGTGACGAGTTCCTCGGTTACCTTAGGAAGAAAACGGCATAGCAGGCCTTTAGCATGGATTTCCCTGCCGAAGCAGACTTTTTCGGCAAGGTGCATATGACCGCTGTCAATCCCGAAGCCAGGGGATGGCACATCAAGGCGCGTACCGAGAGGCCACCCGAATACCCGGCAAGATTCCCCGTCCCCGATGATCTCGTCCTCTGGGAGACCGTTTTCCCCGGCTATACCCCCCCGTACTATGTGTCTCCAGTGGTACTGAAAAACGATTGCACGAAGAATCCTGCCGGATGGGCGGATCCCGAAGACATCAAGGAGGTGCGCGAAACTCCCAGGGAAAGCTTTTCCGGCGCACTGAAATGCGACGAAGCGGGGAGGCCCAAGAATCCTGTGGGCAGGACAGGCATTGCCGGGCGTGGACTTCTGGGCAAATGGGGGCCGAATTATGCGGCGGACCCTATAATCACGAGGATCAACCGTGTAACCGGCGATGTGGAGATGCTTGCCATAAAGCGACAGGACAATGGCCAGTGGGCTATTCCGGGCGGCATGGTGGATAAGGGAGAAGAGGTGTCGAAGACTCTTGCGAGAGAGCTTCAGGAAGAGACCGGGGTGGTCCTGGATATGGCGGAAGGTCACGTAATATACCGCGGTTACGTTGACGATCCGAGAAATACGGATCACGCCTGGATGGAGACGACTGCAAAACATGTGCATCTGTCCGGCGAAACGGCGGCGAGGATGAACCTGCGGGCCGGCAGCGACGCCAGGGCAGTCCGATGGTTACCGCTGGTGCCCGAGACGGTGCGAAACCTTTATGCCAGCCATTGCGCTCTCGTCAAGGCAACACTCGGTGAAATGGCCGGTCAGGAGCATACCGGCCTGTCGGAAAACGACAGGGAGAAGATCAGGGCATTTCTTGATTTATTGTAATTCCAGGGCATCCGCCTTGGCGGCAAAAATGAAGTCGCTTTCCGTAAGACCGTCAATTTTGTGTGTCCAAACGGTGAGCCTTACCTTGCCCCAGGCAAGATACATATCGGGGTGATGCGCCTGTGCCTCCGCAAGCTCCCCTACCCTGTTGGCAAATGCCAGGGCATCCCGGAAATCCTTGAACCGGTATTCTTTTTCCAGGTGATGCCCGTCAATCACCCGCCAGCCTCCTCCCAGCTTTTCCAGAAGGGCTGCCAGTTCCTTCCCCCGGAGCGCCGGAACCCCGCCGCTGCATGGGACGCATTCCCTCTTTGCCAGCTCAGTCATGGTAGTGTACCCCCTCTCTTGTCGACTCACTTGAAGCGTATCGCATACAACGCTTCCTCACCAGCTATAATTAACAGAACGGTTAGGAGAGATTTTGTGTTGTCTTTGTCAGGTGTCATGCTATACTGCCGAAAATTTCCAGGAGGTAAACATGGGCGAGCAGATAAATCTGAATTTCTCCGCGTTCGGCACGGAACTGAATGCCGGCGCCTTTGCATGCTTCAGGGCATTGTATGTAAACGCGCAAAACAGCATCAATAAGTCAGGTCCGCAGGCAACATACGAAAAACCCCTGGCGGAATTGCTCGAAGCAAGCGGCAACCGGGACGTTGCAGGCGTCGCAAACTCGATCAGGGAAATCCTTCAATGCAAGGTTGAGTGCCGACAAGGCGATTATCGGTATTTTTTCCCTTTTTTCACATCCGTTTGCATAGAAAACGGCATGGTCAAATACGGTGTCCAGCGTGAAATCGAAAGTGCCATTACGCGTATTCCAGTACCGGGCATCTAATGAAGCAGATGGGTCCAGACCCTTCACTGTTTCCATGTGAAAACCGGACAGACGACTTTCTTTTTTCGGATGGCCGGCGGAAAAGATTATTCAGCAGATTCTCGGCAATTGCTCTCCGGCAAGCATTTCCACTGCGCGGAGCCCCCCCACGAGAGTCTCCATCTGCACCCTGCCGCCGCCTTCCGCCGTCACTTCCCCGATGATTGACGCATCACTCCCCAGGGGATGCCGTTTCATCCGCTCAAGCACACGGTGAGCCGCGTCGGCTGCGGCAAAAACGAGAACCTTTCCTTCATTCGCCACATAGAGGGGATCGAGGCCGAGCACCGCGCAAACCCCCTTCACCGCACCTTTCAGCGGCAGCGAGTCCTCATGGAGGGTCAGCGAGACATCGGACTGCAGCGCTATCTCCTTCAGGGTAGTTGCAACCCCTCCGCGGGTGGGATCCCGCAGCACATGGATGGAACAGCCATCTTCCCTGAGCAGGTCCGCTACCATGCCGTTCAGGGCCGAACAATCGCTGACGATGTCCGTTTCCAGCTCCAGACCCTCCCTTTTTGCCATTACGGCTATGCCATGGTCGCCAATGGTACCGTTAATGATTATCTTGTCTCCGACCTGCGCATTGGCCCCGCTTATATCGAGCTGATGGGTGAATATGCCGATACCCGAAGTATTAATGAATATCCGGTCCGCCTTGCCCCGCGGCACAACCTTGGTATCGCCCGCCACTATGGAGACGCCAGCCCGGTCGGCAGCCTCCCGCATGGAAGCAAGTATTCGGGCAAGATCTCCCTTGCTGAATCCTTCTTCCAGGATTAGCCCCACACTGACTGCCAACGGTGTAGCCCCGACCATTGCCAGATCATTGACCGTACCGTTAATTGCCAGATCGCCAATGTTGCCGCCGGGAAAAAAGATCGGATCAACCACGTAGGAGTCGGTGGTAAACGCGAGACGCTCCCCGTTTTGCACCAGCACCGCTGCATCGTTCTGCCCGGCAACGGGAACTCCGGACAGCGTCGGAATAATAAGGTCCTCCAGCAATTGGTGGGAAAGTTTTCCGCCACTGCCGTGGCCAAGAAGGATGATATCTGAATCCACAGTATGCTCCTGGAAATTGTGATGATAGTAACGAACCAATGACGGGCACCCTTTACAAAAGGGCAGAGAGCAGGCAAATTACCGGGACGCTCAGCAAACCTGCCCATATTTGTAGGCAGCCGCACAGCTCCCCTCGGAAGAAACCATGCATGCTCCTACCGGCGCCTCCGGGGTACAGGCTTTGCCGAAGAGCGGACAGTCGAAGGGAGCAATTTTACCCTTCAGCACCTCGCCGCACAGGCACCCCTCAGGCTCTCTCGCTTCTTCAACCGTAACGGGAAGCGCCTTTGCCGCATCAAAGGGAGCATACCTGTCAGTTATTTGCAATCCGCTTCCCGGAATGACGCCCAATCCGCGCCAGGTGGCATCAATGGGGTTGAACACGTCATCGAGAAGTCCCTGGGCCTTGAGATTTCCCTCCCAGGTCACAAACCGGCTGTATTGTATTTCCACTTCACTACGGCCTTCAACCATTTGCCGGACAAGCATCTCCACTCCCTGCATGACGTCAGCCGGCTCGAAACCGGTAACGACACACGGGACCCCGTGCCGCTCCGCAAGGAAACGGTAGGCATTGGCGCCAATGATGGCGCTCACATGCGCGGGGCAGATGTATCCGTCTATCCCCAGATCGGGATCCGCGGACAATATCCGCATGGGAATCGGGATCGTCTTGTGCGCAGTAAGGACAAGGAAATTGTCAAGTCCCCGGGAGGCGGCGGTCAGGATACTCCCTGCAATGGTCGGAGCAGTCGTCTCAAAACCGACCCCGAGAAAAACTATCTTTTTGCCGGGATGTTTCGCGGCAAGATTTACGGCATCCAGTGGTGAATAAACAATCCTGACATCGGCGCCACGGGCGCGCTCCTGCATCAGGTTCGAGGTAGAGCCGGGGACCCGGAGCATATCGCCAAAGGTGGCAACGATTGTCTCGGGCAGGCGGGCGCAGGCAACAGCCTGATCCACGTAATCAACAGGTGTAACGCAGACCGGGCAGCCCGGCCCCGAAATCAGGCGTACCTGCGGCGGAAGGAGGCTGCGTATACCGTACTGGTAAATGGACATGGTATGCGTGCCGCAGATTTCCATGAGCGTGATCGGTTCCGAGAGGCCAGAGGTTCGGTTTCGTATGCTTGCGGCCAGACCTTTGACGATATCGCGGCTCCGGAATTCTTCAAGATTGATCATGCCGTTTCCTGTCCAAGTTCGAGGCAGTCCCTCATCAGTTCCAGGGTTTCAAGGGCTTCGTCCTCATCGAGCCGGCTGATGGCGAAACCGGCATGGATCAGGATGTAGTCACCTTCTTTTATCTCTTCGCTCAGCATCATGAGACTTGCTTCCCTCCGGACTCCGTCAACTTCCGCAATAGCCATGCCTCCTTCTATTCTGACAACCTGCATCGGAACCGCTAAACACATGAAATACTCCTTCCCGCAATTATTGCCTGCCCCAGGGCAATCCCCCCGTCGTTGGGAGGGGCAAGCCGCTGGGTAAAAACATGAAATTTATTCTCCGTCAAGAGAGTATGAATACCCTCGCTCAGCAATTTGTTCTGGAAAACCCCGCCGGACAGGACAACCCTCCCTATTCCCGTATCCCCGCGGATTAAACCGCAGGTCTCGGCCACGGCGGCCGCAAGGGTATTGTGAAAGCATCTGGCGATTTCCGCGCCCGGCCTTCCCAACCCCATGTCCCGGACAATTGAACGGATCATATGACTGAAATCGGTGACATAGCAATCTTCTTCCGTCACTACTTCGAAAGGATAACGAAGGGACGTCTCAACCGATTCGGCATGGGCCTCCAGTTCGATTGCCGCCTGTCCCTCATAGGAAACCATGCCGCGTAATCCGGTCATTGCGGCAACGGCGTCAAACAGCCTGCCACAACTGGAAGTAAGCGGCGAATTTAGCCGCCGCTCCAGCATTTTCAGGAAAAGTTTTCGTTCGGCGGCAGGGACCGCTTGTACACAGGCCAGCGGCAGTTCGAAAAGCTCATCACCAAAAACCGAATAAAGGTGGGAAAGTGCCATACGGTATGGCTCCCGCACCGCGGCATCACCGCCGGGCAGGGGCACCGCCCGCAAATGCCCCTTTCGCCGGAAATCCTCATAGCCGCCGACCAGAAATTCTCCGCCCCAGATGGTTCCATCCGGTCCGTATCCGGTACCATCGAAAATCACCCCTTGTACCGCTCCCTCCAACCCGTTTTCCGCCATGCAGGACGCCATATGGGCATGGTGGTGTTGCACGCCGCGGATGGAGATCATGGGCAACCACTTGCGGCTCTATTTTCAGGATCTGACCGAGATGATGAACCGTTTCTTCCATTGAAGCAAGGGTTGCGGAATTTTGCAGATCACCGATGTGCTGGCTGAGAAAAGCCTTGTCTCCCCTGGTGAGGCAAACCGTCCCCTTCAGTTCGGCGCCTACCGCAAGGACACTCTTCTGAGTTGCAGGCAGTGTGATGCCGCGTGGCACATACCCCCGCGAGCGGCGGAGGAAAATCGGGTTTCCCTGAAACACCCTGATCACCGAATCATCGGTACGGGTATGAATCTCACGGTTGTGGGTGAGGAAGAAATCGGCAATATCCGCAAGACGCCGCAACGCCTCGTCATCCCGGTAGGAGATCGGTTCATCGGACAGGTTGCCGCTGGTCATTACCAGTGCCGGGAAGGCATCCCTGAGCAGCAGGTGATGCAGCGGCGTATAGGGCAGCATTACGCCAAAATAGCCGTTCGCCGGGGCGATCAGGGGCGCAATGTGATTCCCCTCCCGTTTCCTGAGCAGCACAATAGGCCGTTCCGGCCCGGAGAGGAGCCTTTTTTCAGTCTCATCGAAAACGGCAAACTCCGCGATATCGGCAAGCGCCGGCGACATGATCGCGAAGGGTTTCTCATCGCGTTTTTTCCGTTTCCTCAATTCCCGGACGGCTTCATCATTGCACGCGTCAACCGCCAGATGGTACCCCCCAAGCCCCTTAAGGGCAAGGATCTTCCCTCGTTTCAGCAGACTGACCGCCGTTTCCAGGGGTTCACCGTCAACATTATTATCCCGCGAATCGAATAGCCTGAGCGATGGGCCGCATACCGGACAGGCATTAGGTTGGGCATGAAATCTGCGGTGGGCCGGGTCCTCGTATTCGGCGCGGCATTGATCACACATGGTGAAACCGGCCATGGTGGTATACGACCGGTCGTACGGAATGCCATTGATGATGGTGTATCGCGGACCGCAATTTGTGCAGTTGATGAAGGGGTACCGGTAGCGGCGGTCGGCAGGATCGAACAATTCGCGCAGGCAGTCGGGACAAACATCGCAATCAGGGGCAATTTGCACCGCGTTGCCGCCTCCGCCGCTCTCCCGGATGGCAAAGCCGTTCTCGGCCACAGGCGTCATGTCCCCGGACCTGACAGAACTGATTACCGCAAGGGGAGGCGCCTGCTCACGCACCCCGCGAAGAAAACACTCGACATCTTCCTCCCCCCCCTGCGCCTCGAGAAACACCCCGGAAGGGGTATTCATTACCCAACCCGTCAGCCGATGGCCTTTCGCCAGCCTGTATATAAAGGGGCGGAAACCAACCCCCTGGACTATTCCTTCTATGTGGACCTTGACTCTTCTAATCGTGTGAGACTCCCCTTATAACAGCAGGTGAAATGCACCGGGTCCGGATCCGGGGTCCTGTGTTCCCGAACTGTTTAACGGCTTTTCCTTGCACCTGCTCCAAGCCATTCGTACCAGGCATTCATCCCCTCGCCGGTCTTGCTGGAGACATCAAATATGAGGATGTCGGGATTAACCCGGCGGGCAAAGGCTTTGCACTTTTCGGCGTCGAAATCTATGTGCGGCAGGAGATCGACCTTGTTGAGCAGCATGACGTCGGCATTGTGAAACATGCTCGGGTATTTGAGGGGTTTGTCCTCTCCCTCGGTAACACTCAGGACGACTACCTTGTGATTTTCACCCAGGTCGAAGGAGGCCGGGCACACAAGATTCCCGACATTTTCTATCAGCAGGATATCAAGATTGTCCATATCAAAATTTTCAACTGCATGGCAGACCATATGCGCATCCAGATGACATCCCGCTCCGGTGTTGACCTGCTTTACCGGAACTCCGGTGGCGGCGATGCGCATGGCATCGTTGTCCGTCTGCTGGTCCCCCTCGATAACGGCAAAAGCGAATGTACCGTTCAGGTCACGGAGGGTCCTTTCGAGAATCGTTGTTTTGCCGGAGCCGGGTGAACTGACGAGATTCAGCACGAAAACACCTTTACTGGTGAAAAGGGTCCGGTTTCCCGCCGCCAGCCGGTTGTTTTTGGCAAGGATATCGGTTTCCACGGTTATGGACTTCGCCGTGGTGTCCACTTTGTGGTGATGCCGATGCTCATTGCCGTGATCATGCTCATGGGTATGGTCGTCATGATGAGAATGATCATGTTCGTGTTTATGATCATGGCCGTGGTCATGATCGTGATGATGATGCTCAGCGGGACCGCACCCGCACGTTGTACACATGGCTATTCTACCTCCAGTTCTTTAACCCGTAATTCCTCGCCGGAAATGATATCGACGTGGTAACCGCCACAGGATGGGCAGCTTCCGTAGTATGCCTTGACGGCAAATTCTTCGGCACACTCCCTGCAAAGTCCCCGCCCCGGTATGCGCTCGATAGTGAGCCTGGCTCCTTCGAGGCCGCTATCCTTCGTGCATGCCTCGAAACAGAACTCCACGGCTTCCGGAATCACATTGCTCAATTCGCCTATTTCCAGAACAACCGAGAGGACCCGCCTTCCGGCTGCGGTGCTCTCGCATATCTCTACGACACCTTGCGTTATGGACATCTCGTGCATGTAAACCACCGCCAAAAAAATAGCCGATTTACCTTCACCGGAAAAAGGGGGAAAGTATCGGGCTTATGAATGTGCTTCTCATCATCATGCAACTTTTTTATAGTACCAAATCAGGAAAAACAATAGCAAGCAGTAATATTCCGTGCTCCGTGCCCTTTGCCCGCCTTTTCGATATACTCCTTGTCTCCCCATCCACGCTGATGTATAATTTCGCACTACTTCTTACTTTTTTGCCGACTGAAAGCCTCTCAATGAAACTCAACACAAAACTCGTCCTTATCATGGTGTCGCTGCTGGTCATCGCAATGTGCGCGCTTTTTATTCTGAACCAGTACAGCCAGAATGAACTTGTCAAAGAGATCCAGGAGAGCTCGACGGAAATCTCCAAGGCGATCCAGATCAGTGTCGAAGACCTCACCTCCGAGGACATTGTCCCTTCCCGCTTGAAAGACTACCTCAAGGAAGCGAAGAAAAAAGGTATAACGGAAGTCAATATCATCAATAACGAAGGCGAAATCATCAACTCTTCCGATCCCGCCAAGGTAGGGAAGAAACGTGATGTCAGAAGATCAGAAAAGGGGCTCAGGGCCTCGAGGACATCATCATCGAAGAAATCTGATCGGGACATTTCGCACCGCCAGTACGATCTCCTGGTTCCCGTCATTGTCGGCGACGAGCAACTCGGTTACATCAGCATACATCTCCTCCTCGACAACATCGAGACGATTCAGCATGACAACTTCATCAAGCGCCTGACCGCGACTTTTCTGGTCTTCATGCTCGGTATTTTTGCCACCATTTTTCTCGCCAGGAAATATACATCCCCCATACAAAAGCTCGCGGAAAGCGTTAAAAAAGTGTCGGCGGGCGACCTTTCCGAAACGTTTCCCGTCAGGAGAAACGACGAAATCGGTGAACTGGCGGCAAATTTCAATGAAATGGTGAAAAAGCTGAAGGAGAGGGAAGACCTTGAAAAGAGACTCTATGAAGCTGAACACCTCTCCAAGGTAGGCCAGCTTGCATCGGGCATCGCCCATGAAATACGAAACCCCCTCAATTACATCAGCCTTGCCATAGACCATTTGAAAAGCGAGCTCCTTCCGGGCTGTTCCGACCGTCGGGAGGAACTGGAGACCCTTACCGGCAAGATCAAGGAAGAGATTCGCCGGGTCAATTATATGGTCCTGAATTTCATGAACTACGGCAGGCCATTGAAGCTGCGGTTACATGAAGTGTCCTACGAGGACCTGCTTTCACGGGTTATCCCGCTGTTGCAGGACAGGCTTGCGGAACAGCACATCGAAATAATAACCGTAATCGAGCGGAACCTGCCGATCATGTATGTGGATCAGGAACTCATGCGCAACTGTCTTGCAAATCTGATTTCAAATGCCGCCCAGGCAATGCCCAATGGGGGGAAAATAACCCTGGGGGCGTGTTATGACAACGAGGCAGGCGTATTCCGCCTCACCTGCGAGGACGAGGGAGTGGGAATAAAACCGGAAGATATCCCGAAGATATCCCAGCCCTATTTTACTACCAAGGAGGCGGGGATCGGGCTCGGGCTGGCAATAACCGAACGGATCATCAAGGAACACGGAGGGAAAATGACGGTAGACAGCGTTCTCGGGACGGGGACGACCTTCACCCTGCTCATCCCCGTGCACGATAAGGAGCAGGCATCATGAAGGGAAGGATCCTCGTTATTGATGATGAAAAAGGGCAACGGGAAATCCTGAACACCATCCTCAAGAAGGATGGTTACCATGTCGTTGACGTTCCCGGTGCGCGGGAAGCAATGGAAAGGCTCGACAAGGAGGAATTCGACATAATCCTGACAGACCTGAAAATGAAGGGCTTGTCAGGCATGGACCTGCTGGACCGGATACTGGATGAGAATCCAAATCAGTGCATTGTCATGATGACGGCACACGGGACGATCGATTCCGCCGTGGAGGCAATGAAGAAGGGGGCCTTCGATTACCTGGAGAAACCCCTGGAGAAGGACAATCTGCTGCTGACCCTGCGCAGGGCGCTTGACCTCGTAAACCTGGTTCGCGAGAACAGGGTGCTGCAAAAGAGGCTAGAAGAAACTCAAAAAATCCCCAGCATCATAGGCGCCCACCCGAAAATGAAGGAGGTATTCCGTATTATCGGCAAGATTGCGGCAACGAGTTCGACCGTGCTGATCTGCGGCGAATCGGGCACGGGCAAAGAGCTGGTGGCACGGGCCATCCATGAAGGAAGCCCGCGGAAAAGCAATCCGTTCTTTGCCATTAACTGCGCGGCCATTCCGGACACACTGATGGAAAGCGAGCTGTTCGGCCACGAGAAGGGCTCCTTTACAGGAGCTGAGAGGCGTGAGTTGGGAATCTTCGAAGCGGCCGAAAAAGGCACCGTTTTCCTCGACGAGATAGGGGAACTCAATACGGCAATGCAGGCAAAGCTGCTCAGGGCAATCCAGGAAAAGGAGATACGCCGGGTGGGAGGCAAGGTAAATATTCCCTTGGACGTACGCATCATATCGGCAACCAATAAGGACCTGGAACAGGAAATACGGAAAGGAAATTTCCGCGAGGACCTGTTCTATCGTCTCGATGTGATACGGATAAACCTTCCGCCGCTCCGTGAACGGGGCAGTGATATTGCGACCCTTGCCGATTTTTTTGTGAAAAAATACGGGTCCGACACCGCGGCACCGGTCCGAGGCATCTCGAAGCCGGCATTAAAGCTCCTCATGAATTATTCATGGCCGGGAAATGTCAGGCAGCTTGAATCGGTTATCGAGCGTGGGGTCCTGATGACTGAAAGTGACCATATACAGCCGGAAGATCTGCCTGAAGAGGTGCGCAGGGAACATGCCCCCAGCACCAGCCTCCCTTTTCCCTTCCCTCCGGAAGGAATTTCAATTGAAGAACTGGAGAGGGATCTTATAATTAAGGCTATGGAAAGGGCTGAGTGGGTAATAGGCAAGGCCGCACCCCTACTTGGAATGACATACAAAACTCTGCAATACCGGCTGGAAAAATTCGGCATTGAAAAGCCCGAGAAGACAACTTCAGCAGGAGTGTAGCGGGAATATCCCAACGAAAAAACGCCGGTCAAATTAAATGCTTTCTAAAGGAGATCCGTATGGACTTCAGCAAGAAACTTCACCGCTTCACCGTAATTCCCTCACTTCCGGAAGAACTTGTCGGACTTCAAAGGATTGCCTACAACCTCTGGTGGACCTGGGAACCGCAGGCCATCGAGCTATTCAAGAGAATGGATCCCGAACTGTGGAGAGAAACCCGGCACAATCCCGTGCAGATGCTTGGAATCCTCCAGCAGGCAAGCCTCGACGGACTCAAGTCCGATGACGGATTTATGGTTCATTTGGCGGGGGTTGACGAAAAACTGCGCGAGTATATGTCCGGCAAAACCTGGTTCCACAAAACACACAATGGCAGCACCTCTATCAGGGCGGCCTACTTCTCCATGGAATTCGGACTTCACGAATCCATTCCCATTTATTCCGGCGGGCTTGGAATCCTTTCGGGCGATCACCTGAAATCGGCCAGTGATCTCGGCATCCCCCTGACGGGTGTGGGGCTTCTGTACAGGCAGGGATACTTTCGCCAGTATCTGAATATCGAAGGGTGGCAACAGGAGTTCTACCCGGAAAATGATTTTTACAACATGCCGATCCATCAGGAGAGGGATTCCTCGGGGGCGCCGTTTACCATTGAACTGGACTTTCCCGGGCGTACAGTCAGGGTGAACATCTGGCGGATGCAGGTCGGCAGGGTCCCCTTGTACCTTCTCGACACAAACCTTGACGAAAACACCCCGGAAGACCGTGAAATTACAGCCCAGCTCTATGGCGGAGACCAAGAGATGAGGATCAAGCAGGAGATACTGCTCGGTATTGGCGGCATCAGGGCACTGAAGCTGCTCGGTATCGAGCCGAATGTCTGCCATATGAATGAAGGGCACTCTGCCTTCATGTCCCTGGAGCGGATCAGGCACCTGATGGAGGAAAAGGGGCTGAAATTCAGCGAAGCACTGGAAATTGTCAATGCCGGTAATATTTTTACCACCCATACTCCTGTTGAAGCCGGCATAGACCATTTCTCGCCTGAACTTGTGGACAAATATCTGGGAGGGTTCTATCGCGGACTCGGCCTGACCCGCGAGGAATTTTTAGGTCTTGGCAGACAGAATCCGAAAAACCCCCATGAGACATTCTGTATGGCGGTTCTGGCAATGAAACTTGCGGATCATTGCAACGGGGTAAGCCAATTGCACGGCGAAATTTCCCGGAGGATGTGGAAAAACATCTGGCCGGAGCTTCCCGAAGAGCATCTCCCGCTGACCTCGATTTCCAACGGCGTGCACACCAAAAGCTGGCTGTCCAACGAAATGACCGGCCTCCTGCACCGTTATCTCGGAACCCGCTGGATTGACGACCCTACCGACTACAGCATCTGGAGAAAAGCGGCTCACATTCCGGATGCGGAACTGTGGCGCACCCATGAAAGGTGCAGGGAGCGGTTGGTGGCTTTTGCCCGCACCAGGCTCAAGGAACATCTTTTCCAGGTTGGAGCCACGGCAAAGGAAGTAGCGGTAGCTGACGAAGTGCTCGATCCGGAGGCATTGACCATCGGCTTTGCCCGCCGGTTTGCGACGTACAAGCGCGGCACCCTTCTCTTGCACGACATCGAGCGCCTGGCGAGAATACTGAACAACCCTTCGCGGCCGGTCCAGATAATTTTCGCCGGCAAAGCCCATCCCGCCGACTTCGAAGGCAAGGAGCTCATCAGGCAGATTGTGCAATTATCGTTGAAGGAGGAATTCCGGCACAGAATCGTTTTCATCGAGGATTACGATCTCGCAGTGGCCCGACGGATGGTTCAGGGAGTGGATGTGTGGCTCAACACCCCGCGCCGCCCCCTGGAAGCAAGCGGCACCAGCGGCATGAAAGTGGCCTTTAACGGCGGCCTCAATATGAGCGTTCTCGACGGTTGGTGGCCTGAAGGGTACCGGGGAAACAACGGCTGGGCAGTCGGAAAAGGCGAAGTTTACGACGACGTAGAATACCAGAATGAAGTGGAAAGCAGGGCAATTTATGATTTACTGGAAAAAGAGATCGCCCCACTGTTCTACGACAGGGGTCAGGACGGGATTCCCCGGGGCTGGCTGGCGACGATGAAATCTTCCCTGCAAACCATCTGTCCTATATTCAGCACCGAACGAATGGTCCAGGAGTATACCGAGCATTTTTATATACCGGCCCATGAGCAGTGGCACAAACTGAACGACATGAGCCAGGCCCTTGCTAAGGATCTCGCACAGTGGAAAAACACCATGTACCGGCTATGGCCGCAGGTGAGGATTGATGAAACCCGCGCGGAAACGGAAGGGGAAATAACCGTCGGGATGATGATTCCGGTACAAACGAAAGTTTTTGTCGGAGACATTATGCCGGATGATATCTCCGTGAATGTTTATTTTGGCGTCCTTGATTCCAGGGGCAACATTGTCGGCGGGGAAATGGTGCCGATCGAAGCTTTCCAAAAGCTTGATCAGGGGCTGTACCTCTTCACGGGTGAGATTGAGAGCCGGTTCTGCGGCCGTCACGGTTTTCTGATACGGGTTATGCCGAAGCATTCCCGTTTGGGAGCCGTCTATGAACCCGGGCTCATCCTTTGGGGATAAACACTGCCACTGGCGGGAATCCCCCGGAAAACGGCGCCGATTCCCGCCAAAAGCACGAGTTTGCCCCACTGATGGACAAACAGTTCGAAAACCGGCCGGTCAAGATAGTTTCAATAAATTTTCCAAGAGTTTCTCTTGAAGGGCAACACAATAACATATATTCTTGGCCGGTTTGAAAATAACCCCCCAGAGAAACAACGATGCGTCTTGCAGCATGGTATTTGCCGACCATAGTTCTTTTATTCCTCGCAACATCCTGCACTACCATGGTACCCCGGAAGAACCTGCCATACCCGCTCACCAACGAGTCTTTCGGCGACCAGGTCAAAACTGTATCGATTCCATTACCCGTCATCGCATCCAGCCCCAACGAGGGTATTACCTATGGCGCACTGTCCGCCTTTCTGCTTCACAACAGCAAAGACGAGGTAAGCACCCTTCTGGCGCCCCAGATCAACAATAATCAGAATTTCGGGATAACCACCACTCTGTACGGAGCCTTTTACCCGTCCGCCGACAGGAACTGGGAGATCAACCTGTCCAAATCGACAAAAGTCAACGAGGATTACGAGTTTAAAATTCGCGACAATTCCTTTTTGGGAAAAAAACTTGAACTGAACGCCTTCCTCTTCCGTTTCACGGACGGTTCAGCCCGCTTCTTCGGATTCCAGTCGGACAGTTCAGCGGAAAACGAGACAAATTATGGTGATGAGGAAACAGGATTCATCGTTTCGGCGGGATACAAACTTACGGACCGCTTGCAGGTGATTGTCGGTGAACGTTTCAAGGATGTCAATATACGGAAGGGCGCGATAAAAGGCCTCCCCTTCATTGCGGACAGGTTTTCCCAAAGCGAGGTTCCCGGAATCTTCGGCTTCACCGTCAATGCCCAGAAAATTTCACTCGTTTACAGCACGATGGACTCCAGGGACATGCCTACACAAGGGTTTTACGGAAAAATCTCCATCGAAAACAGTTCGAAACTCCTCGGAAGCACTGACGGCTACCGTCACTACGAAGCGGAGACAAAGGGATATTTCCCCCTGAAGGAGGCAAGGTACATCTCCGTAGCCAGGCTTGCCTACAATCAGACCCTCGGCGGCAACGTGCCCTTCCTGGAGAGAAGCATTCTCGGCGGAGAGACAACCCTGAGGGGATACGGCCGAAACCGGTTCATAGACAGCAGCTATTTCCTCTGCAACCTCGAGGAGCGCATCAGGCTGTTCCGCTGGTCCATATTCAACGTCAATTCCGACTGGGAGGTAGCCCCATTCATCGACCTGGGAGCCGTCATGGAAACTCTGGACAAGGCAAGAGCGAAAAACTTCGAATTCAACCCCGGCATAGGCTTCCGGGCGGTTGTACGGCCGAACATCGTCGGACGGATCGATATCGGCGTCGGAAATGAGGGGCCTGCAGTGTTCGTTGGGCTCGGGTACCCGTTCTGATCCCACATTCACCAGACCGTTACGGCAAGAGTGCACTCCCCTGCCGTGTCCCACGCCGCACCAGTTCATAATCGATGGAGTTCAGCACCTCGAATTTCTGCAGTGACCAGAGCGGAGCAACCAGGTGGTCCCTGCCGCCGTCACCGGTAAGCCTTTGAATGGATATTTCCGGCTTCAGCCTCTCCAGGAAATCGCAGACCAGCCCCACATAGTCATCCCTGTCCAGCAGCCGGATTTGCCCCTCTTTGTACAGTTCAGCAAGAGGAGTGTCCTTCATCACATGCAGAAGATGGATTTTCACTCCGTCGATTCCAAGGTCGTTAAGGATGCCTGCAGTTGCCAGCATTTCCGCTTTTGTCTCCCCCGGCAGGCCGAGAATCACATGGGCACAAACCCTTATTCCACGATTTTTGCATGTCTGCACTGCCTGCACGAAGGAAGCGAAGTCATGCCCCCTGCCGATGTAATCCAGGGTCCTGTCCAAAGCGGACTGCAACCCCAGTTCGAGCCAGAAATAGGTCCTTTCTGAAAATTCAACGAGCAGATCGATAATGTCCGCGGGGAGACAATCCGGGCGGGTACCGACAATAAGCCCGACAACGTCCCTGACTGCAAGTGCGTCATTATACAGCGACCGGAGATGTTCCGGCGAGGCATAGGTATTCGTGTATGCCTGGAAGTAGGCAATAAACCGCTTCGCCTTATACTTCCTCGCCATAATTTCCTTACCGGCCTCAACCTGGTCGGCTACAGGGATCCCCGGCACGATGCCGAAGGCACCCGAGCCTTTGCCGCCACAGTAGATGCAACCGCCGGCGCCAAGGGTTCCATCGCGATTGGGGCAGGAAAATCCGGCATCGACAGAGATACGGTGGACCCGGCAGCCGAACAGGCGCTTCAGTTCATCGGAAAAAGCATTATAGCGCTTCTGCGGGGAGGAAGTTTCTTTCTTCATGGGGACAGTGTACCGAATCCCGCGCCGCCGGTGCAAGGAGAAAACATGTTTCCGGTTTTCACACGGCCATTTGAAGCTGGGTAAGGCCCCGTGTCGAAAGAAGGCTTTTGGAATGTTTCCCGTTCTCCAGGAAAAGGACTTCATCTCCCAGGGCATGCATTTCCTTGCGGCTGTGGGTAACCAGCACAAAAGGAATCCGCCAGATTCTTTGCAATTGCTTCAGTTCAGCTTGAAGATTTCTTCGTGACGTGAAATCGAGCGCGGAGAGGGGTTCATCAAGAAGGAGCAGATCAGGCTCGACCATCAGGGCCCTGGCCAGGGCCACCCGCTGCTTCTCTCCCCCTGACAACTGGCCGGGATAGCGATCCTGAAGGTGCGTGATTTTCAGCATCTCCATTACCTCAAGCACGCTCATCCGGTACCCCTGATCCTTTTTGCATCGGCCGGGAATGCCGTACAGGGCGTTATCTTTTACGGTCATGTGCGGGAAAAGGGCGTAATCCTGAAAGACATAGCCTATTCTGCGGCTTCGGGCCGGAATGTTTATGGAATCCTTCGAGGAAAAGAAAACCTTGTCATCCAGGGAAATAATACCGCTGTCAGGCTTCTGCAAGCCCGCCAGGCAGTTCAGCACCGTGGTTTTCCCGGCTCCGGAAGGTCCGAAAAGAACCAATATGCCCCGGCTGAAGGCAAGTTCCACGTCAATTGTCATGTCCGGCAGTATTCTGCGTATCTCAGCTCTAAGCATTGTTTTCACTCCCCTTCTTCCATCCCTGGATTTTTTCCTTGGACCA
>JAGFXO010000113.1 GCA_017861285.1 Geobacteraceae bacterium | reverse complement strand
CAGCATATTGCCAGTTGTCAAGGAGGTTTGCAATGTTTCATGTAACGGTTCTGATGCTGTATACCTTGAAGGGGTCAGGCAGGGATGACGATTTCCCCCTGAATTTCTGCTAAAGTTTCAGGAGGAGAGAAATGCTTTGCATTGTTCAGCGCTATACGATTTGTTTACTGAAAACAAGCCGACACGAAACTATATAAACCAGGGAAAAGTTACTTTCAAGGGCAAATCCCGTTATTTTGCCGGTAACCCCAGATCTGCCTTGAGCCGAAGCACCGCAAGCTCTTTTGCTTTGGCTTCCACGTCAACAGTAATTTCCAGATCCCGCCAGCAGGCGGGAAAGTCGTCAGGATCAACGTAGTCCGAGTGAGGCTTTGAATCGTCTGTCCCCCAACCGTTTCTGGGTGATGAGATGTGGAACCAGGGTTCTCTCCCGAGGCGCTGCCAGGTGGAAATGGCAAGGCGGGTTGCTTCCTCTTCCGAGAGTCCATCGGGGTTGCAACGGTGGTGATGCACGTCATAGACGAGCGGGATCTGGAGTTCGTCGCAGACCGGCAGCAGGTTCCGGACCGTGTAGCTGATGTCGTCATTTTCAAGGGTCAGCCGCGTTCTCACCCGTTCCGAAAGCCGTGGGAAATTCATCCTCAGTCGCGTTAGCGCCGCCCCCTTTCCCCCTTGTCTTCCCCCGGCATGAATGTTGATGACCTCGGCCCCCACCATGACCGCAAGAAGCCCCTGGTATTCAAGTTCGGCTATGGATTTTTTCACCACATCTTCGTTCGGGGAAGATATCGTCACAAACTGGTCCGGATGGAAGCTGAGCCGGATATTGTTCCGTTCACGAAAACAGCAAACCTCTGAGAGAATGTTGCGTATCGTGACAGCATCGGGCAGTTCCTCAAGGGTATATCCCACATCCGGATGGGTATAGCGGGGGAAAAGCGGGGTCAGTATCCGGAATGCACCGATTCCCAGCCGCTGCACTGCATGGACGGCAAGGAGAAGATTTCTCGAGTTTTCCCGGCAGATTTCGGAAACACGTGCAAGCTGCCCATCCCTGGGGAGTGCGGAAAGGGCCTTGGCTGTTGTGGTTCGGAACCGGATCGGTTCATTGATGAAAATGCAGCAGAGTCCGAAGCGCATGAAAAGTACCGTTTGTCTTTTTCAGGAAATTATGAATTTTAACGTGCGATGAAAAAATCGGTGTCTCCTGATGACGGCGAAGATTCTGCATCTTGTCTTCGATAATCAAAAAAATTTAAAAAATGTAGCGAAAACGAGGTAATGAAGACGATCTTTTTCTCTCGTCTCTGAGCAGGATATTGCATGAGCTTGAATAAAACTAATTTATGCGTTCATCAATTTTCTTACATCATCAAGTGTATTGTTGTCGGCCAAGACGTGCAGCAAATCACCTCCCGCAATGACCGTATTCCCATGTGGAACCAGATAGCTCTCGTCCCGCCTGATATAAATAATCAGCACACCTTTAGGTAAGGAAAGCTCAACAATTTGCTTGCCCACAAAAACAGAATCTGCAGACACAGGCAGTTCATGCAATTTACCGGGGACGCCTTCAGCGCTCTCGGAAGTCGGCAGTGAAATAGGGACATCCGCTGCGCGTGCCTCGAGCTTGAGCCAACGGGCAACCATCGGTATTGAAGAGCCTTGGAGAAGAGCGGAAGTAAGTACTATGAAGAACACCAGATTGAAGATCATCTCGGCTTTGTCAATACCTGCTACAAGAGGGAATGTTGCAAGCACAATTGGAACGGCTCCCCTCAAACCGACCCATGAAACCAATCCTTTTTCATGGAGCGTAAGACTCGAAAAGGTAAGACCGAGCATTACGCTTGCCGGTCGGGCTATCAGCATCAGGAAGGCGGCGACCATGAGGCCGGTGAATATGACCGGTACAAGATGGGACGGAAATACCTGCAAGCCGAGCGCCAGGAACATTGCAATCTGCATGAGCCATGCAAGGCCGTCATGAAATCGTAGAAGACTTTTCTTTTGAACGAAAGCGCTGTTACCCATTACGATTCCCGCGACATACACTGCAAGAAATCCATTGGATTTTACCAGGGTTGACACGCCGTAAATCAATGGCACACAGGTCAGCGTGAATACGGAATACAGGCCTTCATAGTCAAGCCGCAACCTGTTGATAAGGAAAACAGCCCCTTTTCCAAGCAAATATCCAACTGCAGCACCCATCATCATTTGCCATAGAACCATCGGCGCCAATTTCAGGATGTTGAAAGTCGGATTGCCCAGCAACAGAATCATGGCTGTCGTCAGAAAGACCGCCATGGGATCATTGCTGCCGGATTCCAACTCTAACAATGGCTTCAGATTTCCTTTTAAGTTGACATTGCGGGAACGCAATACCGCAAAAACAGCCGCTGCATCCGTTGATGATACTATCGATCCGAGCAGCAAGCCTTCAAGCCAGGAAAAATCAAGTACAACATGAACGAACCAACCCACCAGGAATGCTGTGATCCCGACTCCAATGGTCGATAAAACAAAACCATCTTTCACGACAGGATTAATGTGCTGCCAATTGGTATCAAGACCACCGGCAAAAAGGATATATGCAAGTGCGAATATACCAAGGGATTGCACCATGAGAGGATTATTGAAATGAATGTTGCCAAATCCTTCAGTGCCGGCCAACATTCCGACGAGCAGGAACAACACCATCGCTGGAATGCCGAGGCGGCTGGAAAGCTTGCTGGCAAAGATGCCCAGCAGGAGAAGAATCGCTCCGCCCAGCATGAGGATTTCAAGTTGAATAATCATAGGTTTCCCGGCATCTTTCTTCCGCGATGGCAATCCTGATCGATTCGTCAAAAGGTGTCAGGGGGAAGGGAAGCAGTTCCCTGATTCGTGTGTCTCGGCAGATCACCTCGTTCCGCAGGCCCTCGATGAGGGGAATGGCGATGGAAGGTTTGGCCGGCGTAACGAGCCCCACCCAGTATGAGGATAGTTTCGGTGTAAGCAACGGAACCGGCACTATCACTATTTTTCTTCCCCTGATCTTTGCGAAACGCTGCATCATTTCCCGGTAGGTGAGTATCTCCGGGCCCCCTATGTCAAAGGTAATCCCCGCAGTCCGTTCGTCCCGCAAACATCCGGTAAGATATTTGATTACATCCCGCACGGCAATCGGCTGACAGTTTGTCGAAACCCATTTGGGGGTGATCATTATCGGGAGCCGTTCGACAAGTGACTTGATGATCTCGTAGGACGCACCCCCCGAGCCGATAATGATGGCTGCGCGCAGCACGGTAGTCTGGAACTTGCCCCTTTTCAGGGTCCCGGCAACTTCCAGGCGACTGGCCAGATGTTCTGAAAGCCCGCTCCCGGTTTCCCCGAGACCGCCCAGGTAAATGGCCCTTCGCAGGCCGGCGTTGTTTGCCGCCGCAACGAAGTTCTCCACAGCCTGCCGGTCCCGCCGTTCGAATCCGGCCCGGCCTGCTGCCATGGAATGAACAAGGTAGAAGGCAGTGTCGATGCCGGCTAGAACCGGGTCCAGCGATGAGCGGTCAAGCAAATCGCCCGGAATCGTTTCCACATCCTTCGGCAGTGTAATTCCTGGCCTGCGGATGACGGCCCGCACCCGAAACCCTTCTTCAAGAAGGGACTCCACCAGTCTTTTCCCGATAAAACCGGTAGCGCCCGTTATCAGTACCTTCCCCTGCCCGGTTTCCATGTTCTCTCCTCCGGAGTCTACCCACCCTGAAAGTGTACACCACCAGCGGAAAAAAGAGAGGTTTTACCGCTCAAAAATTCAGGCAAATCTATTTGTATGTCCAGCCTACGCGGCACTTACGGTTGCATTATGGTATGCTTGGTATGGAGGGTAGAATGACGGCGGAGAGTGGGGACCTGGAGAGAAGGATTGCCTGTGAGGAAGTCATCCTGGAAGATCATTCGGTCTTTTCCCGGCAACAAATTGTAATTCCTCATACATATTCGGCAACGCTTTCCCCCGCATTCGTTGTGGAGAGCTATCTGGCATTTGTGCGGAAATGCACCCTTTCCATTGTTCGACCGGTTGTAACGGGCGGAGATATCGCCTTTACCTTGTTCGGCTCTTCATTCCCGCTGCTCATATTTGCAGGTCCGGAATTCAGCGCAGATGGGCGCTCGCAATCCGCTTCGCTTCGCATTGAAGGTGGCTACCTGGTGCAACGGAATGAATGCGGTAAAGGAATGCTCGCCTTTCTGCTGGAGGTCGTGGAGGAGGGGGTCCAGGTAACCGTGCAGGTCTCTGATTACTGTCCCCTGCTTCTGGGCGGCCGCAAGCCCTCGATGATGAGACAGTGGATTTACCGGTGCACCCAGGCCTTTGTCCACAAGATGATAACAGTGCGTTTTCTTGGTCATCTGTATCGAGAGCTGGAGTCCTGCAAGTGTTGAGAATGAAAGGAATCAGGAAAATGATCTTAGCCGCCATTTGCATACCAGCGACACTTTTTTTACTGTGGGTGCTGAGCGGCTACCTGCCTACAAGGAATATCCATATGCCATTATACACAATCATCGAAAAAAAGCCGGATTACGAGATACGCCAGTACGAGTCCTTCATCGTCGCCGAGACAAAACAACCGGGAAGGCAGTCGGAATCCATGTCAAGGGGCTTCAATGAACTGTTCCGATACATTTCCGGTGACAATGTCAGCCAGTCGAAGATCAAAATGACCGCCCCAGTACTGCGTTCATCCGAAGAAGAGGGCCGGAAAATTCCGATGACGGCCCCGGTGCTGAAACAGGGGCGGGAAGAATCCGGCACGATTGCCTTCGTCATGCCGCCCGGTTCCATACTCGATGAACTTCCCCGGCCAAAAAGCCCGGCGGTAACGCTGAGGATTGTTCCTCGGCACAAAGTCGCGGTTTTTACCTTTTCGGGATACGCAACCGACGAGGCCATCACGGAGAAAACAGCGAGGCTGCTGAATGCCCTTCAGCGCGATGGCATGCCAGCCAGGTCTGCACCTCGCATCGCCCTGTATAATCCGCCATGGACTCCGCCGTTCATGCGGAGGAACGAGGTGATGGTCGAGGTTGATTGACAGGTCGTCTGCGAAAAAAGTTACTTTTTCGCCGCCTGTTTTTCCATGGCATCATTCATGACCTTGTATGCGCAGAATTCTCCGCACATGGTGCAGGCGCCGTGGTCGGCGACACCGGATTCTGCCCTGAGCCTCCGTGCTTTTTCCGGATCGAGAGCCAGGGAAAACTGGCCTTCCCAGTCAAGCTTCTTGCGGCATTTTGCCATGCTGATATCCTTCTCCAGCGCACCCGCCACCCCCTTGGCGATATCCGCGGCATGGGCGGCAATCCGCGAGGCGATCACACCCTCCCGGACATCGTCCACATTGGGCAGGCGCAGGTGTTCGCTCGGGGTCACGTAGCAGAGGAAATCGGCTCCGGCCGAGGCGGCAATGGCGCCGCCTATGGCGCAGGTGATGTGGTCATATCCGGGGGCGATATCAGTTACCAGGGGCCCGAGTACGTAAAACGGCGCACCGTGACAGAGCCTTTTCTGCAGCAGGACATTGGCTGCGATCTGGTTGAGCGGCATATGGCCCGGCCCCTCGATCATGACCTGAACGCCGGCCTCCTGCGCCCGCTGCGTGAGTTCGCCGAGTATGATGAGCTCGTGGATCTGGGCCCGATCGGTGGCGTCAGCCAGGCAGCCGGGACGAAAGCCGTCGCCCAGCGACAGGACCAGATCATATTCCCTGGCAATTTCCACAAGGCGGTCGAAGTCCTCGTAGAGGGGATTTTCCTTGTCGTTGTATGTCATCCATTCGATGGTAAATGCTCCCCCACGGGAAACAACGTCCATGAGACGCCCTTCGTTTTTCATCCGCTCTACGGTGCTGCGGGTAACACCACAATGGACGGTGATGAAGTCTACTCCATCCTCTGCATGTTTTACGATTCCCTCGAAGATGTCGTCCACCGTCATATCGACAATTGCCTTGCCTTTATTGCGTACGGTATCCAGAGCCGCCTGGTAGAGGGGAACGCTGCCGATACAGGCATCGGTTTCGGCGATTACGGCGCGGCGTATTTCGTCGACCGGTCCGCCGGTGGAGAGGTCCATGAGGGCGTCGGCTCCGCATGCTACGGCAACGCGCGCCTTTTCCAGTTCCTTTTCCATGTCCATGTCGTCCGACGAGCTTCCGATGTTGGCGTTTACCTTGGTCCGAAGACCCGTGCCCACTGCCAGTGGCCGGCCGCCCGCATGCTTCAGGCTGTTGCAGATAACTATATTTCCCGCGGCGATGCCCGTTCTGATGAATTCCGCGGATACGGCTTCGGCGGCCGCCGCTTCCTTCATCTTATCGGTAATAATTCCCTGCCGGGCGTATTCAAGCTGTGTCATTTCGTACTCCTTGATTCTGCTTTGCGTTCGAACGCTGCTGTCTCTTGCGGCTGCACCATTACTCTCTTCCCGCGGTTTTTCCGGTTTTCTGTGCCGCCAGAAAATGGTTCAGGGGGCCATGCCCCTTGCCCAGTGTCCTGGCGAGCCTGATGCCAACCGTAATGAAATCTTTTGCCCGCTCAACGGCAATGGGCAACGGCTCTCCCTGTGCGAGAAAAGCGGAAATGGCCGATGCGCAGGAACAGCCCGTGCCGTGGGTATTGACGGATTCTATCCTGACGGTTGTAAAGCGGTGGACGTTATGGCCGTCAAAAAGAATATCCAGGGCCTCTTCCCCGGGGAGGTGCCCCCCTTTGACCAGTACATTTGCGGAGCCCATGTCATACAGGGCGCGAGCCGCTTCAATCAT
>JAGFXO010000112.1 GCA_017861285.1 Geobacteraceae bacterium | reverse complement strand
CTATGAATACGCCGACAAGTGCTTTATATTCGGATATGGAGGGTATACCGACATCGAGTTTAGAGACGGTACATCGTTCAGCAATCCATTCTGGAATGCCGGCATAAACCACACATTCGGTACCTATGTCGCTCTTATAGAGGCAATGGTCAGATACGATGAGGATCCCCTTCAGGTTCTGACCGAGGAAATGCTTTTTTCGGGGAAACTGGAAAAGAAACTTCCCCGTGGTTCGGCCTCCCTTGGGGTGAGATATTCCGAATATACCGACCTCAAGACGGACAAACTCACGCAAAAAACATATGGCGGTGAGTTGGGGTTTTCCTATGAGTTGCTGCCGCGGCTTACGGCGAAGCTCGATTTCGTTGCAGAAAGATACGACTACGAGGACAACGGTGGCCACACAAACAGGATATTTGTAAATCCCCTGTTGCGTTATGAACTTCCGCGTGAGATTTCCGTTTCTTTGGAATACATGTTTGTCGATTATGACTCACCGACAATAGTCGAAGACAACAGGCGGACAAATCGTGCGATGGTGGAACTTACCAAGGTATTCTGAAGATGATTAATGCGCTTTCCATTGATGTTGAGGATTATTTTCAAGTGACCGCCTTTGAGCGTCACGTAGCCAGGGAACGCTGGGGTGAATACCCGCTTCGTGTCGAGGCCAACACTTCCAGGGTGCTCGACATTCTTGCCTCGTACGATGTCAGAGGAACATTTTTCATGCTTGGTTGGGTTGCAGAGAGACTGCCAGGTCTGGTGAGAAAGATCAGGGGAACTGGCCATGAAATCGGGTGCCACGGTTACGGGCACGAACTGGTGTACCGCATCGGGCCCGAAAGGTTTCGCAATGATATAAGGAAGTCCAAGGGACTTCTCGAGGATATAACAGGTCAGCCCGTGCTTGGGTACCGGGCGCCCAGTTACTCCATCACCGCCAAGTCCCTGTGGGCTCTGGACATCCTTGTTGAAGAGGGGTTTTCCTATGACTCCAGCATTTTTCCGATAGTTCATGATGTTTACGGCATTCCGGGAGGTGAGCGTTTTCCCCATGAGATCACTACGCGAGCAGGGAGAATCAGGGAATTTCCAATCTCCACTCTTCCGCTGAAACTCGGTCGGTGGCAAGCCAGGATCCCGATCGCGGGAGGCGGCTACCTGCGGCTTCTACCCGTTTTGCTGGTGAGGAGCGCCATACGATATATTAACGACAAGGAGAATCAGCCGGCTGTTGTCTACTTCCACCCGTGGGAGATTGATCCCTCACAGCCGCGAATAAAAGCGAGCTTCAGATCCAGGTTCAGGCACTATTTGAATCTGGAGGGAACCGAGAATAAAATCAGGAATCTTCTCGATAATTTAAAATTCTCCTCGTTAGCGGCCGTTCTCGGTTTCGATGGGTGGTCCGGCAAGGGGGCATGAGCATTAAACATCCCGAATTTTACAGTAAATAGGTCGAGTCCTGTTGCATGATTTCATCGGAAATGAGGTGTTCGATATGGAGTTGGCTGCTGGAAACGCAGTGAAAAAGCCTTCAATTATAATACAACCCCGCAAGGGTCTCTTCCAACTTGATCTGCGCAGTGTGTGGAATCACCGGGAATTATTGTTCTTCCTGGTCTGGCGTGACGTAAAGGTGCGGTATAAACAGACGGCAATAGGGGCTCTCTGGGCCATATTGCAGCCAATGGTCACCATGGTGTTATTTACGGTGATATTCAGCAAATTCGCCAAGATTCCTTCAGACGGGATTCCCTATCCCGTATTCGCTTACGCGGCTTTGCTTCCCTGGATATATTTCTCTCAAGCGCTGACACAAAGTGCAAACAGCCTGGTCGGAAGCTCCAGCCTGGTCACGAAAGTCTATTTTCCCCGTCTGCTGATCCCTCTTGCGGCTTCGGTTTCCCCCATGGTGGACTTGCTTTTCTCATTCATGGTTTTGCTGATCCTGATGGCCTGGTACGATATCGCGCCTACCTGGGGTTTGCTGGCGCTACCTCTTTTCCTGGGCCTTGCCATTACGACAGCTCTGGCCGTAGGCCTTTGGTCCTCTGCACTGAACGTGAGATATCGCGACGTGGGGCACACTATCCCGTTCCTGAGCCAGGTCTGGATGTATGCATCACCTGTAGCGTACCCTGTAAGCATGGTTCCTGAACAGTGGAGATTGCTTTACAGCCTGAATCCGATGGCCGGCGTGATCGAAGGTTTCCGCTGGGCTCTCCTTGGGAAGAAAAGCCCGGATTTTATTGTCATGGCAGTCAGTGCGGCAGTAGTACTTCTTTTGTTGTTCGGAGGGATTGTTTACTTCAAAAGGATGGAACAGACATTTGCCGATGTTATCTGATAAAGTCCGGCGGACCGCTGACGTGGTTCATTATGGCAGCTTGTTGTGCATAAATAGGAAATAATTTATGGAAAATCTGGCTATCCGGACCGAACAACTGTCCAAGAAATATGATCTAGCAATGGCAAAACACCGTCATGACACCCTTCGGGATCAACTGATGGAAAGTCTTATGTCTGTATTCCGGGGTAAAAATAAAAGACCAGGGAATCAGAACGAGACGTCCTTCTGGGCTTTACGGGATATCTCTTTCGAAATCGGACAGGGGGAAATTGTCGGCATCATAGGGCACAACGGTGCTGGAAAAAGCACACTGCTCAAAATTCTTTCGAGAATCACCGAACCGACCCTCGGGAGGGGTGAAATCTTTGGGCGGGTCGGTTCGCTTCTGGAAGTAGGCACCGGTTTTCATCCCGAGCTCACCGGCCGGGAGAACATCTTCCTCAACGGTGCCATTATCGGCATGAAAAGGGAAGAGATCCGCCGCTGTTTCGATACCATTGTGGATTTTGCCGAGATTGACAAGTTCATTGACCTGCCGGTGAAGCGCTATTCCAGCGGGATGTATGTGCGGCTTGCCTTTGCCGTGTCCGCGCATCTGAAACCGGAGATATTGCTGGTCGATGAGGTCCTGTCCGTCGGCGATCTGCAATTCCAGAGAAAGTGCATGGCATATGCGGAAGAACTGCGCAATAGCGGCGCAACAATTTTATTCGTCTCGCACAATATGTTTTCAATTAAAGCAATCTGCAAGAGGGTCATCTGGCTTGCACATGGGGAGATCCGGGCTGACGGCCCCCCCGACGAAGTGATCCCCCTGTACGAAAAAGTCAGCCGGTATAGCAGTGATAGACGGGCAGGCGCCGCTGCCATGGGAGGGACGTCGGAAATGCCGATTCATATTACCGATGTACAGATCTTCGACGAATCCGGCACCCCGCGCGCCATCTTCGAGTATGGGGAGAGGATGCGGGTCCGCGTGTGTTACACGGCCATCAAGGAGATCCGTAATCCCAATTTCGTTGTTGCCTTGATACGTTCCGACAACGTCGCTTGCTGCAATTACAGCACGGCTACGGACGGTTTTCCCGTCCCATCCCTCCATGGTGATGGTGTTGTCGAGGTCTTGACGCCTCCTCTCAAAATAGTCTCCGAATCCTATACGATCAGCGCATTTGTGTGGGACAAGGATTTTCAGCAAAAATACGGCTCCCTGGATGGTCCCAACTTCCACATAAGACACCACCTTTACAACACCCACTTCGGAGTCTTTCACGAGAAGGGGGAATGGTTCGTGCCGCGTGAGATAGCCGACAATCAGGTTAGTATTGCTAAGGAGGTTTGAAATAATGATTAATATTGCCGTTATCGGGTATGGTTACTGGGGCCCCAATCTTGTTCGCAATTTTCAGGAAACCAGGGATGTCAGCGTGGTGTCCTGCTATGACAGGGACCCGGAGCGTCTCGCGCTGGTGAAGTCCAAATTCCCGTCGATTGAAGTTACAACCCACTATGAAGATGTCCTGAAAAATCCATCGATAGATGCAGTTGCCATTTCGACCCCGGTAGGGACGCACTACGAGTTGGCCCGCAGGGCGCTGGAGCACGGAAAGCACGTTCTGGTTGAAAAGCCGCTTACCAAGTCGGTGGCGGAGGCGGAAAAACTCGTGGACCTTGCGGCAAGGCAGAGACTAACGCTTATGGTAGACCATACTTTCATTTATACCGGGGCAGTGAGGAAGATGAAGGAAATCGTGGACGGGGGAGATCTGGGCGTCATCTATTACTTCGATTCGGTACGCATAAATCTGGGCCTGGTCCAGCGCGATGTGAACGTAATCTGGGACCTGGCCCCCCACGACATCTCCATTCTCGAGCACCTTGTCTGCGAGGAGCCGGTGAGCGTCTGTGCGAATGGCGCATGTCATATTGGAAACGGGATCGAAAACATTGCCTATCTAACGGTCTACTTCAACAGCGGACTCATCGCGCACTTCCACAACAACTGGATCTCGCCGGTCAAAATCCGTACACTTCTCATCGGCGGCAGTAAAAAGACGATCCTTTACGACGATATGGAGTCGAGTGAAAAGGTGAAGGTCTATGACAGGGGAATTGACGTTCTCAACCCGGAAGGAGTCCATGACGCTCGCGTCTCGTATCGCCTGGGCGATATGTGGGCGCCGAAACTGGATACGTGCGAAGCCCTTCGCCTTGTTGCGTCCGAGTTTGCCGATTGCATAAGTACCGGCCGCACCCCCCATACCGACGGTATTGCCGGACTGAATGTTGTGAAGATATTGGAAGCCTCCGAGATGTCCATCAAGCACAGGGGGAGAGAGGTCAAACTATGAGTGACAGTCCCAAAAAGAGCATCAGAGACGTAAAGCTGGGAGAGAACACGAGAATCGCGGATTTCGTCAACCTCTATGAATGCGAGGTCGGTGACAACTCGAGAATCGGC
Source organism: Geobacteraceae bacterium (assembly GCA_017861285.1). Classification (GTDB taxonomy): domain Bacteria; phylum Desulfobacterota; class Desulfuromonadia; order Geobacterales; family Geobacteraceae; genus CAIWTU01. Next base: position 2,015 of record JAGFXO010000112.1, on the reverse strand, counting down.
ACTTTTGTGGAGATCCAGAAAAATGCAAAGATCGGAAGGAACGTCAAGGTCTCGAGCCATACTTTCATCTGCGAAGGGGTTACCATAGAGGACGATGTTTTTGTCGGCCACAATGTATCTTTCATAAATGACAACTATCCGCGATCCACCGTTGACGGACGTCTTCAGACCGACGCGGATTGGGAATGCATCAGGACCCTGGTGAAGAAAGGGGCTTCAATCGGCACCAGTTCAACAGTACTCGGTGGCGTAACGATCGGCGAGAACGCGATTATAGGTGCGGGAAGCGTGGTAACCAAAGATGTACCGGCAAATGCGATTGTTGCCGGGGTTCCCGCCCGCGTTTTGCGATACATGGACAAAAGAGAAGTCCCGGTTAACAACAATAGTATCAAGGAAGTCCCGTTTCTGGACCTGAAGGCTCAGTACCAATCTATCAAGTCGGAGATCCAGCCGGCTGTCAACAAGGTTCTGGAGAGTTGCTCGTATGTGCTGGGAGAGGAAGTTGCCGCTTTCGAACGGGAGTTTGCCTCCTTCCAGAATGCCGGTGCAGGAATTGCCGTAAATACTGGTACCAGCGCGCTTCACTTGGCGTTGCTGGCAGCCGGAATCGGCCCCGGTGATGAAGTAATAACAGTTCCCTTCACTTTTGTCGCTACGGTTGCCGCTATCGTTTACACGGGAGCAAAACCGGTTTTCGTTGATATCGACCCTGTTTCCCTGACCATGGATCCTGAAAGGATAGAGGCGGCCATTAGCCCGAGGACTAAGGCGATTGTGCCGGTACACCTTTACGGTCAGTCAGCCGACATGGATCCCATCCTGGAAATAGCCCGGTTTCACGGCCTTGTTGTCATAGAGGATGCCTGCCAGGCGCATGGAGCCGAATACAGGGGGCGTCGGGTCGGCAGTCTGGGACATATGGGCTGCTTCAGCTTTTATCCCGGCAAGAACCTGGGTGCGTGTGGTGAGGGGGGGATGGTGGTTACCAATGACCAGGGATACGACCGCACGATACGCATGCTGAGGGACTGGGGTGCGGAAAGCAAATACCATCACATTCTGAAGGGGTACAACTATCGTATGGAAGGACTGCAGGGAGCTTTGTTGCGGGTAAAACTGCGCCATCTCGAAAAATGGACCGAAGCGAGGCGGGCCAATGCGGTGCGGTATAATGAACTCCTGGCGGATTCAGGCGTGAAGACACCGCATGAAATGCCTTTTTGTCGTCATGTGTATCATATTTACGCTGTGCGGGTGCCTGATCGCTCCGGGTTTCAAAACGCCTTGACAGGCCAGGGTATTCAAACCGGCGTTCATTATCCGGTGCCGGTTCATCTTCAACCGGCATACGCGGATCTCGGCTACGGGGCAGGGGATTTCCCCCATTCCGAAGCGGCCGCCAATGAGGTTGTCTCCCTGCCGATGTTCCCCGAATTGACGCCTGACCAGCAGCATTATGTGGCGAAGGCGGTGAGAGAGGCATTCAAAGCTTTATGAACATCGTTTGAGCGAAAGATGATCTTGATTTCAAACCTTGATAATGTGAAAGGATAATTCATGGAGATACGAGGAAAAAGGTTCCTGATAACCGCCGGTGCAGGTCTGATGGGGTCGCATATTGCTGACAGGCTTTTGGAAGGCGGAGCAGCCGAGGTAGTTCTTCTTGATAATTTCGTGCGTGGGAGCATGCACAATCTCGAAGAAACCCTGAAGGATTCCAGGGTCAAGCTCGTGAAGGGGGATATACGCGACCTTTCGCTGTTCATGGACCTGGCTGACGGCATGGATGGTATGTTCCATATGGCGGCCTTACGGATTACCAGATGCGCCGAAAATCCCCGGGAAGCCATGGAAGTGATGCTGATGGGGACGCATAATGCGCTCCAGGCCGCAGTCGAGAAAAAAGTTGGTAAACTGGTATACGCTTCATCTGCGTCGGTTTACGGCCTTGCGGATGTTTTCCCGACTGATGAAAATCACCACCCGTACAACAATCGAACCTATTACGGCGC